>JALFJR010000014.1 GCA_022775005.1 Parabacteroides sp.
ATTACAGGTCTCTTAATGTGGCTCACCAATCGGAAGAAACCGCTGACGAAGAGTCTTACGATCTCCTTCACCAAGGGATGGCCCCGCTTTTGGCACGACCTGCACGTGGCGGGAGGCATCTATGCGACGATCCTGCTGTTAACCATGGCACTGACCGGACTAACTTGGTCGTTCGGTTGGTATCGCACGGGCTTTTATAGTCTCTTCGGAGTGGAAGCCTCTGCAGGCGGTGGTCACGGTCAAGGAGGCGGCAACTCAAATGGTCAGGGCAATCATAGTAAAGGCGATCAAGCGAATGGTGTGTCTCGTCAAGGCCGTGGCAATCAAGGCGAGGGTAGAGGAGGCCGTCCCGAAGGTGCGGAGAGTCATCGGCCACCTCGTGCGCCCTATGCCCATTGGCAACAGGTTTATGAGACGTTGGCGGAGAGCCATCCCGGTTATCGGCAGATCACATTGGGTGCAGGCACGGCCAGTGTCGTGCCCGAGGGGCGCAACAGCCTTCGTGCGGTTGATAGCTATACCTTTGATGCACGGAGTGGGAAGCTAACCGACTACAAACCCTATGCGGATCAACCTCGTTCCGCAAAGCTGCACGGCTGGATCTATACCTGGCATGTGGGCAGCTGGGGCGGATCCATCACCCGCCTGCTCAGCTTCCTCTCAGCGTTGGTCGGAGCCACCCTTCCGCTCACCGGCTATTATCTTTGGATGCGCCGGTTGCAGCGGAGGAAGACTGGGGCAAAAGGCCCGCAATGACACAACTAACTCATACCGGAGGTTCGACGCTGCGTTTGAATCAGAAACGCAGCGTCACCTCTTTCCCGAACGGGGCTAATGACAATCCCGCCATCTTGAAATGTTGTTTGGCGAAGGGGATGCCGATGATGGTGATGAAGAGCAGTGCTCCGAAAAGGAGGTGCACCAAGCAGGCCCACAAGCCTCCGAAGATGATCCAAATCAGATTCAGCGGGATGCGGATGCAGCCGACGGGGCAATCCGTGTCTTTTACCTCCGCACCGAACGGCCAAAGACACAGCAGACCTATCTTAAAAGTTTGCAACGCCACGGGAATACCGATGATGGTAATAGCTAACGCCAAACTTCCCGTGAAATAACCGATGGTAGCCTCCAATCCTCCGAAGAGCCACCACAATAAGTTTCCAATGATACGCATATCTTTATTATTAATATAGTTGACCGAAGCAAAGCTACGGATTTATGAAAAAGAAAAAGGTCTTCATCGCTGAAGACCCTTTCTTGGTGATTCGCTTGGGGCTCGAACCCAAGACCCCAACATTAAAAGTGTTGTGCTCTACCAGCTGAGCTAGCGAATCATCCTGCTGGCATAGCTTTTTCTATGCGGCTGCAAAGATAGATATCTTTTCGAGGGAGACAATGTTGTGGTCGTTAATTTTTATGAATACAAAATTATTCGAGGCTATAACGACGGGGTGAACAACCTACAGCGGCCTTGAAGAACTTGCCGAAGAAGGAGGCATTGGAGAAATGCAGCCGGTCGCTGACCTGTTGCACCGTGTATTTCTTGCTTTTCAGCAGGGCCTTGGCCTCGAGGATGACATAGTCTTTGATCCAGTCGGCGGCATAGCGTCCGCTGATCTCACGAATCACCTGCGAGAGGTATTTAGGGGTGAGACAGAGTTTGTCTGCATAGAACTGGATGCTACGTCCAGTGAGGTAATGCTCTTGTACTAAGGCAAGGAATTGGTCAAAAAGCTGCTGTTGGCGATTCACCGCCACGGTGGGGATGTGTTCCTTGCGGTGGTTGGAGAGCCATTGGCAGCCATTCGCCATCAGCACCTGCATGTAGCCTTTCAGTGCGTCTCGCACAAAGGCGTAGTTCGGATTGGCCAATTTCTTGCGCATCAAACGGTAGAGCGTCAACGACTCCTCCATCTCGTCGGGAGACAAGCGGAGCAGACTATCGTTGAGCAGGAACTTTCGAAACTCCATGGAGGTGGTGGTGTGGATGTCCACCGAGAAGTTGGCTCCGGTGAAGGCAATCATGGCCAGCTGCAGATCGTCGCTGTAGCCGACACACTCCCCGATGGAACCTTGCGGAAGGATCATGAGGTAATTCTCGCTCAATTCATACTCTTTGAGGTTCATCCGAAAGCGCATGGAACCACCGACACAGAACAACAGAATCGTGAAGTTGAGTTTGAAGGGGTAGAAGGAACTCTCTGGTTGATTGGGCTCATGCTGCTCGTCCAGATTGTCCAGCAACAAAAACTCATCCTCAAAGGTCAATGTGTTGCGCGTGGGGGGCAGCATGCCCAAGTCTAAGCTTTTAAAAACGGAATGTTCGTGCATGGATTGTCTCTGTTGATTTTGGCCGCAAAGATACATTTTAGAACGGAAAAAATACTTAATCTGGCTAAAAATGGATAAAAAAACGACTTTTAGAATGAATTTATAGCCTATGAGAGTGTATGGGGTAAGTGAAAAAGTCAGTTCTTTGCAGCCGAATTTATATAAGTGTTATCAGATAAAATGAAAGATTTAGTATCCATTTCGGCCTTTGCGCTTCTTTTGCTTTGTGGATGTGCCGAAAAACAACAACCTACGTTCACGCACAGTGTGATGGTGACGCAACCCGTACAAAGGGGATTGGAAAACGAAAAATCATTCTCAGGTATTGTGGAAGAGGCGCACGAGATCAGCCTCGGATTTAAGACTCCAGGCCAGATCAAGCGAATTTTGGTGAAGGAGGGAGATCATGTTCGTCAAGGTCAGCTGATCGCTACCCTCGATGATGTGGATTATCAATTAGGCGTGGATCAATTGCAGATCCAGTTCGATCAATTGAGCGACGAGATGAAGCGTTTGGAGAAGCTGCATCAAGGACATAGCTTGTCCGACAATGATTATGCAAAGGCTGTGGCGGGCTTGAAGCAGGTAGGCGTGCAGTTGCAGACCTATCGAAACAAGTTGGAATATACGCAACTGAAGGCTCCGGTTAGTGGCTACGTGCAGAGCGTGAACTTTGAGCCGGCTGAGATGGTCGATGCAGGTACACCGATTATTAACTTACTGGATGTGCACCGCATGGAGGTGAGCGTGAACTTGCCTGCTAATTTATATATGGTAAAAGATCGGATCAAGCAGATCGTCTGCCGCTCACCGTTCGAGCCGGGCAAGGAGATCCCGATGAAGTTGATCAGCATTGCGCCGAAGGCGGATGGCGTGCAGCTCTACAAGATGCGCTTGACTTTCGAGAACGAGGGAGACGTGCGCTTGACAGCGGGTCAGAACATTGAGGTAAACTTGTGTATTGCCGGGACGGATAATGCCAATGAGGTGATCTTGACACCCCACGCTATTTTTCAGGAGCAGGAGACAGCCTATGTCTGGGTGCTGGGCGATGACTCAGCTGTGCATAAACGTGCCGTGACGGTATCTGGTTTGGACGAGAAGGGCAACGCTATTATCACGAACGGATTGACCGGCAACGAGCAGGTGGTGCGTGCGGGGGTGAATGTCCTGCAGGATAATGAGCCGGTGCGTGTGGTTGAGGAGCAGATGAAGACCAATATAGGAGGGTTGCTCTAATGAAGATCACGGAGTTTTTTGTGAAACGACCTACCCTCTTCTGGTCGTTGATGGTGGGTATCCTGCTGGCGGGTGTCTTCGCTTTCACCCGGATGCCCAAGCTGGAAGATCCGGCTGTGGCGGTCAAGCAGGCGATGGTGATGGTACCCTATCCGGGTGCTGCCGCACATGAGGTGGAGCTGAAGGTGGCGCAAGTGATGGAAGATGAGTTGCGCACGCTGCCTGATATCCGTAAGATCACGACGGAGTGCCACGATGGTATGGCACAGTTTACGGTGGAGTTCAATATGAGCGTGCCCAATGCGGAGGTGGAGCAGCACTTCGATCAGCTGCGACGCAAGACGCATGACGTTGAGTCAAAACTGCCGCAGGGTTGCTATTCGCCGATTGTGGTGGATGACATGATGGATGTGTATGGTATTTTTTATGCCTTCACGGGCGATGGCTATACCTATCCGGAATTATATAAATATGCCAAGATGATCCGCCGGGAACTGTTGGCGGTGAAAGGCGTGAAGCGGGTCAATCTCGTTGGCAATCGCGACGAGGTGATTAACATTACCCTTTCGAAAGAGAAGATTGCCCGCAACGGTGTGATTCCTACACAGATCATGATGGCGCTGCAGAATGCAGGAAAGACAGTTAATGCTGGCGCTTACGAGACGGGTGGCGACAAGATCCAGCTGCGAGTGAATGAGGCGATTGAGGACGAGCAGGATATTGAGAACTTGATGTTCAGCACCTTTGATGGAAAGCAGCTTCGTGTTGGTGATATTGCCACTGTGGAGCGTGCTTATGCCGAGCCACAAACCTATGGTTTCTTTGTGAATGGTAAACCAGCTATCGCCATCTGCTTGGCCATGCAGGCCGATGCGATCGTGCCCGATGTAGGAGAGCTTGTTGATGCGAAATTGGCGGAGACGATGCAACGGGTGCCCGCAGGCATGGAGACGGAGAAGATCTTCTTCCAGCCCGATAAGGTGACGACCGCTATCAACTCTTTCATGATCAACTTGGTGGAATCTGTCTTGATCGTGATCATCGCCTTGATCTTCACGATGGGCTTCCGCAGCGGTTTGATCATTGGATTTGGTTTGATCCTGACCATTGCGGTCTCTTTTCCGATCCTGTTGACGTTGGGCACGACCCTGCAACGTATCTCTTTAGGAGCCTTTATCATCGCCATGGGTATGCTGGTGGACAATGCTATTGTGATCATGGATGGTATATTGGTGGATAAGCGTCGGGGATTGACACCGGATGTGTATCTCTATCGCATCGGTCGCAATACGGCGATGCCTTTGCTGGGTGCTACAATCATCGCAGCGGCTACCTTCTTGGCCATCTATCTTTCGCCGGGTTCGACAGGTGAGTATGCGGGTGACCTCTTCTTGGTGATCTGCGTCAGCTTGCTTTCCAGCTGGGTATTAGCTTTGGTACAGGTGCCGATGTGCGCCAAGCAGATGTTTGCTAAGGATACGATCATCAACAAGGAGGCTACCCCAGAGGGGCAGATGATGAATTCGCCGGTGCATCGGTTCGTGCGAAACAGCATCGCTTTCCTGATCGGTTACAAGAAGACCACGATCACCGTAGCGATTGCGCTGCTCTTCACCTGTTTTTATGGCATGACGAAGGTGAAGAACCTATTCTTTCCCGATTTTGATTATAGCCAGTTCATCGTCGAATATTGGTTGCCGGAACAGACGGATGCGGATCGAGTGAAACACGATCTGTTGGAGATGAGTGATTGGTTGCAAGAGAATCCAGAGGTGACTCGGGTGGCGGCCAGCATGGGTAGCGCACCGGCACACTATTGTTTGGTGCGTCCGATGACCTCAGGCGGTAACTGCTACGGCGAGTTGATGGTGGATTGCAAGGACTATAAGACAGTGGTAGAGCAGATCCCGGCTATCCGTGACACCCTGCGCACCCGCTATCCGGATGCCTACATTCGTATCCGTAAGTATAACTTCTCGATCACGACCACCCACACGGTCGAGGCCCAGTTCGCGGGTCCTGATCCAGCTGTGCTGCGTGACCTGGCGGGTCAGGCCGAGGAGGTGATGCGTCGTTGTCCCTACGTGGATCCCTATTCGGTGCAGAACAACTGGAAGCCGAAGGGCAAGACCCTCGTGGCTGACTATGTCCGTCAAGACGCGTTGCGTTCAGGCATTGAGCGGAGCGATGTGGGCAATGCCTTGATGGCCGCTACGGATGGCATGACAGTCGGCATGATCAACGATCAGGATCGCTCGGTGATGATCAATCTGAAGGTGCGCAATGCTGATGGCAGCAAGATACAAGACCTGCGTGAGATCCCTGTCTGGAGCACGATGAACATGCACATTACTAACGAGGACTTGCAGAGCGTGATGCGTGGTACCAAGGGGGCGGAGCAGATTCAAGACGACATCTACAAGAGCGTGCCGTTGGGCAACGTGACGAGCGACGTACGCCTCTCTTGGGACGAGGAGATGGTGATTCGCGTCAACGGGCAGCGCACAATCGAGGCAGAGTGCGATCCGAATCCTTATTTGGACGAGGCTACTCCCGCCAAAGTGCTGGCTTCCATCCGAGAGGAGATCGAGCAAATACCGCTTCCCTCTGGCTATACCCTAAAATGGGTGGGCGAGACCGATACGCAAGAGGAAGCCAATGAGAATCTGTTAGGTTTCTTGCCGCTGACCTTCTTCATCATCCTTTTGATCCTCTTGTTGCTCTTCAACAACTGGAAGAAGGTGTTGCTGATCCTGGTTTGCTTCCCGTTCGTGTTCTGCGGTATCACACCCTCGCTACTGGGCTTCGGACAGCCGTTCACCTTCATGGCGATTATTGGTATGATGGGCTTAATCGGTATGATGGTGAAGAACGCCATCGTCTTGATGGACGAGATCGGCCGCTTGCAGGAGGAGGAACACAAAACACCCTATGTGGCTGTGGTGGAGGCTACGGTCTCTCGTGTGCGTCCTGTGTTGATGGCTTCGTTGACCACCATCATCGGTATGGTACCGTTGTTGGGTGACCCGATGTATGGCTCTATGGCGATCTGTATCATGGGTGGCTTGGCGATGGGAACGATCATCACTTTGATCCTCTTCCCGTTGTTCTATACGGCGGCATTCCATATCAAGAAAGAAATTAAAAAATGAAGGATTTATGAAGAAAACAACAATACTATTGGCTGCCCTATGCGTGGCGGCCTTTGTCCAAGGGCAGGAGCGTATGCAGCTCTCGCTTGTTGAATGCCGGCAGTTGGCACTCGAACAGAATGAGGAGTTGAAAAAGGCAGGCAATAAACTGCGTCAAGCGGAATTAGACAAGGCTATTGCATTCAGCAATTACTTGCCGAAAGTGGAGGGTTCCGTATCGGGTACCTATGTCTTCCCTGATATGGATATGAACGGGATGACCATGCAGATTCACGGTATGTATTCGGCGGGAATCACCGTGACGCAACCCATTTATGCGGGAGGCAAGATCATGGCTGCCAACAAACTGGCCAAGATTGGCAAAGAGGCAGCCTCAGAGACCCAACGTAAGACTCGTATGCAGGTGATTGCGGATGCTGACAATGCTTATTGGAGTCTGATTGCGGTGAACTGGAAGGTGCGTATGTTGGAGGCTTACCAGGCGCAGATGAATGCGCTTTATCAGCAAACAGAGGTCAGTGTGAATGCCGGTATGGCAACGACCAATGACCTGTTGCGTATCTCTGCCAAACGCAGTGAGATCAACTATCAATTGCAGAAGGCGAAGAATGGTGAGAATCTCTGCCGCCTTGCGCTCTGCAATGTATTGGGATGTACCCTGGATACGCAGATTATCCCGGTAGATACGGTGATACAGATAGCTACTCCACGAGATCTGGATGAGAACATCTCTCAGCGTCCGGAGTTGCATTTGTTGCAGAGCCAGGTAGATGCGGCTAAAGAACAAATTAAAGTGACCCGTGCCGATATTCTTCCAACCATCGGTTTGATGGGGGGCTATATGTGGTATGGCAATATGAAGATGAAGGGTATAGCGCAGGATGCTGCGGGCAATGCGGTTCCCTTTACCAACAAAATCGACGATAACTTGGGACTGGTCATGGCCTCAGTTAAGGTCCCTTTGTTCCATTGGGGTGAGGGACTGAAGAAGATTCGCAAGGCGAAGTTTGATTACCACAATGCGCAGCTCGATTTGCAGCAGAACACCCGCTTGCTAAGCATTGAAGCTCGTCAAGCTGTGCAGAATGTAACGGATGGATATAATATGGTAGAAACAGCTCGTTTGGGTGATGAGCAGGGCCAAGAGAATCTGCGGGTAATGACTGATCGTTATCAGAATGGTCTTTGTACGTTGACCGATCTGCTGGATGCACAAACGCAATGGCAGCAAGCTCAAAGCAATTTGATTGAAGCACAGACACAATATAAAATTTACGAGACAGAATACCTGCGGGTAACAGGCAAATTGGAATGATTTGTTACCGTTTCTCAACAACCTCAACGAAGAGAGAGGAGAGCATATCAAAGCTTCACTTCGATCACCTCGTTGAGGTTTGTTGTGAAATGACGGGAGAGAAAAGCCGTTCGCAAGCCAAAGTTAGACAGGTCTCCTTGTGAAGCTACTCGAACGGTACTCGTACTATTCTTGCGATTGATTGCGTCAATAGCCTCCAGTAACTTTCTTTGTTTCATGCGATCCACCGTGTCGAACAGATGGGTCTGTACGGCTGAAGCTGGAACAAGGCCATAACAGATAACCCCTGCCTTTTTATACCAATAGGTACCTTCCTTGTAATGTGCGCGCAGGCCTTCAAGTGCAGCTTTGATCAATTCCCGAGGATCATTGGTAGCTACCGTCAAGCTGATATTTTGTTGAATCACGTCGCTTGATGCATCGGTACGGAAACGGGAGGTGTAGGCGAAGACCATTAATTGTCCGGCACAAGCTTTTCGTTCTCGGAGTCGACGGGCACACTCTGCGGCAAAATTAGCTACTGCCTCCTCTAAAATAGAACGATCTGAAACACCTTGATCAGCGAAACTGCGACTGGTGCAAAGACTTCGTTGCAGAGGCAGCTCTTCCGGATTTATACAAGGTGTGCCTCGCAATTCTTTCCAGGTGCGCAAACCGGTAACGGAAAATTGTCGCTTGACCCAGTCTGCACGTCGTTGCGTAAAATCCCAAGCGGTGGTAATACCTGCTTCTGTTAATCGCTGTCGCATGCGCCGACCTATACCCCATACATCGCCTATCTCTAATAGCCGGAGAGCTTTTGTACGCCGTTCTTCGGTGTCGATTATCGCCACGCCATGGTAACCGGCATATTGTTTGGCGAACTTGCTGGCTGCCTTAGCTAACGTGCGAGTAGGAGCAATACCCATAGAGATTGGGATGCCTGTGCCTTTCGAAACCGTTCTGACAATTTCCTTGCCATAAGCGTGCAACCAATCACCGTCTCCCATGCCACTGAGGTCTAAAAAGCACTCATCAATTGAATAAATATCTTGCTGGGGCGTATAGTGACTGAGGAGAGACATTACCCGGCGGCTCATGTCGCCATAAAGCATATAGTTGCTGGAGAAGACTGCTACGCCCTCACGTTCCAACAACCCCCGCACCTTGAACAGTGGATCGCCCATCTTCAGCCCGAGTGCTTTCGCTTCATTGCTGCGTGCGATGACGCAGCCATCATTATTAGAGAGTACTACAACAGGCCTCCCTATCAGATCAGGTCGGAAAACCCGTTCGCAGGAGACAAAGAAATTGTTACAATCCACCAAGCCGAACATGTTGCAGTGTTTAATGCCACTTATAGAATGATTTAATCGTGTAGGTCACTATTCCCCAAATCATAAACTCATTCTCTGCTGCTACCTGAATGGGAGGATAATGATCATTTGCAGGGATAAGCCAGCCACAGTGGTTGGCCTCGTCATGACGGTATTCTTTTAAAGTAAACTCTCCATCCAGGAAAGCTACCACAAGGTCGCCACTGTGTGCAGTGAGAGACTTGTCTATCACTACTAAATCACCATCAAAGATACCTGCATGAACCATGGAATCTCCATTGACACGAGCAAAAAAGGTGGTCTCTTTATGACGGATTAACTCCCTGTTCAGGTCAATGCTGTCAGTCATATACCCCTCAGCTGGTGATGGGAAGCCTGCCTTAATTCCCTCTTCCGCACAGGGAATTGCTAACTGAGTGCGTGTATCTGCCTGAAATAGCTGTAGTGTCGTTTCCTTTTTCATAATCAGCTGCTTTAAGCCGATGGCTGGATGTCATTTAGTACTTCTCAAACTTATAGGTTTTGCCCTCGCTGGAGAGTGTCAAGCGACTGCCAGTGGATTCCTCGATCTGGAACGTCCGCTTGGGGGTGCTCCAATCGGTGAGGGGAAGGAAGTCTTTGATAGTGATGAAGTAGGATACGAGCTCTAATTCTAAGTGCTGCTCATCTGCTATCGTCTTGTAGCCATACATGTTGCGAAAGCTATCAATAGCGGGCACATAGACCTGGTACTCGAAGAGGGAGGTCTGGAAATTGTACCATACTGTATCTACTGTTTCGATATGTCCATTCTGCTCAACGGTCTTCAACTGCCATTTCCCTTCTAAATGGCGCTCTAATGAGTCTCCACAAGCAATTATGTGCAGTAAGCCTCCACAGAGGATCAGAGTCTGGAAGAGTTTATATTTTCTCATGGTATGCCTCCTTCTGTTTGTTTGCGGTTGTGACATTTCGTTGCTCATCAATGATGTATTCGGGTCTTGCCTTGATTTCGTCGAATAGGATGCCCACATATTGCCCTAATACTCCAACTGTAAGTAGCTGCACTCCACCAAAAAAGATGATAGAGGTCATAATGGAGGTCCAACCGACCTCAGCATTGCTAAATCCATAGATCTTGCCTAATGTAAACCAGATGGCCAACACAATACCAACCAAAACAGAGATAAATCCTAAACCTGTAGCTAATTGTAACGGTTTCTTGGAGAAATAAAGCATGGCATTAGAGGCGAATCTGACCATCTTACCTAAAGGATATTTGGTTTCGCCTGCAATGCGTGCCTCTCGCTCATAATAAAAAGGAACTTGATGAAAACCTACCCAGCTAATCAGCCCACGAATGTATTTGCCTCGCTCGTGTAGCTGATTGAAGGCGTTGATTACCTTTCGATCAATTAGTCGGAAGTCACCGGTATCTAATGGGAAATTTACTTCACTCATACGGTTCATAATCCGATAGAAAGCTTTCGCAGTGAAGAGCTTAAAAAAGCTTTCACCTGCTCGTGAGCGGCGAACACAATAGACGACGTTAGCGTGCTCTCGGGCTTGTGTGTCCAACAGCTCAGGAATTAGCTCGGGGGGATCTTGCATATCAGCGTCGATAATTACCGCTAAATCTGCATCACAATGATTGATGCCCGCTGTCACTGCGGGTTGATGTCCGAAGTTACGAGAGAAGTGGAGTACCTTTACCTCTGGATCTGCATCTGCAAGGCTATTTAGGAGGTTACGGGTTTGATCAAAACTACCGTCATTAATATAGATGATCTCTGTCTGTTGTGGCAAACGATCTAAAACGGCTCGGGTCCGGCGATAAGACTCTTTGATGACGGCTTCCTCGTTATAGCAAGGCACGATGACGGCTACTTTTTGCTGAGAGGATTTTTCTTGTCTTAATTGCTCATTGCTCATTCCATGCTCCTTTCTGTGTACCGTTACATCCTAAATGTATAAAACTTGCTCATCAAGAAATTCAAAACCGTATAAAATACCATACCCAATAAATGGTTGTAGTAGTGGTCGATAGGTAACTGAGCGTTCAACAGCAAGACTACCACATATTGCAATACGTAACAAATTGCAAACGCAATGGCAAAGCGTAGTGCGCTTTTGCCCCATCCAGCTTTACTACCTTTGAAGGTCCATTGCTTGTTCCAGAAGAAACTGTTCAACAATCCGGCTACATAGCCCGTGAAGTTTGACAAGCCTTCACGACAACCCAAGAGTTTCATCATCACAAAGATTACGATCATGGTAATCAATGTGTTGCTGAGTCCTACGACTCCATATTTAATCGCTTGCTTTAGTGCTTTCATTTTGTTGTTTTTCTATCTCATTAAGAATCTCTTCTTCCGTTATTTCGTGTACGTTTGAGATTGTGAAACCATGCCGTAAGAAATCGCCAAATTCGTTGCATCCGTTGAGGATCTTGTCAAAAATGGCTTGAACATCAGCCTTGACCGGTATCAAACAGAGCAGTCGGACATATTGATCCTTAATCTCTAATCGTTCGATTTCACAATTGGAATGGGAAAAATGGAAAGCTATCTCGTCTTCGATGGTTTGGCGTTGAAAGGGCAAGAAAGAGAGAGTTGCTTTTGCGTATAGCACGATACAAAATCTTAGTTTTTGTCCTTTCCCTCCCATCGCAGTTGCAATATAGATTTGCTTTTCGTCGGATAACTCAGATTCCAAAGCTAGTTGGGATTCCATAAGAGCCATGGCCGCCCAGTCTGCTATTTCCGGATCTGGTTGCTCAATGTACGTTTTCAATAAGCGGAATGCCTTGATGGATCGAGAGATGGCTAATAGGGTGAGCAAACGCCGTTTTTCAGCTTTGCCAGCTTTCTCCATTTCATCTTCCTCCTCATCACACAATGCATCGTAGATCTCATCTACCCGTTCATCCTCGAAGGGAAGATGGGAAGAGTATTCTCGCTTTAGTCTGTCGGAGAATTTGAAATAGGCTATTTGCCGCTGCACTGGGACTTGTTGCTCAAGGATATGAAAATTCCCTTGCAAATCTTGGAGTGAATTAGCAAATCCTCTCAGCATATCATTATTATCAGGTTTAGAATTGCTCACAGTTATGCTTTTAAACAAAAAAAATCAGAAACTATGCAAAGGTAATGCTTTTCTTGAGAAAATGCGTATCTTCGCACACAAATCAATATCGAATATGAAATTGACACTTCCCAAAAGAATAGATGGAGCTGATCCCGTTACGCTCGACTCAAAGGTGTGGGTCGTAATTGGTACCAATGGTGCGGGAAAAAGTTCTTTCGGCCGTGACCTAATGGAGCGTTATTCGCCTAATGTCATGATGATCTCCGGATTGCGTGCGCTCTTCATCTCCAGTGATGACACGACACCCAATCCAGATGAAGATGAACCAACTCGGTTGCGAAAACTGTTAGAGCGGAGGATGTTGATCCCTCGTCTTTCAGATTACGAGAAGCTGATTCTACGCTTGCAAATGGAGGAATTTGAGGCAGCTGTCGAGTTTAAGGAGGCTGCGAAGATTGAAAAGAATTCTTGTCCTCCTCGTACCAAGATGGATGTGATCCAAGAGGTGTGGGAGCGCATGTTCCCACATAACCGACTGATCCGAAAGAGGGGGTTTATTGAACTGATCTCTGCGGGGAAGGAGAGTGGTGCATATACCGCTGGGCGAATGAGTGATAGTGAGAAGTTGGTGTTTTATTTGCTGGGTGCCGCACTTTCTGCAGAGGAGAATGCTTTGCTGATTGTGGAGGAGCCGGAAACATTACTACATAATTCTATTAAACATCAGTTGTGGAATGAGATCGAGTCGCTGCGCTCTGATTGTACCTTTGTGTATTTGACGCATGATATCGATTTCGCTACAGCTCATTCTGAAGGACAGCGAGTTTGGATTCGTGCTTATGATGCAGATGCCCGATTGTGGGATTATGCCTTGATTGAGTGCGATGAGAGCTTGCCGGATGAGCTCTATATGGAGGTTTTAGGATCTCGTAAACCGATTCTTTTTATAGAAGGAACAGACACGAATAGTATTGATAGTAAGCTTTATCCCTTCATCTTTCCAGATTATTTAGTGAAGCCGATGGGTGGGTGCCAGAAGGTGATCGAGACCACCAAGGCTTTCAACCAGCTCAAGGATTTCCATATGTTGGATAGTCGTGGCATTGTGGATCGGGACCGGCGCACTACAGAGGAGATTGCCTATTTGCGTCAGCAGCATATTTATGTGCCGGAGGTAGCAGAGGTGGAAAACCTTTTGATGCTGGAACCAGTGATTAAGGTTGTGGCAGCTCGCTTAATGAAGGATGCGGATGAGGTCTTTTGCTTGGTGAAGGAGAATGTGATTCGCCTATTTGAGAAAGAATTGGATGCGCAGGTGATTCTTCATGCGAAACATCAAGTGCGTAAGCGATTGGAGCTGACGGTCGATCGGAAGGTCTCGACTATGGAGCAACTGGCTGATCAAGTGGAGCGAATACGCCAACAGATTCATGTGGAACACATTTATTATCATATTAAGTCGCAATTCCAATCTTTGATTGATCGGCAAGATTATGCGGGTATTTTGCGAGTGTATAATCAGAAGGGAATGTTACCGCAAAGTCGGCTGTGTGCGATTTGTGGTATCAGTAATAAGGAGAGCTACCTGGATCTAATTCTTTCTATCTTAAAAGAGAATCAGTCAGATGCGAAAGCCATTCGCTATGCGATACAACAGGCCTTAGGTGCCGCCTGAATTTTGGGTGGAAAAAGGAAGAGAAATCCGTCAAAGGTCGTTATTTTATAATTGTTTTTTGAGCTAATAGTTATTAAGATTTTTATGCGAACACCTACACTTCAGTATCTTTATCTACAAAAGCCGGTAACGTTGATTATATTTATTTGTTTACTTGCAGTTCTGCCATGGATTGGGATGGGGGATTTTTCTACAAAAGGAGAGCCGCGTGAAGCTGCTGTTGCCATTTCTATGTTGGAGAGTGGTAATTGGGTGCTCCCTCAAACCTATGCAGATGAGTTTGCTTTTAAGCCTCCTATGGCACATTGGTTGATGGCCTTATGTTCACTTCCGGGTGGTGTCGTGACTGAGTTTTCCTCTCGTTTACCTTCTGCCGTGGCATTTGTGGTGCTGATGGGGTTTGTATTGGTTTTCTTTGGTCGAAGGATTACCCGGTTTCATGAGGCTTTTATTTCAACTTTATTGTTGATTACTAGTGTGGAGATCCATCGGGCTGCGATGACTACGCGGGTAGATATGTTGTTGACTACCTTTATGGTGCTAGGGCTGTTTCAACTTTACAGATGGGAGGAGAAGTTGGAATTGAAAGGGTTGCCGATCGTGATTCCGCTCTTGTTGGGCTGTGCGGTATTAACCAAGGGACCGGTAGGGATCGTGTTGCCTCTTTTTGTTTTTACGATTTATTTGCTTATGTTAGGTAAATACGGATATTCGACTATTTTTAAGGTGGTTTTCTATGCTGGACTTTCTTCTGTTTTCTTACCTTCTCTGTGGTATATTGCGGCTTGGAGACAGGGAGGAGATGCCTTTTTGGACTTGGTGTTGGCTGAGAATTTTGGCCGTTTCTTTCATTTAAGCGCAGAGGCCATTCCTTATGAGTTGGGCCATGAGAATGGAGTGTGGTATAATTTTGCGACCCTTGCGGCAGGTTTTGCACCTTGGACCCTCTTTTTCTTCTTTTCTTTGTTTGGCGTAAATAAAATCTGCTGCCCGAAACGCCCTTTTAAACAGTTTCTCTCTGGCTTGTGGCAACGTATCCGAGGAATGGAAAAGGTGCGGTTATTTAGTTTGGTAGCATTGGTTTGTATTCTCTTCTTCTATTCTATTCCTTCCAGTAAGCGGAGTGTCTATCTGATGCCATCTTATCCTTTTATCTCACTCTTCTTGGCACAGTATGCCCTTTATATCACGGAATATCGTACGCGTTGTACCCGTTTTTTTTCTGCAGTATTGATGGCCTTAGTTACGGTGATTTTAATCGGTTGTCTATTGGTGATGGTGGGGGCCATTGATCCAGTACGCATGGTGGAAGTTTATACCCAAAAAGAGAATGTGCTTTATGCAGTTCAATTGGTAGCTAGTCGTTTTGCTTATCCGAGTTTGTTAACTTGGTGTATTGTGGGAGTAAATCTTTTGGCATTGTTAACTCTCTATTACCAGCTTTTCAAAAGAATCAACATAAAAATGCTCTATGCGACAATTGTGCTTACCTTTACAGTGAACTTCTTGGTGGATGGCGTGATTATGCCTGCCTATCGTAAGGGGCATTCTGCCAAAGTGTTTGCCGAGTATATTGGGCAAACTTATCCAAAAAGCAAAGGAAATCTATATGTAGTCAATGATCTGCGTCGCTTTCGTAACCTTTATGGATTGAATTTCTATATGGGAAATAGTTTCCGTGATTTGGACCATTCACAGCCAAAAGCGGGCTATTTTGTCGTGGCAGAAAACGATATGGAGCAAATAAAGGAGAGGTATAAGGGTAAATATACCTTTGAATTGCTAACAGAGACGGAACACCCGTTGGCTGAGTTGCATCAACGTATTCAGCTATATGCCTTTCGGAAACAATAAGTTTGTATTTAGAGGCATTTTTATTTCTTCCTGTTGAAAAATGTGTGGATGTTTATGCGGTGATTCGCGAAAAATCGTTACTTTTGTCCGATAGAAAAAGTAAAAACTTTAAAAACTCTTATAGCATGTTGACACAACTTATCAACGGTAAGATTCTGACACCTCAGGGTTGGTTGAAAGATGGCTCTGTATTGATCTCAGATGGTAAAATTTTGGAAGTGACCAATTGCGATTTGGCTGTGGTAGGTGCCACACTGATTGACGCAAAAGGTATGTATATTGTGCCCGGTGGCGTGGAGATTCATGCGCATGGTGGCGGTGGACGTGATTTTATGGAGGGTACAGAGGATGCGTTCCGTGCTGCGGTGGCTGCTCATATGAAATATGGTACGACTAGTATTTTCCCCACACTTTCCTCTTCTACTATGCCTATGATCCGTGCAGCGGCTGCTACGACAGAGAAACTGATGGCCGAAAAAGACAGCCCTGTTTTGGGCCTGCATTTGGAGGGCCACTATTTCAATATGAAAATGGCTGGTGGCCAAATGCCGGAGAACATCAAGAATCCGGATCCGGAAGAATATATTCCTCTATTGGAGGAGACGCATTGCATCAAGCGTTGGGATGCGGCTCCTGAGCTACCTGGTGCAATGCAGTTTGGAAAGTACATTACATCGAAGGGCGTATTGGCTTCTGTTGGTCATACCCAAGCGGAATATGAGGACATATCTACAGCATTTGAAGCTGGTTATAGTCATGCGACTCACTTTTATAACGCAATGCCTGGTTTCCATAAACGTCGCGAATATAAATACGAAGGTACAGTTGAGAGTATCTATTTGATTGATCCGATGACTGTGGAAGTCGTGGCTGATGGTATCCATGTGCCACCTACAATTTTGCGTTTAGTCTATAAAATTAAGGGGGTAGAGCGTACCTGTTTGATTACCGATGCTTTGGCTTGTGCGGCCAGTGATATTCAGACTGCTTTCGATCCTCGTGTGATCATTGAGGATGGTGTCTGCAAGTTGGCGGATCGGTCAGCATTAGCCGGGAGTGTCGCAACATGGGATCGACTGATTCGTACGGTCGTTCAGAAGGCAGACATTCCTTTGGAAGATGCTATCCGTATGGGTTCCGAGACACCCGCTCGCATCATGGGTGTAGCCGATCGGAAAGGCTCTTTGCAGAAGGGTAAGGATGCGGATATTGTCTTGCTGGATAAAGATTTGCAAGTGCGTGCCGTATGGAGCATGGGTAAACTGGTGGAAGGAACCAATAAATTATTTTGATTACGATGCTGACACAGATAACGAATGGAAGAATCTTGACCCCGCAAGGCTGGGTAAAAGATAGCTCGGTATTGATTTCCGATGGGCACATTCTCGAGGTGACAAACAGTGAGTTGGCTGTGATTGGTGCGCAAGTGGTAGATGCGAAAGGCATGGACATTGTGCCAGGCTTCGTAGCTATGAATCTGCATGGAGGTGGTGGTTATGATTTCTTGGATGGTACGAAAGAGGCTTTTGACGGAGCGGTCAATGCGCATTTGCAACATGGTGCGACCAGCATTTTCCCGACGATTGTGGCCCCTGATTTGGCTACGATCGATCGGGCGGCAACGGTTTGTGAGGAGGTGATGAGTCAAGACCCGAACAGCCCGGTGTTAGGTCTGCACATCGAAGGCCCTTATCTGAATCCGAAGATGGCCAGGAGTTTGTTTATCGAGCAACAGAATATGGCTGATCCGGCTGCCTATCGGTCATTATTAGAGAGGGTGCGTTGCATCCGTCGCTGGGATGCCAGCCCCGAGATTCCAGGTGCGCTTGACTTCGCACGCCATTTGACCGCACATGGTATTTTAGCTTCGTTGTCGCATACGGAGGTAGAGTATGAGGATGTGAAGGCAGCTTATGCGGCTGGTTTTACTCATGCGGCCCATTTTTATAATGCGATGCCTGGATTCCATAAACGGAGAGAATATAAATATGAAGGAACAGTAGAGAGTGTATTCTTGATCGATCCGATGACCGTGGAAGTGATTGCGGATGGACGTCACCTTCCAGCAACTATTTTGCGTTTGGTCTATAAATTGAAAGGGGTAGAGCGTACCTGCTTGGTGACCGATTGTATGCCTTGTGCAGGTTGTGCAAATCCTCAGTTGAACGATTCTCGTTTGATCATTGAGGATGGTGTTTGCAAACTGGCAGATCATTCTTCTTTGGTAGGAAGTATTGCTATGATGGACGATTTGGTACGTACGATGGTACAGAAAGCAGGCATTCCTTTGGCCGATGCGGTACGGATGGCTTCTGAGACTCCAGCTCGTTTGATGGGTGTGATTGATCGGGCAGGAACCCTTGAAAAAGGAAAGGATGCAGACATTCTGATTCTTGATCATGATCAACATATCCGTGCTGTTTGGAGTATGGGAAATTTGGTGTTTGGAACCAATCGTTTGGAGCAGGGTACTTAATCGACATAATCATTATAAACGTATAGAGTATGAAAACGAATTTGAGTTCACAAATTACGCTGACGCGTATTCCATTGAAATATTATCGTCCGGAGAATGCTTTTGAGCATTCGGTGTTGACTCGTTTAGAGAAAATACCCACGCATATCTATGAGTCTGCAGAGGAAGGATCTCTGGCTATTGCACGAGAGATTGCTACACAGATTAGAAAAAAACAGGCTATAGGGAAGCCTTTTGTATTAGCTCTTCCTGGTGGCCGTTCTCCACTAAGCATTTATAAGGAGTTAATCCGCCTACATAAAGAGGAACAGTTGAGCTTCCAGGGTGTGATTATCTTTGTGGAGTTTGAGTTTTATCCACTTGCGAATCCTGCCAGTGGAAACTTAGCTCGTTTGAAAGAAGAGCTATTGGATCATATTGATATTGATCCCACACAAGTATATGCGCCAGAAGCCACAATGCCCAAAGATGCAATCCTAGATTTTTGCCGTCAGTATGAGGAACTGATCCAATCGGTCGGTGGTATTGATTGCATGTTGTTAGGTGTGGGTAGTTCAAGCAATGTCATGTTTAATGCGGCAGGTACGTCGATCAATTCTCGTACGCGTTTGGTGTTGCTGGAGGGTGGCTCTCGTAAGGAGGCTGCGCGTACCTTCTCTTCGCAAGAGGCTTTGCCTGCTGGTGTAATTACGATGGGAGCATCGACCATGATGAATGCACGCAGCGTCATCTTGATGGCTTGGGGAGAAGACAAGGCAGCAGTGATTCGAAATACCGTGGAGGAAAAGGTTTGCGATGCGGTGCCCTCCAGTTATTTACAGAACCACCCGAACGCCAAGGTGGTGATTGATCTTTCGGCAGCCTACGATCTGACCCGCATTTGCCACCCTTGGTTGGTGACCAGCTGTGAATGGGATAATAAATTGATTCGTCGGGCTATTGTTTGGTTGTGCCAATTAACGGGCAAGCCGATTCTGAAATTGACCAACAAGGATTACAGTGCGCATGGATTGGGTGAGCTGTTAGCACTTTATGGCTCTGCGTATAACGTAAATATTAAAATCTTCAATGATATTCAGCATACCATTACCGGATGGCCGGGTGGCAAGCCTAACGCCGATGATTCTAATCGTCCGGAGCGTGCGTTGCCCTATCCTAAAAAGGTGATTGTATTCAGTCCTCATCCTGATGATGATGTGATCTCGATGGGGGGGACTCTGCGTCGTTTGTGCGATCAGCACCATGATGTTCATGTTGCATATGAAACTTCAGGTAATATCGCTGTAGGAGATGAAGAGGTTATTCGTTATTGTGAGTATCTGCGTGATGTATGTAGCCGATACATCCCAAATGATACGACTGTGCGTAATAAGGCGAATGAGATCATTCATTATTTGCGTTACGAGAAGGTGGAGAATGGAGAACCAGAGCGAAAAGATGTGCTTTTTATGAAGGGAACGATTCGCCGGGAAGAGGCACGCCATGCCTGTCGTTATTCTGGTGTGAAGGATGAGAATGTGCATTTTCTTGATCTGCCTTTCTATGAGACTGGTTTGGTGAAGAAGAATCCTTTGGGTGAAGCTGATAAAGATATAGTGAAAGCACTGCTGTTGGAGGTGAAACCTGATGAGATGTTCGTGGCAGGTGACTTAGCTGACCCACATGGCACACATAAGGTTTGCTTGGATGCAGTTTTGGCGGCTATTGATGAGGTGAAAGATGAGGAATGGATGCGTAACTGCCGTGTCTGGATGTATCGTGGCGCATGGGCAGAATGGGAAATGGACCACATTGAGATGGCCGTTCCTATCAGCCCAGAAGAATTGCGTTTTAAACGAAATGCGATTTTGAAGCACCAGTCTCAGGCGGAGAGCGCTCCCTATTTGGGGGATGATGAACGCCTCTTTTGGCAGCGTGCCGAGGATCGTAACCGAGCGACGGCTGAGTTGTATCGTGAGTTGGGATTGGCAGCTTACGAAGCGATCGAGGCCTTTGTGCAGTATACCCCCTTGCGATAAATAATCCGCATTAAGTGTAGATAAAGAGAGGGCTGTTCACACAGTCCTCTTTTTTATCTAAAACCTCCTTGTTCGATTCAACAGAAAGCCGTTACTTTGCACCCCGAAAAGAAAAGTACATAACTATATGTTGAAGTTCATCAGGAATTGGACACTTCCCCTCTCAATGCTAACGGGAATGTGTGTCTATCTGTTGTTTGCTAATGTGCAGGCACTAAATCCAGCGAAACCACTAATTTACACACTGATTGGTTATCTGACACCCAGCTTGATCTTTGCGCAGTTGCTGCTGACATTCTGCAAGATAAGTCCTCGAGAGTTGCTTCCTACGCCATGGCATGGTTGGTTGTTGCTGTTCCAGACGTTTTCTACCTGTGCGTTGGCTGCAGCGCTGTTGTTGCTTCCCGTCAGCTTGGAGCAGAAGATCGTCTTGGAAGCAGCGATGGTATGTTTGGTTTGCCCGACCGCTACAGCGGCAGCGGTGATTACGGGAAAGCTGGGCGGAAGTGCCTCCAGTTTGACTACCTATACTTTGCTTTCCAATTTATTGGCCGCTGTGGCAGTGCCTTTGCTCTTTCCCTTGGTGGAGCCACATGCTAACCTCAGTTTCTTTTCGGCCTTCTTGTTGATTCTGAGCAAAGTGTTCCCGCTGTTGCTCTGTCCCTTTTTCTTGGCATGCCTATTGCGCTATTTTGTGCCCTTCGTGCATCGTTGGTTGTTAAGTTATCATGAGATGGCTTTCTATCTTTGGGCGGTGGCTTTAGCTATTGTGACTGGGCAAACAGTGCGTTCGCTTTGCAATAGCGAGGCAGAGCCATTGGTAGAGTTGTGGATTGCTTTGGCTGGCTTACTCACTTGTGCTATTCAATTTTTCTTGGGGAAACGGATGGGGTCTTACTACGATGATCGTATCAGTGCGGGACAAGCTTTGGGGCAGAAGAATACGGTGTTAGCAATCTGGATGGCCTATACCTATTTGCATCCTCTCTCATCTGTTGGGCCGGGTAGTTATGTTCTATGGCAGAATTTGTTTAACTCTTGGCAGCTGTGGAAGAAAGCAAAAAAAGAGGGTAAAGTCTTCTGATGTGAACTCTACTTATTCCGATATATTTCGATGTGTGCGCAGTCCATCTTCTCGACTATTGTAAATGGCTTTTTTGCCTTAGAAATGGGTGGTGAACAGAAAAATGCCTATATTTGTTGGATAGAAACAAAACAATAAAGACGATATATTATGAGATTCGATGTGTCTAGCACTGCGCTTTTGTCGCGTTTGCAATCGGTTGGCAAGGTGATAGCTTCCAAAAATACATTGCCTATCCTGGATAATTTCCTCTTTCAACTGGAGGGAAATAAGTTAATAGTAACCGCTTCTGATGTAGAGACCCGTTTGGTGACCTCCGTGGATGTGATGAATGCCGAAGGAACGGGACTTTTTTGCGTCTCAGCGAAAATGCTTTTAGAGCCTTTGAAGGAATTACCCGAACAGCCACTTACGTTTGATGTGAATGACGCTAACTTAGAGGTGTTCATCCATTTCCAGAATGGGAAATATAATTTCATTGGTCAGAAGGGAGATACCTATCCGCACCAAAAGCCGCTCGGTGAGCAAGCTGTGGAGGTGGTGATGGATGCCCAGATGTTGCTGAATGGAATCAGTCGCTCATTGTTTGCTACGGCGGATGATGAGTTACGTCCGGTGATGAATGGTATCTACTTCGATTTCCATACGGACGATTTGACGTTTGTTGCTTCAGATGGCCATAAGCTTGTGCGTCTGCGTAATCTTTCTGTGAAGTTGGATGAACGTGCCTCATTCATCTTACCAAAGAAGCCAGCTACTCTGTTGAAGAACCTCTTGGCGAAAGAAGAGGGTGTGGTGCGTTTGCAATTTGATGATAATAATGCGTATGTGCATTGTGCTAATTTTGAGATGGTTTGTCGTTTGATTGAGGGACGTTATCCAAATTATAACAGTGTAATCCCAAAGGAGAATCCATTTATGGTAACCATTGATCGATTGTCTTTATTGAACGCATTGAAACGTGTCTCCGTTTTCTCTAACCAATCAAGCAGCTTAATTAAGCTGCATTTGACGGATAATCTGTTGACGGTGTCTGCCCAAGATATAGACTTCTCTACTTCTGCGGAGGAGCGCATCCCTTGTTCATATGGAGGCGATGAGTTGAGTATTGGTTTCAAGGCTACTTATTTGATTGATATATTGGGTAATCTCAGCTCTTCAGATGTAGTTTTACAGTTGGCGGATCCTTCTCGTGCAGGTTTGATTTTCCCGTCCGAGAATGAGGAGAATGAGGACTTTTTGATGCTGTTGATGCCCATGATGTTGAATGATTAATTGAAGATTGCATGCAATTGAATTTAAAGAATCCGTTGGTTTTCTTTGATTTGGAAACTACTGGTATAGATATTGCCAAGGATCGTATCGTAGAGATATCTATGGTGAAAGTGATGCCCAATGGGGAAGAGATCGTCAAGACACGCCGGATTAATCCGGGTATGCCTATCCCTCCGGAATCCACGGCTATCCATGGCATTACGGATGAAGACGTGAAGGATTGTCCGAAATTCAAGGAGATCGCCAAGTCGTTAGCCGCTCAGATTGAAGGATGTGACTTGGCAGGTTTTAATTCCAATCGTTTTGATATTCCGATGTTGGCGGAAGAGTTTTTGCGTGCGGGAGTAGATGTGGATTTGAACCGCAGAAAATTTATTGATGTGCAGACGATCTTTCACAAAATGGAGCAGCGCAACCTGACGGCTGCTTATAAGTTCTATTGTAATAAAGACTTGGCTAATGCGCACTCTGCAGAGGCGGATACGATGGCTACCTATGAGGTGCTGAAGGCTCAGTTGGATCGTTATCCAGAGTTAGAGAATGATGTCAATTTCCTATCGAAGTATTCCTCATTTACCAACAATGTGGATTTTGCCGGACGTATGGTTTATAATGAAAAGGGGCAAGAGGTCATCAACTTTGGTAAATACAAGGGGCGTGTGGTCGAGGAGGTGTTGAAGTCGGATCCCAGTTATTACGCTTGGATTATGAACGGCGATTTCCCCTTGAACACCAAGAAGATGCTGACGGAGATTCGTCTGCGTGGATTTAATAAAAAATAGGTGTTCAGTATGTTGAGGAATAAGCATATTATCTTAGGTATTACGGGGAGTATAGCCGCTTATAAGGCTGCTTATATCATTCGTGGATTGGTGAAGAAAGGGGCAGAGGTACAAGTGGTTATTACACCTTCGGGCAAGGAGTTTATTACACCCTTAACGCTTTCCACCTTGAGTGGTCATCCGGTCATCAGTGAGTTCTTCTCCAATCGAGACGGTACGTGGAACAGTCATGTAGATTTAGGGTTATGGGCGGATGCGATGCTGATCGCACCAGCCACAGCCTCCAGCATTGGAAAGATGGCTCATGGCATTGCGGATAATATGTTGATCACGACTTATCTCTCGTGCAAGGCTCCAGTGTTTATCGCTCCGGCGATGGACTTGGATATGTTTGCGCACCCCTCCACACAAGCTAACTTGGATCTGCTCCGTTCGTATGGTAACCGCATCATTGAGCCGGCCAGCGGCGAGTTGGCCAGCCATTTGGTGGGCAAGGGACGTATGGAGGAGCCAGACCGGATTATCGAGGTGTTGGAGGCCTATTTCGTAGCGAAACAGACGTTACAGCACAAAAAAATCTTAATAACGGCAGGGCCAACGTATGAAAAGATCGATCCTGTTCGTTTTATTGGTAACTATTCCTCCGGGAAAATGGGTTTTGCCTTGGCAGAGGCCTGTGCTGAACGAGGGGCAGAGGTGACGTTGGTTGCAGGTCCGGTATCGGTTGAAACGCATCACCCCTTGATACAGCGGGTGAATGTGGAATCGGCAGAAGAGATGTATCAGGCGGCTATGGCGGCTTTTCCCGCTTCGGATGCGGCGATCCTGTGTGCGGCAGTGGCAGACTACCGACCAGACCAGGTTGCTACTCAGAAGTTGAAGCGGGAGACTGAAGGGGAGATGACGCTCCATCTGGTTCCTAATAAAGATATTGCCGCCTCCTTAGGTGCGATCAAGCGGAAAGAGCAAGTGCTGGTAGGCTTCGCCTTGGAGACTAACGACGAGGCGGCTCATGCGGCTGATAAGTTGAAGCGAAAGAATCTCGACTTTATCGTGCTCAACTCCTTGCGGGATGCGGGGGCTGGGTTCCGTTGCGACACGAACAAGGTCACGCTCTTGAACCAAGCCGGAGAAAGCAAGGCATTCCCCTTGAAATCGAAACAGGAGGTGGCCGCAGATATTGTAGATGAGTTAGTAAATGTATTGGCATGTGTAAAATAAAGCGATGGATCTCTCTTGGCTTGCTCTGCCTGCTTCCTTGGTTGGGAGAGGCGCAGGAGCTGAATGCCCGTATCACGGTGAATGGCGATAAGATTGCGGCGGCGAATAAGCAGATCTTTACGACCTTGCAAACGGCGCTTACTGAGTTTGTCAATAACCGGAAATGGACGGATGCCACCTTTGCGGTCAATGAGAAGATCGATTGTACCATGACAATTATTGTCAATGAGCTGGATGAGACCAGTTTTAAATCGGAGATTCAAGTACAAGCTCGCCGACCGGTCTATAATTCCAGCTATACCACGACCTTATTGAACTTTCGGGATCAAGAGTTGGCGTTTGAATATACCGAGGGGGAGCCCCTCGATTATAATTCCAACACGTTGACCAGTAACTTGACCGCTACGGTGGCTTTCTATGTCTATTTGATTCTATCCTTGGATTTTGATAGTTTCGCTTTGCAAGGTGGGAATACCTATATTCAACAGGCGCAGCAGATCGTGACGTTGGCGCAGTCGGAGATGTCGTGGACAGGATGGAAGGCATTTGATAGCAACAAGAACCGTCATGCGGTGGTGACCGCTTTACAGGACAATGCGTCAGAAGCCTTCCGGCAGATGTGGTACACCTACCACTTGAAAGGGCTTGATGAGATGGCCGCCAATGCAGATCGGGGACGAACCACGATCATTGAGGCGATCTCAGCCTTGCAAGAGGTGAAGAAGGCACGACCTACCTCCATCTTGTTGCAGATGTTTGCGGACGCAAAATTGGATGAGTTGATCGCCATCTATTCCAAGGCGACTACTCAAGAGCGTCAGCAAGGCTATACGATGTTGACAGATATTTATCCGGCTCAGTCCACTCGTCTGGAAGAGCTGAAGAAAGCCGTACAATAATAGAAAACAGCTATGTTAAAGTCCCTATTCATTCAGAACTTTGTCTTGATAGACAATCTTGATATCTGTTTCAATTCAGGTTTCTCTGTGATTACAGGCGAGACCGGAGCTGGAAAATCCATCATCTTGGGTGCGCTATCCTTGGTGTTGGGGCAACGGGCCGATGGTAAAAGTATCAAACAGGGAGCGGATAAATGTGTGATTGAGGCTGTTTTCGATGTCTCTAAATATCAGTTGGAACCTTTCTTCTTGAGCAATGACTTGGAGTATGATTCCGAGAGTTGTATCCTTCGGCGGGAGCTGTATGCCTCGGGCAAGTCGCGTGCGTTTGTCAACGATTCACCCGTCTCGCTCGCTATCCTAAAGGAGTTGGGAACAAAGCTGATTGATATTCATTCGCAGCACCAAAACTTATTGTTAGGAGATAACCGTTTTCAGCTTCGAGTGGTGGACGTGATGGCTGAGAATGAGATATTGTTGATTCTTTATAAAAAGGAATATACCCGTTATCAAGGCCTACGTAAGGAACTAAGTGCCTTGAAAGAGCGGGCAGCACAAAGCAAGCAAGAAGAGGATTATGTGCGCTTTCAGTTAGAACAATTGGAGGAAGCAAACTTGCGCCCCGATGAGCAAGATGAGCTGGAGCAGGAGCAGGAGACCTTATCCCATGCGGAAGAGATCAAAAGTTCGCTCTATAGAGTTGGATCCTGCTTGGATGGAGAAGAGCAAGGGATCGTCTCGCTGCTGAAGGAGTCTCTTTCTTCGATGGATGCCTTGGAGCGCTACTTCCCTCGGGCAAAAGAGATTGCTGAACGTTTGCGCTCCGCTTACATTGATCTGAGTGATTTGGCTTCGGAGATGGAGGGTTTGATCGAGGATGTGGAGTTTAATCCCGATCGACTGGCTTGGGTCAATGAGCGATTGGATATGCTTTATGCGTTGCAGCAAAAACATCGGGTGTCTTCTGTTGAGGAGTTGATCGCTTTGCGGGATCGATTTCGTGTGCAATTAGCAGACATAGATTCATTTGATGAGCAGATTGCAGCCTTGGAGAAACAGGTTCATGACTCCTATAAAGAGTTGCTGCAGCAGGCTTCTGCGCTGAGTGAGCAGCGAAAGATCGCTGCTGTCGCTTTTGCGCAGCAACTGGTGCAGATGGTTGCTCCTTTAGGAATGCCTCATACCCGTTTCCAAGTGGATGTAGTACCGCGCAAAGAGCCGGAAAGCGATGGGATGGATGAGATTCGCTTTATGTTCTCTGCCAATAAGAGTATGGCTTTGCAGCCGGTAGCACAGACAGCCTCTGGAGGTGAGATCTCTCGTTTGATGCTCTGTATCAAGTCTATGATTGCTGGATTCACAGCTTTGCCTACCATTATCTTTGATGAGGTTGACACGGGTGTGTCGGGAGACATCGCTGATAAAATGGGACATATCATGCAGGATTTAGGCTCAAAAATGCAGGTCTTTGCCATCACTCATTTGCCACAAATTGCTGCTCAAGGTGAGGCGCATTATTTTGTATATAAGGAGGATGTTAAAGATCGGACATTGACACGTATTCGTCCACTGGATAAGGAGGAACGAGTTCGCGAGGTGGCTCGAATGCTGAGTGGATCTGCTTTGACGGAGGCTTCTTTAGCAAACGCTAAGGATTTATTAGGAATGAAAGCTTAAACCAACTCGATAGAGAAAGGTCTTAGTAGATAAAGAAAATGTTTCGAGTGTTTAACTTTAAAAGAGAAGAGAGATGAAACGATTCAGCTTAGTAATGCTCTTGGCTATCCTGTGTAGCCTACCGGCTTTCAGCCAGTTTTGGATCCATGTGGAGTGGAATGCTCCTCATTGTCGTCATTGTGAATGGATGGAAGATGCGTTGCATTTACCGCTTCATCAAGCAGCGGAATATCATCGGATTATCCATAAATATGGAGAGCGAATCGAACGGGAGGCTCGTAAGGAGTATCGCCATTGGGACAAGGCTGCCCGTAAGATTTTCGAGCTGCGGATGGAGCGTGATCGTCAGTTGCAGCGTTGTTTAACCCCCAGTCAGTTCTCGCTTTACGTGCGTCTGATGCGTGAGTATCCACA
The DNA here is from genome assembly GCA_022775005.1 of Parabacteroides sp. GTDB lineage: Bacteria > Bacteroidota > Bacteroidia > Bacteroidales > Tannerellaceae > Parabacteroides. The sequence goes on from JALFJR010000014.1 coordinate 27,795, forward strand.
GCGGATTCACGACTACAAGGGATGGTATGCCAGTCCTAAGCACCCCCATCTGAAGCCATCTTACGACTGCCGTCGGTATGAGCATGACTATTGGAACTATCGGTGGGCTGATATACGTCCAGACAATTTCTTCCATGGACAGCCGATCCACCAGCATCAGTGGTACGAGGAGAAGCATCCCTCTCACCAAGCAGGCAAAGGAGACAAGGGGCATCCATTCTATAAGCCAGACAAACAAAAGGAGAAACGGGATGATCGCTATGCCCCTCGATCAAATGATCGAAAGGAGTATAAAGATCAAAAAGGACAAAAACAATCCAAGTCATCTAAAGAGCGAATGAAGGTCAATCGTTCGAAACGAGACTGAGGTATGGATATTTTTACGTTACGAATAAAAGAGAATAAGCAATGAAGGAAAACGAGATGGTGTTTGGCATTCGTGCCGTAATGGAGGCCATTCAGGCGGATAAAGAGATAGATAAGATCTTGGTTAAGCGAGAGTTACAAGGTGAGTTGGCCAAAGAGTTGTTTGAGGTGTTGCGGGAGCGATCAATTCCCGTGCAACGTGTGCCCCAGGAACGTTTGGACCGCCTTACACGCAAGAACCACCAAGGTGTGATCGCATTCATGTCTGCCATTACTTACCAACGTCTGGAAGATATTGTTCCCTTTGTCTATGAGCAAGGAAAGGATCCTTTCATCGTCTTACTGGATGGCGTGACAGATGTGCGTAATTTTGGTGCTATCGCACGTACTTGCGAGTGTGCCGGAGTGGATGCCATCGTGATTCCTTCCAAGGGTAGCGCAACGGTCAATGCCGATGCGATCAAGACCTCTGCGGGTGCTTTACACATCTTGCCCGTGTGCAAGGAGAACTCGATCAATCAAGCGATTCGTTTCTTGCAGCAGAGCGGTGTCAAGGTGTATGCGGCCAGCGAGAAGGGATTGGAGAGTTATACAGCTATACCTTATGAGGGTCCGGTAGCGATTGTGATGGGAGCGGAGGATACAGGTGTTTCTCCTGAGAATCTGCGTTTGTGCGACCAGATTGTGCGCATTCCCTTGTTTGGACAGATCAGCTCGTTGAATGTATCGGTGGCCTCTTCCGTGATGATCTACGAGGTTGTGCGTCAGCGCATCAATAAAGGAACAATTGAATAGTTACATAATAATTCACTAAAAAGCAAAAAAATGAAGAAGATTATCGCAACAAAGAATGCGCCGGCAGCGATAGGCCCTTATAGCCAAGCTGTGCAGGCAGGTAATATGTTATTTGCCTCTGGTCAGTTAGGTTTGGATCCCGCTACGGGTCAGTTTCCCGAAGGAGGTGTGAAAGAGCAGACCGCGCAAGCGTTCAAGAACGTGAAGGCGATCTTGACTGAGGCCGGTTTGACGATGGACAATGTAGTGAAGACTACGGTTTTTTTAGCTGATATGAGCGATTTCGCTGCGATGAACGAAGTCTATGCCGCACAGTTTGAGGGAACTTTCCCCGCCCGGTCTGCCGTTGCTGTCAAGACACTTCCCAAGAATGCCTTGGTGGAGGTTGAAGTAATCGCCGTAGTATGAGTTATGAATTAAGAGTTATGAATTATGAATTAATCAGGGTATAATTCTTAATCCTAAATTTATAATTCATAATTCTTAATCCTTAATTGATAAAAAATAGTTTCTGCGCCAAATCTTTCCTTCCCATCCGTTGCAGTTCACGGAGTATTGGCTGACGACACTCCGGCTTATACCAGAAGAAGAACTGTCGTTGTGCTAACTTTTGCGCTTGCGTGCGTGCTGTATAGACCTTTTCCAAGGTATAAGGATGGTAGCCCGTATAATAGATTTCCGTAGCCAATGTCATGGGAGTGGGTGTGAAGTCTTGCACCTGTTCCAGTTGGAAATGCAATCGTTTGGTGATCGCGGCTAATTCGGCCATGTCTTCCTCTTTGCAACCTGGGTGGCTGGAGATGAAGTAGGGAATCAGCTGTTGGTTCAATCCATGCTGTCGATTCACTCGGTCGAATACCTGTTTGAACTGACCGAAGAGACTGAACGAGGGCTTGCGCATCAATCGTAATACCGAATCTGCCGTATGCTCGGGCGCCACTTTCAACCGGCCCGATACGTGGCGGGCAATCAACTCCTCCATATAGCAGTGCGCCGATTGGTTCAGTCGATCGTCGTCATAACGATGGAGCAACAGGTCATAGCGTACTCCGCTCCCGATAAAACTCTTCTTGATACCCGGCAGGCGATCTACTGCCGCATACAGCTCCAAGAGTGGGGTATGGTCGGCATTCAGATTCTTGCAGACGGTCGGAGCCACGCAAGAAGGCTTTTTGCATTGGGCACAAATGCGGCTATCTCGCCCTTTCATGCGATACATATTAGCGGATGGGCCGCCCAAGTCGCTTAGGTAACCTTTGAAATCGGGCATCTCTGTGATGGCTTTCACCTCCCGAAGGATAGAGGCTTGGCTGCGAGAGGCGATGAACTTTCCTTGGTGGGCTGAGATCGTACAAAAGGCGCAACCGCCAAAGCATCCTCGATGTACGTTCACGGAGAACTTGATCATCTCAAACGCCGGGATCACTTTCCCTTTATATTTCGGATGGGGAAGGCGGGTATAGGGCAGGTCGAAAGAGGCGTCAATCTCCGCTTCAGTCATTGGCGGGAAAGGAGGGTTCACCACTAATGTCTGCCGACCAACCCGTTGCAGCAGGCGGGCCGCATGTAGTTTGTTCGATTCCTCTTCGATATGCCGGAAGTTCTTTGCCTGTTTTAGTTTGTCCTTTAAACATTCCTCGTGCGAGAAAAGCTGAATATCGTCAGCTTGGGCGATAGGAGTATCGTTGCATAGGTAAACCGTTTGCCGGATGTCGTGGAGCGAATGGAAAGGTTCCCCCGCTTGCAGGCGACGCACCAACTCCCGAATCGGTTGTTCCCCCATGCCATAGATCAACAGGTCGGCAGGGCTATCCACCAAGATACCTGGTCGCAGCTTGTCTTGCCAATAATCATAATGCGTTAAGCGGCGCAAAGAGGCCTCGATGCCGCCCAATACGACCGGCACCTCCGGATAAAGCTCCTTCAAGATGCGGGCATAGACAATGCTGGGATAGTCGGGGCGCATTCCCGGTCGGCGATCAGGCGTATAAGCATCATCGCTCCGTTTGCGCTTGTTGGCCGTATAGTGGTTGATCATGGAGTCCATCGCTCCAGGAGAGACACCAAAGAACAATCGAGGAGCACCTAACTTCTTGAAATCCCGGTAGTCGCCATGCCAGTCGGGTTGAGGAACGATCGCTACCTTCAGCCCCTCAGCCTCCAATACCCGACCAATAACCGCAGCACCAAACGAGGGATGATCCACATAAGCGTCGCCAGAGAAAAGAATCACGTCTAACTGTTCCCAGCCTCTTGCCTCCACCTCTTTCTTGGTGGTTGGCAACCAATCATTCAATCTATACGTTTTCATGCCGCAAAGATAGTTCACTTCCATTGTTTGCCGTGCAATAGTTGGTGGGTTTCTTTTTTTAGCGAAAAAGATGCCGATAGATTTGCATGCTTTCATGAATCCTAAGAAATTTCACTCCTCTGTTATAAACAACTTTGTTTAAAAAGGAGAAAAAGATTACCTTTGCGGGGTCAATCAAGAAAATAGCAATGTGTATGGCACGAACCTTTGATGCGCCTTTTGTCTTTGGAGTGCGGGTGGAAGGCGATGTTTTCACTGATCGCAGGGAGGAAACCGAACGGTTGAAAATGAACTTTCTGTATGGGGTAAATACCATACTCATTTCCCCTCGTCGTATGGGAAAGACTTCGTTGGTGGACAAGGTTTGCGCCTTGGTGGCTAACGAGGAGATCAAGATCGCACGGATGGACGCTTTCGGTTGTCGTTCGGAGCAGGATTTCATCAATGCTTTTGCGACAGCGGTTATTCGGGCTACCTCCAACAAGTGGGACGAATGGATCGAGAATGCCAAGCTGTTCCTGAGCCGCCTCGTACCGAAGATCTCTTTCGGGCAGGATCCGATCAATGATTTCTCGATCGCATTGGAGTATAACGCTTCTCCTCAGACAACGGAGGAGGTGTTGCAATTACCGGAGTTGATCGCCAAGGAGAAAGGTATTCGTTTGGTGGTTTGCATTGATGAGTTTCAGCAGGTGGGTGAGTTTTCGGATTCATTGACCTTCCAGAAGCGGCTTCGGGGTATATGGCAATTGCATAATCATGTCTCTTATTGCCTCTATGGAAGCAAGAAACATTTGATGGAGACGATGTTTCAAAACTCCAGCTATCCCTTCTATCGCTTTGGGGATTTCTTTTATCTTGGCAAGATTAGTGAGGCTGATTGGGTGGCCTATATCTGTGAACGCTTCCAAAAGACTGGTAAGCGGATCGCTCCGGAGTTGGCACAAGCGATCTGTCAAGTAGCCGATCGCTATTCTTCCTATGTCCAACAATTGTCGTGGTTTGTCTGGTTGAAGACGCAGGAGGAGGCGCAAGCGGAGGATGTACAATTTGCCATTGATCGCCTGCTTGATGCGAACGAGCCTCTGTTCATTCAACAGACGGAGGAGCTCTCTTCCTATCAAATGAATTTCCTGCGGGCGATTATTGAGGGTATCGATTCGGGTTTCACGCAATCGGCTGTGTTGGCTAAATACCGACTGGGGACAGCGGCAAACATCGCACGGCTGAAGAAATCGCTTACCGCTAAAGATTTGATCACTACAACCACTCCGAAAACATTGGCTATTTCCGACCCCATCTTGGCTTTGTGGCTCAAGCAGAGGGTCTTTAAAACACGATGCATGTGATGAAAGAAAAAGAGGTGCAGGCGGTCAGCCTGTTTCAGCGGCCGGTATGGGTCGCTGTTTTTGCTTTAACGGCGGCGGTGGTCTGGGGATGGGCCTATCCGCTGATTAAATTGGGTTTCAAGGAATTTGCGATTACACCGGATATGACGGGCAGCAAGATGCTCTTTGCGGGCATTCGCTTCTGCCTCTCAGGACTGATCATCTTGGCGATGGCGAAGGGTAGGGGCATCTCTTTCAAGCTGCGACGGGGAAGCGACAGTGGTTTCCTCTTGCTCTATGCCCTCTTCAACACCACGTTTCACTATGCCTTTTTCTATTTTGGCCTATCGCACAGTGAGGGGGCACGAGCGGCTATTCTGAATACGCTCAGTGTCTTCACGGTCGTGCTGCTCGCCTGCCTCTTTTTCAAGAGCGATAAGTTGACACTCCGAAAGATCTTGGGTTGCTTGATCGGTTTCTTGGGCATCCTGGCCCTTAATCTCGGTGGCGAGCAGGGAGGGACGGGATTCACTTGGTTAGGCGACGGCATGATCATCCTCAATGCCCTCAGCTCCGCTGTCGCCTCTTTGATGACCCGTGGGCTGAGTCAGCGGGTGAATGTCTTCGTAGGCACCGGCTATAGCTTGGCTTTGGGAGGCTTCCTGCTGATCGTTCCAGGCTGGCTGCTGGGGGGCACGCTGCCGCTGATCACTCCGTTGGGATTACTCTATCTGTTGCTGCTGATCGGCATCTCCACTACCGGTTTCTCGCTCTACAATAAACTATTGAGCTGTAACCCGGTCGGGAAGGTGGCTATCTACAATTCTTTGGTGCCTGTAGTCGGTGCGCTCACTTCCTGCCTTTGCTTAGGCGAGACCTTCTATATGAAATATGTGGTGGCCGGAGCTTTGGCCACTTGGGGTATCTACTTGGTCAATAAGGGCAAGGGATAAACGACTTTTCCTCGGCTTCGAAACTTCGTGATGTCCCGACAGAAACTTATAGATGTAGCGAGATAAACTTTGTGATGCGGCTTATTTACTTCAGTTCATGACTTGGATTTTGTAATCCAAAGCTTGAACTGTAAAATCCAAAGCTTGGATTATATAATCCAAGGCTTGGATTAAAGTTTTATAGGGCACTTTAGTAAGTTTTAGTGGGATAGTTGGACAGTTTATGTAGGGAATTCACTAACTTTATACCCACAAGGAAATGACAAATTAGCAAGGATATGGCAGAATACATTAAGCAAGAGATGCCCGACATAACGGGCAAGGGGGAGTCGGCCTGCTACTACCGGATGAAGATCAACCGGAACGTGACGATGGAGGACTTTATTGAGCAGGTGGCGCAACCGGGGTCGGGCTTGAATCCGGGTACGGTGAAACATGTCATCACACAGGTGACTAACAAGTTGGCTTGGATGATGGCCAGTGGTAACTCCGTGACGATTGAAGGGTTGGGCACGTTTAAACCTACGTTGGGGGTCTCTCGATTCAAGGAAATGGACACCTTGGAGGGGGATGAGGCTAAGCGCAACGCACAGAGCATCGAGGTGAATGGCGTGAACTTCCGGGTAGATCCCGCTTTGGTGCGCCAGACGGATCTTTACTGCACGTTGCACAGAGGCAAGAGCAGCCGATTGCATAAATCGCCCTACACACGGGAGGAGCGGCTCGCCTTGGCGCAGCAATATCTGGATACCCATGCGCAAATGTGCGTGGACGACTATGTGCGGCTGACGAGCCTGAGCCGTACGACGGCGGTGCGTGAGCTACAGGCTTTCCGGGATGATCCGCAGAGCGGCATTGGCTTCCGGGGATTGGGTTCGCACAAGGTGTATGTGCGTCGGCAAGGCGTTTAAACGGCATTGAAACAGATAATAAAAGGACACTCCTGATGATTGCGGGAGCGTCCTTTTTTGTATAGGGTCGAGCGAGTGGTTTACTCGATCTCGATGTTGTGCTTGATCGGCTTCAAGAGGAAGGTGAAGGTATAGTCGCCGTAGGGAATCTGGTATTCCGGACGGGGAACCGCACCCCAGCTGTTCACACAACCCATACCCATCTGTACCTTATCGAAGAGGAAGTTGGTCAAGTTGGCCTCGTCCACCTCGGGTGAGTGGCGTTGATCCTTCTCTGCGCCGTCGTCGAGCGACTCCATCGTGTAGTGGAGGGCGGAAGCGGAGAAGGGCTCAGCAGCTACTACCTCCAAGCCATTGCCTGCCTGGTTGAAGAGACGCCACCAGCGGATGTCGCTCTTCGTACCGTTCTCTTGCGGGCGGATGTAGGAATAGAACTGCTCATCCACGGTTTGGCGGTAGATGCCTAACTGGGCAGTACCCTGACGGTCGATGTAGTTCTCCACCGGTCCGCGACCGTAGTACTCAATCTGGCTGAAGCACTTAGGCATCGGCATCTGCATACCGAAGCGGAACATATTGGATACCTTAGCGTTCTTGTCGGCGGTCATCGCCTCGTTCACCAAGATGGCTCCCTCATTGTTGATGCGATAGGTCATCACTAATTTGGCGGAAACCTCCGGCATATCATAGGTTGCCTCCACAACAGCCAAGCCCTCCTCCATACGCTGGTTGAGGCCCGTCAGCTTCATCTTCGGATTCTTCCAAGCGGCATAGCGTTGCTGCAAGCCTGCGCCATAGTCGTTGTCGGTCGGGGCACGCCAGAAGTTGGGTTTCAAGGCCTCACCATCGACGATCATCTCCTGGCCCTTCACGGCATAGCGAGTCAAAAGACCACTCTTGCGGTTGAACTCAGCCTGGAAGCCACAACCGGAGACGATGAGGTAGTTCTGATCGTTGTCGGTAATTGTCGGGAGTGTGGTCTCTACGTTGGTCTGCGTAGCGTTGGCCAACTTCAGCTCCGGAGCCTTGTAGGGGTTGATCGTCAGCTGATCTTTTGCCACCTCATGACCGGCGGGGAGCAAACCCTCGCGGTTCTTCAACTTATAGGAAACGTTGAGCAGCCACTCCGTGCATTGACAGGTCTTGCCCAGATCCAACTTCAGGTTGACGGTCTGCTGCGGCGCAACCTTCAGGTCATCTATGCGTCCGCTGCGCAATACCTTACCGCCCTTCAGCACTTGCCACTCCATGTAGTAGGCCGAAAGATCACGGAAGAAGTTCTCGTTGTAGATCTTGATCTCGCCATTCTTCAGGTCTGCGCCCGGGGTTGTCCAGATGTTCTGGTAGTAGTAGCCTACCTCATACATGTGGGGGTTGGGCACACGATCCGGACTGATCAGACCATTATCACAGAAGTTGTTGTCGCTGGCATCAAAGCGGTTGAAGTCGCCACCGTAAGCATAGATCATCTTGCCGTTCTTGCCTTTCCAGCGTACAGATTGATCGACGAAGTCCCAGATGAATCCACCTTGGTACTTCGGATATTTACGGATCAGGTCCCAATACTCCTTGAAGCCACCTTGAGAGTTACCCATCGCATGGGCATACTCACATTGGATCAATGGCTTTTGGTTAGCTGCGTCCTCGCAATAGGCTGCGCTGCGGTCGTAGTCTAAATACATGGGGCAGTAGATGTCGGTCTTGCCCGTTTTGCCTGCCTGCTCATATTGTACGGCACGGGAGGGATCCTCCGCCTTGATCCAGTCGTAAGCCGCCTCGAAGTTGGGGCCATAGCCAGCCTCGTTGCCAAGCGACCAGAAGATGATGCTGGGGTGGTTATAGCCACGCTGCACGTTGCGTTGGTTGCGCTCTAAGTGCGCCTTGGCATAGGAGGGATTCTTTGCCAATGTCTTCTCACCATAGCCCATACCGTGCGACTCTACGTTGGCCTCCGCTACGACATAGATTCCATATTGGTCGCAGAGGTCATACCAAAGGTTGGCATCGGGATAGTGGCAGGTACGCACAGCGTTGAGGTTGAATTTCTTCATGATCTGGATGTCTTGGATCATGCGCTCCCGAGAGAGTACATAGCCACCGTCTGGATCCAGCTCGTGGCGGTCAGCGCCCTTGAAGAGCACTGGCTGGCCATTCACCAGGATCTGTGCGTTCTTCAGCTCGATCTTGCGGAAACCTACCTTCACGGGGATTACCTCCAAGGTCTTGTCGCCCTGCTTCAGGGTCGCACGCAAGGTATAGAGATAGGGTGTCTCGGCTGACCACTTTTGGGGTGCGTTGACCTCTAACTTGGCGGTTGTCTTGCCTGAGGCGTTTACGGTCTGTTGAGCCACGGACTTACCTGCTGCGTCGAGCAGCTCTAACTCGATATTGCCCTTGCCTTTCACGTCCATATTGACAGACAGCGAGCCGTTCTGGTAGTTGGCATCCAGATCGGGTGTCACACGGATGTCGGCGATCTGCTGTTGATTGCGAGTGTAGAGGTAGCAATCACGACCTACGCCGGAGTAGCGGAAGAAGTCTTGATCCTCCAAGTAGGTACCGTCACACCAACGGAACACCTGGAATGCGATCAGGTTCTTCTGTCCCGGCTTCAGGTAGCGGGTGAGATCGAACTCTGCCTCCAACTTGCTGTCCTCGCTGTAACCCACGTATTGTCCATTCACCCAAAGATACATGTTGGAAGTTACGGAACCGAAATGCGCCATGATCTGCTTGCCTTTCCAGTCGGCGGGCACCACAATCTCCCGGCGGTAAGAACCGACATGATTCTCTTTGGTTGGTACCTGCGGAGGGTTGTTCTTGAACTGCTCACGCCAAGCGTAGCCCACATTGACATAGATCGGGTCGCCATAGCCATTAAGTTCCCATACGGCGGGCACCTGCATGTTGTCCCATCCCTTGTCGTTATAGCCTACTCGCCAGAAATCAGTCGGACGAGCCTCTGCATCACGCACCCAGAAGAATTTCCAAGTACCATTGAGTGTCATAAAATTGACTGAAAGCTCTTTATTTGCCTTTTGCGCCATTTCGGCGTTCTCGTAAGCAAAGTAACTGGTGTGCATTGGCGCACGGTTGACAGCATTGACCGTCGGGTCAAGCCATTCGTTTGACTGAGCCGTCGCCGAGAAAGCGAGAGCGGCAAACAGTCCGGTCATCCATTGTCGTTTCATGTTATACTATTTAAGTGTGTTTAATCTGTGTTGCAAAACTAAGAATAAAAATCCGGGTAAACCTATAATCAAGGCGGAAATCAGCAATGCAACCTGCAAAGAGTAGTAATCGTTGAGCCATCCGATGAAAGGGGCGATTGCCGCAAAGAGCAACCGGATGATGAAGTTGCGGATGGAGAGCACTGTGGCTCGCATCTCCGAAAAGGTCATCTGGTTGATGTACCCTTTGAGGATGGGGGTGGCAAATCCTCTCACGATATAGAAGAGGAAAAGGATCGCCAAGCAAGCGTATGTCAGTGGCAACAGCGCTAAGGCCGCATAGCCTCCTACGATCACGACGAGAATCAATCCATTGGAACGACGCATCCCCAATGCCTGCTCTACCCGGTCGGAATAGAGGGCGGCGATGCCTACGGTCAGGTTGAGCACTGTCCAGATCACGCCATAGTAGGAGGTAGGTGTTTGTAGTTGCATCAAGATGGGTTGCACAAACCAGGCCATGGTCAGTGTGGCCGCTCCGATGATGCCAGAGAAGAGAATGTTGTAGCGTAGCGCCTTGTTCTCGCCTAAGGAATAGCGGATGATGCGCAGCATCTCACCGGCTGGGTTGCGCACAGCTCTACTGTGGTTGTACTCCCGGATAGCCAAGGCCGCCGGGATGCCGATGAAGGCCACGATCACTTGTCCATAGAAGGGGAAGCGGAGGGAATAGGCCGCCAGCAAACCACCGAAGATGCCGGCGATGGCCTCGGCGAAATTGCCGATCATCGTCAACCGACCTTCGTAACGCAGGTAATGTTGCTCCGCCTTGTAGTGGGCGGCTGTGTCGTAGAGCAAAGCGGAGTCAGCCCCGTTCACCAAGGTCTGTCCCGCGCCCAAGAGCAGTTCTGCGCAGAGAAAGGCGGAAAAGGCTCCGGTGAAGGAGTAGAGTAGATAACCCAAGAAAAAGAGCACGCTGCCCCAAAAGAGGCAGCGCTTTCGTCCCCAGACATCCGCTAAATAGCCGGAGGGAATCTCCAAGGTCACGGCCGCCACGGAATAGACACTCTTCAAGACGAATACCTCATGCAGCCCCAAGCCCTGCTCTTCATAGAAGAGCACGATGATCGGCATCACCAAGGAGAACCACTTGGAGAGCTTGATGAGGTAGAGGGCAAACAGATTCCTTCTCATCGCTTACAAATCACGGGTTGGATAGAGCGCTTCCCACCATTCCGGTTCATCTTTCAGCCATTTGGCGAACCAGGCGAAGATGCTGTTGTGCCAACCGAGTCGCTTGGTGTAGTCGGCCACGCCATGATTCTCGCCATCCACCTGCACGAGTGCCACCTCTTTGCCTAAGATCTTCAAGGCAGCGAACATTTGGATGCTCTCACCCACAGGCACGTTGGTATCGGCATTGCCATGAATCAACAGCAATGGCGTGTTGATCTTATCGGCATGAAAGAGCGGGCTGTGCTCGGTAAAAAAGGTTGGATTGTTCCATGGATAGGTGCCGGTGTTGGCGGAGGAGCAATAGCCGTAGCCCCAATAGCCTTCCCCCCAGTAGCTGCTGAGTGCGCTGATACCGGCATGACTGACCGCTGCTGCGAAGATGTCGGTGCGGGTTTGTAGGTATTGCGTCATGAAACCGCCATAGCTGGCTCCACAGCATCCCACCTTCTTCGCATCTACAAAGGGATGTTCTTGGCAGAACCGCTTGGTTCCTTCGATGATCTCATCGGCTGTGCGTGTTCCCCAAGCGTTGACATGGCGGGCGGCAAACTCCTGCCCGAAGCCGGTCGTACCGCTGGGGTTGAGGATATAGACCACATAGCCCATTGCCGCATAGAAATGACCAGAGAAGCTCATCTCTAAGGCTCGGTTCGTGGGAGAGGTACCTCCGTAGTAATAGACAATCATCGGATACTTTTTCGTGGCGTCGAAATGGGGAGGCAAGTAGTAGCGACCCTGGATGCGGCTACCGTCTGCACTGACGAAATTCCAATCGTGCGCTTCGCCCAGTGTGACATCTTTTAGTTTCTCGGCCGAGAGGTCATCGAGCAATCGCTCCTTGCCAGCCTTGAGGTCATAGGCATAGAGCCGTTTGGCATTGCTGATGCTTTGGCCATAGTAGCAGAGCATGGGGCTCTTTTCGGCCAGGGCAAAACTCTGCACTACCTCTTCTGCGGTCTTTATCGCCTGCATCTTCCCGCTTTTCGGGTCACAGACGTAGAGTCGTTGGTAATCCTCATCTTCGGTTTGCAGATAGATCTTTCCGTCTGCCCGGCTCCACACGGCCGACATCACGCAGGGATTGAACTCCTTAGTGAGCGCTTGGGCCTTTTGCGTAGCCAGATCATAGAGGAAAAGTTGGTAATCATAATGGTTGGATTGCTGCTCGGGCAGGATGTTCAAGCCGATGTTATCAAACGCTTCTCCGGTGCCTGTCACCAACAGCTGTTTGCCGTCGGGCGAGAAAGCCGCTTGCATGATGAATGGCTGCTTTTCCCACAGCGTATCGACCGCCATGGTTTGGAGGTCGAGTCGATAAAGCGATTGGGTGGAGAAGGGCACTTGAGTCAGGTCATCGTGACTGGTCGTATATATAATGTAGCGGCTATCAGCGCTCACGTCGTTCAAGTAGGTTGAGTTATGGCCAAAGGTGAGCTGTTGGAAAAGGCCGCTTGCCAAGTCATACCGCCACAAGAAGGAGCGGTTGCGATAGCCGTCGATGCGATCATCGGGCACCAAGACACGGATGAAATCGGGATGCTCTTTCGGCCCCTCCTCCTCGCAGGTGAAGAGCAACGTCTGTTCGTCGGGCGTGAAGACAAAATAGCCTTCGGGCAGTTGCTTGGCCAAAGAGGTTTGGGTGAAAGTAGCCGGATCGACAGTGATCAGTTCCCTGCCCGATGCGTTCGTTTGCGTGTAATAGAGGCGGTCGCTTTGCGGCATCCATTCCGCTTGGTTCAAGAAGCCGTTCTCTTCCAACAAGACACGTCCGGTAGCGGTCTCTATTAAGCGAGCGAAATAGTCGGTTTTATCTGCCGATTGGCGGTCATAGAGGCGCACCAAAAGGTATTTTCCACTGGGCGAAAGCTGTGCGGCTTGGTAGTTCTTGCCGTCGAGCATCAGCTTCGGATGGTAATAACGTTCTGGATCTGTCGAAGCAACTACCGATGCGGTCTGGTCGCTCTTGAAGGTAGCCTGCAGTTTCGGGGCAACGCTGTCTTGTGGGGTAGTCAGGTATTTCACCACAACCTGATAACGTTTAGGCTCCATGACCAATTCGGAGGAGCTGCCTACGCTTTGTCCCTCCACGAAGACCTCCATGTGATCGGCACCGCTTACGCTGAGCGTTCCCTTCACGTAGCGATCGCTACGCAGGTAGAAGGAGAGGAGATTCAAGGTATAACGATCTGATTTTTCGGAAAGATTCTCAGAGAGATCAACGGTGCGGGCGTCAGCCAAGGCTCTGTCTGTAGAGAGGTTGGCTTTCAGTAGGTTCTTTGTGTCGAAGGCTTGGCCGTTGACATCGGTACTGTCGGCCAAGATTGGGCTTTGCACGGGGTAGGGCCCTGCCAAGAGAGCCTGCTTCACGGTTACTTCTGTCTGCGCTTGCAGCGAGAAGGCGGAGAGGCATAAAGCCGATAGGAAGAAGAAAGGTTTATACATATTATATATGGTATCTATTTAATCGGATTATTCAGGTTTTTATCAATCGAAGGGACCTTCCCACACGAAGCAATCCTTAAAAAGCGGTTCCTGTTTGAAGTCGGTCGGCTGTGCGAAGAGGCCAAACACGGAGGAGCCTGAACCAGACATGGCGGCATACAGCGCACCTTTCGTATAGAGCTTCTCCTTGATTTGCTCGATCAGCGGATGCCGGGGAAAGACACTCGCCTCGAAATCGTTGACCATCGCCTCTTTCCATTGATCGACGGGCAGCTGGATGATCTCTTTCAGGGAGCGAGCTGGTGCGCAAGGGGTTACCTGGGCATAGGCTTCGGCCGTAGAGACAGCCACTTCCGGCTTCACCAAACAGAGGTGGTAGCCCTTCAATGAGAGGGAGATTGACTCGAAACAATTACCTGTCCCCGTAGCGAAAACCGGTTGGTTACGGATGAAGAAGGGACAATCGGCTCCAATGGGTGCGGCAATGGCCTCTAACTCCTCAGGTGTGAGTCCTAACCGACAGCAGTCGTTGACTAATCGCAACATAAAAGCCGCGTCTGCGGAGCCTCCTCCCAAGCCGGCACCAAAAGGGATGGCTTTCAACAGATGGATCTCCAAGGGAGGAACCTCTCGCACCTTTCGCAAGGCATGGAGCGCACGGAACACCAAGTTTTTCTCGGGTGGCGTATCTACCGCAATGCCGGTGGCGTGGAAACTATCTGCTTGGGCAGGGATAACCTCCAAAGCCTCCTTCACCGGGATGGGATAAAAGATGGTTTCTATATTATGGTAGCCGTCGGGGCGTTTGCTGACGACATTCAGCCCCAAGTTGATTTTTGCGTTTGGAAAACAGATCATGTGGAATGAGCTTATAAATATTATGAGAATGAATCGAGTAGGGGCAGTGCGCCTTCATGTGCTAACAACCAGCGCTTGGCCGCTAATCCTCCCGCATACCCCGTCAGATCGCCCGACTTCCCAATGACACGGTGGCAAGGAATGAACAGGGAGAGGGGATTGGCTCCAATGGCGTTGGCTACGGCACGCACCGCCCTCGGTCGGCCTATTTGCTGGGCAACAGAAAGATAGGAACAGGTCTTGCCGTATGGGATCTTTCGCAAAACCTCCCATATCTCCTGTTGGAAAGCGGTACCTACGAGTCGTAAAGGAAGGGTGAACGTCTGTCGCTCACCCTCGAAATAGGCTTGCAATTGCGTGCGGGCTTCTCGCAGCAAAGGGGTATCACATGGTTGAAAAACGACGTGCAATCCCTTTTGCATCCGGCGAACCATTGCTTCCCTTCGGGAGGGGTTGATCAGCCAGTCGCATAAACAAAGTGTTCCCTCACACTCGCCTAAGAGTAAATCGCCGGCAGGCGAGGGAAAAACTTGTGTGTATAAGATCGGATCCTGTACGGGCATGACCAATCAATTAGCAGTGCAAGGCCTCTACCTCGTCGGTATGCAACGGAATACGTTTGCCTAAGCGACGAGCTCCATCTGCTGTGATTAAATAATCCTCCTCGTTGCGGATGCCTGAGAAATCTTTGTAGGTGAACAGCTTGTCGTAGTTGATGAACTCCGTGAACTTCTGCTCTTTGTACCACAAATCCATCAGTTCAGGGATGAAATAGATACCCGGCTCGATGGTCAACACAAAGCCCGGCTCCAGCTTACGACCCAAGCGCAAGGACTTCCGACCGAACTGCGTGCTCTTCGGCTGTCCGTTGTAACCTACGTAAACCTCGCCCAGGTTCTCCATGTCATGTACGTCAAGACCCATCATGTGACCCAAGCCACAGGGCATGAACATAGCGTGTGCACCCGCCTTGACTGCCTCCATCGGATCGCCCTTGACGAAACCTAACTCCTTCAAACCCTCCATGATCACCTTGCAAGAGAGCTCATACACATCTACGAAGGGAACACCCGGACGCAAGGCGGCCACGGCTGCTTCGTGCGAAGCGACTTGAATATCATAGATCTCTTTCTGACGAGTGGTGAACTTCTTATCGGCTGGCATCGTGCTCGACATATCACCGGCATAACCCATCTCTGTCTCTGCTCCGGCATCTAACAGCAACATATCACCCGACTTGATCACATGGCTATGATCGTGGTTGTGAAGCGTCTGTCCATTGACCGTAGCGATGATGGGGAAGGAGAGCTCGTAGTTGTGCTTGAAAGCGGCCTCCGCTACGGCAGCGGCTACGTCAGACTCGCGCAAGCCCGGACGAATCAGCTGCATAGCGGCGATGTGCATGTCGGCAGTCACGTTGCAAGCCTTCTCGATCTCGGCGATCTCCTCGTCGCTCTTGTAGATACGTTGGTTCACGACACCCATGATGAACGGCACGGAGGGTTTTTCTGCTCCCGGAGCTACACCTAACCATTGCAACAATTTGATCTGATGCTCCGCACGGTAAGTAGGCAGGTAATGGATCGGTTGTCCCTTGGCTTGTGCGGCTTTCAAATAGCTTTCAATCTCCTTGAAGGGGCGTACCTCATGGATACCGGCAGCCTCGCTCTTCTCTTTCAGCGTAGGCTGTGTGCCCATCCAAACAATCGCATCAATGGTTAATTCATCACCGAAGATAATCTCTTTGTTGTTGTCAATGTCGATGATCGCAGAAAGTCCGGCATAAGGTAAACCGAAGAAATAGAGGAAGGTAGAGTCCTGACGGAAGTGGTAGGCGTTATCCATATAGTTCATGCCGCACTCATCGTTACCCAAGAACAGCAACAGGCCGGAACCTACGGCCTTTTTCAATGTAGCCCGACGGGCCATATACGTTTCTTTACTAAACATAGCGATATTTTTTTGTTTTGCGAAATCAAAGGTAGCAATTAAAGTGAGAGAATAAACGACGGCTTCGAAAAATTGTGTACTTTTGCGCTTTAAATAAAGTGAAATCAAAACAAAGCAACGAAACAATAAGAAGAAAATGGCAAAAGAGTTGAAAGAACTTACCCCCAGAAGTGTGAATTACTCACAATGGTATCAAGATTTGGTCATTAAGGCAGACTTAGCAGAGAACTCCGCTGTGCGTGGTTGCATGGTGATCAAGCCTTATGGCTATGCGATTTGGGAAAAGATGCAACGCATACTCGATGATAAATTCAAGGAGACAGGCCATGTCAATGCCTACTTCCCCCTGTTGATCCCGAAATCATTCCTCAGCAAAGAGGCGGAGCATGTCGAGGGATTCGCCAAGGAGTGTGCTGTGGTGACGCACTATCGCTTGAAAACCAATCAGGATGGCTCGGGTGTCGTGGTTGATCCCGCCGCTAAATTGGAGGAGGAGTTGATTATCCGACCGACTTCGGAGACCATTATCTGGAATACATACCGCAACTGGATCCAGTCTTATCGCGACCTGCCGATTCTTTGTAATCAGTGGGCCAATGTGATGCGTTGGGAGATGCGTACCCGTCTGTTCCTGCGTACGGCTGAGTTCCTTTGGCAAGAGGGCCACACCGCTCACGCCACCCGTGAGGAGGCCGAGGAGGAGGCAAAGAAAATGCAGAGTGTCTATGCCGACTTCGCCGAGAACTACATGGCAATGCCAGTCATCAAGGGTGTGAAATCAGCCTCTGAGCGTTTCGCCGGGGCACTGGATACCTATACGATCGAGGCGATGATGCAGGATGGCAAGGCGTTGCAGGCTGGTACCTCTCACTTCTTGGGTCAGAACTTCGGCCGGGCGTTCGACGTGACTTTCATTGATAAGGATGGCAAGAGCGATTACGCTTGGGCAACCTCTTGGGGTGTTTCTACCCGTTTGATCGGTGCCTTGATCATGTCGCACTCCGATGATAACGGTTTGGTGCTTCCGCCTCACTTGGCTCCGATTCAGGTGGTGATCGTTCCTATCTATCGCAACGCCGAGCAGTTGGCACAGATCAGCGAGAAGGTGGATGGCATCGTGGCTCGCTTGAAGGCGTTGGGCGTTTCCGTGAAATATGACGATGCGGATAACCGTAAGCCGGGCTGGAAGTTTGCGCAATATGAGTTGAAGGGTGTTCCTGTTCGTTTGGCTATGGGTGGCCGCGACTTGGAGAATGGCACAGTCGAGGTGATGCGTCGTGACACCTTGGAGAAGGAGACCCGTTCTGTCGAGGGCATCGAGGAGTATGTAAAGAACCTGTTGGAGGAGATTCAGGCGAATATCTTCAAGAAGGCATACGACCATCGTCAAGCCAACATCGTCAATTTGGATACCTACGAGGAGTTCAAGGAGCAAATTGAGAAGGGCGTATTCATCATGGCGCATTGGGATGGCACGCCTGAGACAGAGGAGCAGATTAAGAATGAGACGAAGGCAACGATCCGTTGCATCCCGTTCGATGGCGATCCGACACCGGGCAAGTGTATGGTGACAGGCAAGCCCTCTGCTCGTCGTGTGCTCTTCGCAAGAGCTTACTAAGAAGCAATCAGAGCAATATTTTTTAGATGAATAATATGGGCCTCCGGGGAAGTGATTCTCCGGGGGCTTTTTGTTGCTCTTTACTCTCCTTATCACTTATCCTATCTCTGCTCCCAACCAAACTCACTGAAACACCCTTGTTCCTCTAATCGGCGATTAGAGCTCCACCGACTTTGGTTTAGACCTTCACCGAGTTTGGTATAGAGGAAGAGCGGAGGAACGACGGAGTAGCTTCGGAGGAAGAGTAGAGGGAAAGTTAAGTCTATTCGTTGTGATTTGCTTAGAAATTCTTACCTTTGAAAGGTGATTAACAACTTTATGCTTTGTTAAGTCCATGAAGTCGTCGGTTGTGATTTGCTTAGAAATTCTTACCTTTGAAAGGTGATTAACAACATATTGGTACGTTGGACAAAAAGCCGTTTGTTGTGATTTGCTTAGAAATTCTTACCTTTGAAAGGTGATTAACAACCGAATGGCTGTAATACCGAGATCTTTCAGTGTTGTGATTTGCTTAGAAATTCTTACCTTTGAAAGGTGATTAACAACCCGCCGTGGCGAGGGTGTTCCGCCCGGGGTGGTTGTGATTTGCTTAGAAATTCTTACCTTTGAAAGGTGATTAACAACAATAAGAAGCGACAATACTTATATCATTAGGTTGTGATTTGCTTAGAAATTCTTACCTTTGAAAGGTGATTAACAACGAGAAAGAGTATTTGCTTCGGTTGAACATGGTTGTGATTTGCTTAGAAATTCTTACCTTTGAAAGGTGATTAACAACCCGTGACATTCAAGGGCAAGGGTGAGTTCAGTTGTGATTTGCTTAGAAATTCTTACCTTTGAAAGGTGATTAACAACCCACCATACATTATAGCACAGTGGGATTTGTTGTGATTTGCTTAGAAATTCTTACCTTTGAAAGGTGATTAACAACACATCTGTTTGGAAATGTCAACAAATGCAGGTTGTGATTTGCTTAGAAATTCTTACCTTTGAAAGGTGATTAACAACCCGTTCAGGTGGACATATCTACGCAGACTTGTT
>JALFJR010000017.1 GCA_022775005.1 Parabacteroides sp.
GTTTCGTAAATGCCCGCAAATGTACAAAAATTAAATGGTTCGGTGAACCTCATGTCCCTGTACATAGATCGCGCTGTGCGGACGGGCCGGGCAAAGGTGCTCGCAAGCGCCACAGCCAATGCAGGTCTCCACGTTGACCACGGGAATCTGCAGGGACTTGGGATCGCTC
Source organism: Parabacteroides sp. (assembly GCA_022775005.1). Classification (GTDB taxonomy): domain Bacteria; phylum Bacteroidota; class Bacteroidia; order Bacteroidales; family Tannerellaceae; genus Parabacteroides. The sequence continues at coordinate 170 of JALFJR010000017.1, forward strand.
GGATCTTTCGGCACCATCTGGATCGACTTCGTCGGGCAATGCCGCTCGCAGTTGCCGCAGCTCTTGCCCTCGGCATTCACGATACAAAGGTCTTTCACCCAGACGGCATGACCGATCTGGATGGCTGACTTATCGGCCTTGGTGATCGGCTTGATCGCCCCGGCGGGACAGACCTCGGAACACTTCGTACACTCCGGACGGCAGTAGCCACGCTCGTAGCTCATCACGGGCTGCATCAAGGTCATCAAGTCGCCCGAGGGACGCAACACATGGTTCTCGCAGACGGAGACACAGAGCTGACAACCGGTGCAATGTTGTGTCAAGTTCTTCACGCTCAACGAGCCCGGAGGCGTCAATGGAGAGACACGATCTGGCTCCACACGCTCCTTGATGGGGGCGAATCCACCATCTTTCTTCATCTCGACGGCCTCCTTCTTCTGCTGCGCTTTCGCCGCCAGGGAAGAGAGGGTCACCACCGCCGTAGCCGCTAAGGCCCGACGACGGGAGGGATCAGCCGCTTGGTCCGCTTCCGCCTTGGAAGCAGTAGGTTGCGCAGAGGCACATGTCACAGCACCAACAGGTTTGCCATAGCGAATCGCCTGCTGATGGCAGTTGTCGAGACAGTCCATGCAGGCCACGCAACGACTATAGTCGATCATGTGGTTCTTCGCGTCGATGCAAGATGCCTTGCACTTGCGGGCGCACACGCCACATCCGTTGCACTTCGAGAGGTCGATGTGCGGTTTCAACAGCGAGAAGCGTGCCAAGAAACCCAAGATCGTCCCCACAGGACAGATCGTGTTGCAATAGGTGCGGCCATTACGCCAAGCCAACACCGCGATTACTACCAAGCTGACCAAAGCCACCACGAAGGTACCTATACCTTTAATATAGGTATCCACCCGATAGAAAGCATAGCTGTCCGACTGCTCGGCGAAATAAGCCAAGAGATTATTTCCTGCTTGATAAACCGGTGCGAACAGGTTGGAGGCGATGCGGCCATACGCACTATAGGGGGCCAACAGGGCCACCAACGAACCGACACCCGCCACGCAAGCCACCACGAAAACGGCCAGCACGGCATAGCGAAGGATAGACTTCGCGGGGGAATAGCTAAAACGGAACTTTTTCTTCTTCCGCTTTCCACTCACCCAGGAGATCACATCCTGCATCACGCCCAACGGACAGATCACTGAGCAATAGACACGCCCCAGAAGCAGGGTCAGGATCACCAGACCAATGACTACACCCACGTTCAAGGCCAGCACAGCGGGCCAGAACTGCAGCTTGGCCATCCAACCAAACCAGGCGTGAATTGTCCCCGTGAAATCAAGGAACAGCAAGGTGATCAACACAAAGAAAACCGTTGCGGCAAAGATTCTTATTTTTCGAAGCATAATTTCGTTCTCCTTTCTTTACGGGGTTTAACCATTTACTTTCAACGATTCTACAAACTGGTCGATCCGGCTCAGCTCCTTCGGGATGTCGATGCCCTGCGGACAGTGAGGACTGCACTCGTTGCAGCCGGTGCAATGGTCGGCCTGTCGCAACTTGGGGACACTGCGGTCGTAGCCCACCAAGTAGGCTCGGCGTGCCTCAGCATAGTTAGGATCTTGCGTGCTCTTCGGCACGTTGCCCTCGTTGACACATTTATTATAATGAAGCAAAATGCCCGGGATGTCCAGCGCATAGGGACAGGGCATGCAATACTTGCAGTCGTTGCAAGGCACGGTCGGGTACATGGACAACAGGTCGGCCGTCTCCTGCAAGAAGACCTTCTCCTCCTCCGTCACGGAATCGAGCGGCGAGAAGGTGCGCAGGTTGTCCTGCAGGTGCTCCATGTAGGTCATGCCGCTCAGCACCGTTAACACCCCTTCGGGAGAACCGGCGAAGCGGAAGGCCCAAGAGGCCACGCTGTTCTCCGGCCGCCGCTGCTTCAAGCGCGCCACGATGTGATCCGGCACCCTCGACAGGCGACCGCCCAGGAGCGGCTCCATGATGATGGCCGGGATGTTCCGTTTGTGCAGCTCGCCGTAGAGGTATTCCGCATTCACGTTGCGAGAGGTGGCGTGCTTCCAGTCGAGGTAGTTGAGCTGGATCTGCACGAAGTCCCAAGGAATGCCCATATTGAGCACATGGTCGAACACCTTCACGTCCCCATGGAAGGACCAGCCCAGGTTGCGGACCCGTCCCTCGGCACGTTGCTTCAGCATGAAGTCGAGCACGCCATTCTTGATGTAGCGATCCTCGAAAAGCTCGATGCCACTGCCTCCTCCGATGGAGTGCATCAGGTAGTAGTCCAAGTAGTCGGTCTGCAAGTGCTCCAGGGACTGGTGGAACATGGCGATCGAGTTCTCACGCGTATAGTTGCTGAAGTTCGACATCTTGGTGGCCAGGTAGTAGGACTCGCGCGGATGGCGACTCAAGGCGATGCCCGTAGCCTTCTCCGACATACCCTGCACATAGACCGGGGCAGTGTCGAAATAGTTCACGCCATGTTCGATGGCATAGTCCACGAGGCGGTTCACCTCCTCTTGGTCGATCACATCCTTGCCATCGTCTCCCTTCTTCACCGGCCATCGCATACAGCCATAGCCCAAGAGGGAAACACGATCCCCCGTCGTGGGATTCTTTCGGTAGGTCATCTTGTCGGTCGGCACCTCGCCCAAGGCTTTCGAGGCCGCTCCCGGCTCACTCTTGGAGCCACACCCGTAGAGGGCGGCTGACGAAGCTACCGCTCCACCTCCCATCACCTTCAGGAAATGGCGGCGGTTCATCTCTTGCTTTTCCATCCTATCTGATTTTCTTTTGAATTGATTCTACAAACTTACTCCTTGTCCTTTGGCCGTTTAGGGCACTCTTTCATATGATTTTTAAGGTCTATACCCACATATGTCTTACAATAAGGACATGTCATCGCATCTCCGTTTATGAGTCGGTCTTGAAGTATCTCCATTGGAGAAAGATAACCACCCGTCACCTGGTCCAACTCTTGCTCCTCGATGGGAGTCATTGCTTTCTTTTCTTCCATAATAACCTTCTTGTTTAATGGATTTGTTTATCTGCCAACAAAAATAGGGATTATTTTCTGGTTAGCAAGAGGTACAGACGCTATTAATGAAAAATATCTCCTTAGTTAGGCAAAAATATTTCTCCAACTGGCAAAAAAAATGTACTACGGTGTAGTCGCGCAAGTGTACCGTGGTACATTTAACCAAGTACACCACGGTACACTTCACCGAATACTCCGTGGTTCCTTTTCCAACTCACTCAGGGCATCTGCTCAACCCGACATAAGCTCAGAGAACATCTTAAGACAGCGTTGGAATTTTTTTTGTATTTTCGCGCACGTTATGTTTTACATAAAAAGGCAAATAGCTGAAATGACAAACGAAAACAATCCGATATACGAACGAAACACATTGGAATTCGTAACCGTTGCGCTGGAGTATTGTAGCTTCGTAGAGCATGCGGGCGAGAAAGGGCTATTCAATTTTGTGGATAAGGCCACGAAATTATTGCCTTTACTGTATCTGAAGGCCTTGCTTTTGCCAGAGGTGGAAAGCGAAGAGGAGACAATACCCGAATTGACCGTAACGGAGGAGATGTATGAGGCCGTTCGCCAACGGATCGCCATCCTCTTAGGCGAACGAGACACCTATTTAGAGACGTTTCAAGAGGATATGCGCTACAGCGAAACGCCTATCGCCGCTTTTATCTCGGAGAACTTGGCGGACGTTTATCAAGATACCGGTAACTTCGTTGCCCTCTTCCGCCAAGAGAACGAAGAGGCTATGCGAGAGGCCATCGCATTATGCGCACAAAACTTCCGAGATTATTGGGGAGGACGACTGCTCAATGCCTTAAAGGCGTTGCATGCTGTGCGTTTCAGCGGGGATGAGGATATGCAACCGATTGAAGAGGAAGAGGAAGAACAAGCATGATACAGGCATTTACACATACGAAAATCTCGAAAGAGGAAATCTCCTTGATGGAAATTGAGGAGTTTAAAGGAAGAATTATCACGATCCTCTCCCTTGAAGAGGCCAACAAAGCGGTCAGCTACCTACAAAAATTCAGTATCGTGGGGATAGACACGGAAACGCGCCCCTGTTTCCGCAAAGGAAAAAGCTACATAGTCTCGTTGCTGCAAGTCTCAACGTTCGACACCTGTTTCCTGTTTCGGCTCAACCATATCGGTATGCCGGATTCATTGGTCAAACTGCTGCAAAGCGAATCCACCACGAAAGTAGGTCTTTCCTTGCGCGACGATTTTAATGCATTACGCAAACGCAAGGAAATCAATCCGGCTAATTATATCGATCTGCAGAAAATGGTAGGAGCCTTTGGCATTGAAGAGTTCAGCCTGCAAAAGATTTACGCGATCATTTTCGGCAAGAAAATCTCGAAGCGGCAGCGGTTGACCAATTGGGAGGCAGACACGCTAACCGATTCGCAAAAGAAGTATGCCGCACTCGATGCTTGGGCCTGCCTCAATATCTATAACTACCTCAGTCAAGCAACTTTTGAAACACGCATAAATGAAGCATTGTAAAGTTTTTCTGAAACCCAAGAAAGAGGAATCGTTGCTTCGATTCCATCCCTGGGTCTTTTCCGGGGCTATCCAATCATTTGAAGGTCAACCCGAAGAGGGAGACTTGGTAGAAGTCTATGGCGCTAACAACCGTTTCTTAGGCATCGGCCATTTCCAGATCGGCAGCATTGCCGTGCGTATCCTCTCTTTCCAGCAGCAAGAGATTGACCAAGCCTTCTGGGAAAACCGTATTCGCGTTGCCTATGAGTTGCGCAAGACCCTACAGCTGACCGCCTCAGCGCACAACAACACCTATCGACTGGTGCATGGCGAGGGAGATAACCTGCCCGGATTGGTAATCGATATGTATGCGCATACGGCCGTGATGCAAGCACACTCTGTCGGGATGCATCGCGCGCGTCATCAGATCGCAGAGGCCTTGAAACAGATCTTGGGCGACACCTTGCAAAACATCTATTACAAATCAGAAGCGACCCTCCCCTACAAGGCGAATTTAGGCAGTGAGGATGGCTATTTGTTGGGCGGCGACGTGGAAGACATCGCTTTAGAGAATGGCTTGCGTTTCTGCGTGGATTGGCAGAAGGGGCAAAAGACCGGTTTCTTCGTGGATCAACGAGAAAACCGTTCACTCTTGGAGCATTATGCCAAGGATCGAGCTGTATTGAATATGTTCTGCTACACAGGTGGCTTCTCGTTCTATGCCATGCGAGGTGGTGCCAAGGTGGTACACTCCGTGGACAGCTCCGCAAAGGCCATCGCCTTGACCAACAAGAACGTATCGCTCAACTTCCCGGATGATCCCCGTCACCAAGCTTTCGCTGAGGACGCTTTCAAATACTTGGAGCACATGGGCAGCAATTATGACTTAATCATCCTCGATCCGCCCGCTTTCGCCAAGCATAAGGATGTATTGCGGAATGCCTTGCAAGGTTATCGTAAACTGAATGCGATTGCTTTCGAGAAGATCAAGCCGGGTGGCATCTTGTTTACCTTCTCCTGCTCGCAGGTGGTCAACAAAGAGCATTTCCGCCTCGCCGTGTTCAGTGCGGCCGCACAATCGGGTCGAAGTGTTCGCATCCTGCATCAACTGACACAACCAGCTGATCATCCGGTCAACATTTACCATCCCGAAGGTGAGTACTTGAAAGGCTTGGTGCTCTATGTAGAATAAATAAGAAATATTATCAAGCGGGTTGTTTGGAATTGGCCCTTTTTGTCTATCTTTGCCGCAAGTGGCGAAGACAGGCCACAAAGACAAGAACAACAAAACAACTTTTTAAATAACGTACGAATATGGGATTTTTAACAAATGACAAATTAGTGATTGTCGGTGCCGGTGGTGCTATCGGTTCAACTATGGTTCAAACCGCGCTTACAATGAAGCTGACACCGAACGTGTGTCTGTATGACGTATATGCTCCGGGTATGGAGGGCGTAATGGAAGAGATGTTCCACTGCGGTTATGACAGCGTGAACCTCACAGCGACTACGGATGTAGCTGAGGCTTTCAAAGACGCTAAATACATCATCTCTTCAGGTGGTGCTCCCCGTAAGGCAGGTATGACTCGTGAGGATTTGCTCGCTGGCAACTGTAAGATCGCTGAGGAGCTGGGTAAGAACATCAAGCAGTATTGCCCGGATGTAAAGCATGTAGTAGTGATCTTCAACCCGGCTGACTTGACTGGTTTGGTTACATTGCTTTACTCTGGTTTGAAGCCTTCACAGGTTACGACTTTGGCTGCACTTGACTCTACTCGTCTGCGCAGTGAATTGGCTAAGAAGTTCGGCGTGAAGAGCGACGAGATCACGGGTTGCCGCACCTATGGTGGCCACGGTGAGCAGATGGCTGTATTCGGCAGCAAGGTGAAGATCCAGGGCAAGCCGTTGAGCGAGATCATCGGTACAGACGCTCTTCCTCAAGAGGAGTGGGAGAAGCTTCGCACAGATGTTGTACAGGGTGGCGCTAAGATCATCCAGCTCCGTGGCCGTAGCTCATGGCAGAGCCCCGCTTACTGCTCCGTAGAGATGATTCGTGCGATCATGGGTGGTGAGCCTTTCGCATGGCCTGCTGGTACGTATGTGAAGAACGAGAAGTATCAGAACATCATGATGGCAATGGATACTACACTCGACACGAACGGCTGTACATATAAGATGCCGGAAGGCACTCCGGAGGAGATGGCTCTGCTCGACGCAAGCTACGCTCACCTCTGCAAGATGCGTGACGAGTTGGTAACGTTGAACATTGTTCCTCCCGTTGAGAAGTGGAACGAGATCAACCCGAACTTGTAATTCAGATTCAGGGATATAAAAATAAGGCGTGTCTCAAAAGGCACGCCTTATTTTTTGCTCGTATGCGTAACGATCTTAGAAGATCCGTCCTGTTAAACGCAACTTAAGCACCGGATAAACCGTCAGCTTATCAATAATCTTCGTGAAATCATCATCAGCATCCAGCTCTGATATCAAATCGTCCAAATTGCCATAGTTTGTATAAACCTCGGGCGTACCATGTACCTGCACACCCAACTCTCCGCTAAAGCCAAGTCGCTTCTTCGGAACGATACGTCCAAAGCCAATACCTACATAAGGACGAACAGCCTTCACCTTTAAACCGCCGGACACATTACCATTCTTATCCACCGGCAATACATAATCACCAATTACGACGCCAAGTTTCTCACCTTGTGCGATGTAATTCTTCAACTCCTCACTATGTCCTTCGATAGTCACCAATTTATCACCTCCAAAATAGGCACCGGCTGAAATAAAGAAAGGGAAACTTGGGAAAGGATAAACACTCGCAATCAATTCACCCTGCGTACGCTTCATGCTACCCTCCAGATCAACCCGTGCAGGAAACGATCCCATCTGTCCTGTTGGATCATCTACTTCCACTTTTACATCCGTATTGATTGTAATGCCCGGCATAAAAGAAATGCCACCTCGTAACATTACATATTCCGTGATCGGAGTCGCTACATCTACACCTATACCCGTAGAGCCCACATTCAAACCTACGGCCAATGAGTTAAAAATGCCATACTCCTTTTGTGCATGGATCATCTGCCCAAAAAGTAACATGTTAACAAAAGCACATAATAAAGTTAATTTTTTCATACTCTATATATTTATTGTTACTAACATTGCGCAAAGATAAGTAAAACCATTTAACAAACAAATACAGAGGTAAAGAAACACAAAAAGGGCGCAAACCGCGAAGTTTGCACCCTTTCCTACGCCTATTATTGACAATAAAATAGTCAGATCATATCAAGAAGGGGATTACTCCTCAGTCTCGCTGTCATCCTCCTTCATATTATGAAAGACATTCTGCACATCCTCATCCTCCTCCAGCTTCTCGATCAATTTCTCAATCGTCTCACGCTGCTCCGGAGTCACCTCCTTCAAATCATTGGGGATGCGGACAAACTCGCTACTGGTGATTTCATAGCCATTATCCTCCAAATACTTCTGGATAGCTGAGTTCTGCGCAAACTCACCATAGATAACAACCTCATCCTCGTCTTCATCAACCTCATCTACACCATAGTCGATCAACTCCAACTCCAGGTCGTCCAATGACATATCGGCCTTCTTAGCGATATGGAAAACGCATTTGTGCTCAAACAAGAATTCCAAGCTACCTGTCGTACCTAAGTTACCACCATTCTTGTTGAAATAGCTACGTACATTCGCAACTGTACGGGTCGTATTGTCAGTGGCAGTCTCCACGAAAATAGCGATACCGAAGGGACCATATCCCTCGTAGTTCATCTCCTTGTAATCAGTGAAGTCTTTAGAAACGGCACGCTTGATGGCGCGTTCTACATTCTCCTTCGGCATGTTCTCCTTTTTCGCTGTCTGCATCAATACACGCAAACGCGGATTGTTCTCAGGCTCCGTTCCGCCTTGCTTAGCGGCGATCGTAATCTCCTTGCCTAACTTCGTGAATACACGGGCCATATTGCCCCAACGTTTAAACTTTCTTGCTTTACGGAACTCAAACGCTCTTCCCATATTATAGAATTGTATGTTTTTTGATTAATGATTATCTCTTTACTTATCGCAACTGCGCACCTAACTTCTGCTCCAGATTAGTCTGGATCTTCTTCATGATTGCATCAATCTGTTTATCGTTCAAGGTCTTATTCTCATCCTGCAGATAGAAGCTAACTGCATACGATTTCTTACCTGCGGGAAGGTTCTTGCCCTCATACACATCAAACAGACTCACGGATTTCAACAGCTTACGATCACTTTCTTTAGCCACTTTCTCCACTTCAGCAAATTGGACGCTCTTATCCAGCAACAGTGCCAAATCACGCTTTACAGCCGGGAACTTAGAAATCTCGGAGAAGGTAACTGTCGCCTTCTTAATCTCCTTCATCAAGGTTGTCCAAGAAAGTTCCGCATAATAAACCTCCACATCAATATCCAACTGCTTACAGATCTTTTTATTGACAATACCCAATGTACCCAACTGGCGACCTGCACCACTACGAATTGTTAATCCAGCTGCATAGAGATCATTGGTAAACTGGCTCATGACCAATCGCTTCATATCAACGCCCAAACGAAGCAAGATATTCTCCACGTAAGCCTTCAACTCGTAGATTGAGCTCTTCTCATTGGGATGTGCCCAACTGTTATCTACTCGGTTACCAGCCAACCAGATACCCAAACGATACTCCTCACTGAACTCACCAAGAGCAGCACCCTCTTTTTTGTTCTCGATATTATAATCGTAGCAATTGCCAAACTCGTAGAAACGAATGCTATGCTGCTTACGCTTCAAGTTGTGTTCGATACTCTCCAAACCACCAAATAGCAGCGTTTGACGCATACAATTCAAATCGGCACTCAACGGATTCATCAACATCACACAGTGTGCTTCCGGATAGGTGGTCAACTCAGAGTAATAAGCTGAGCGCGTCAATGAGTTGTTCAGGATCTCATTGAAACCCGCACCACAAAGCTGCTCAGAAACCAAGTTCTGCAGCTTCCAACTGTGGTCAGTCGGTGTCTGATAGCTCAAGTTAGACTTCACCTGGTCACTGAACTCCACATTATTGTAGCCATAGATTCGCAGGATATCCTCAATAACATCCACATCACGCTGTACATCAATGCGATAAACGGGCACATCCAAAGTCAAGCCTTCCGGAGTCTCGTTCACGATCTGCATCTCCAAGCTCTCAACAATACTCTTGACCGTCTCAACTGGAATCTCTTTGCCAATCAAGGAATTGATCTTCTGATAGGTAACCTCAACGCAATAGGGAGCAACCACCTTCGGATAGACATCCACAATCTCTCCTGTGATCTGTCCACCAGCCAGCTCTTGAATCAAAAGAGCCGCACGTTTCAACACATAGACAGTCTGATTGGGATCTAAACCACGCTCGAAACGGAAAGAGGCATCCGTATTCAAGCCAAAACGACGGGCTGTCTTACGAATCCATGTTGGATGAAAACAAGCTGACTCCAAGAATACATCCGTTGTGGCCTCAGTCACGCCTGAATCCAAACCACCGAATACACCGGCGATACACATGGGCTCCTCCGCATTGCAAATCATCAAATCACGTGTGGTCAATGTGCGCTCAACACCATCCAAGGTCGCAAACTTCGTACCTTCCGGACATGTATTCACAATCACCTTACCTCCCTTAATCTTATTTGCGTCAAAAGAGTGCAACGGCTGACCTAACTCGTGCAAAATAAAATTAGTGACATCCACTACATTATTAATCGGACGTAAACCAATTGTACGTAAACGATCCTGCAACCACTCGGGGCTCTCTTTCACGGTCACTCCCTTAATGGTCACGCCCGTATAGCGCAGACAAGCCTCCTCATTGGCTACCTCTACAGCAATTGCTGGTGTCGGATCATCGATTTGAAAGGCCTCAACAGAAGGAAGTTGTAAATGCGCCGATTTACCCTGCTGTTTCAAATAAGCAGCCAAATCACGCGCTACACCATAGTGCGAAGTGGCATCCACTCGGTTAGGAGTAATGTCCACCTCCAACACATAGTCGCTCTTAATATTATAATACTCCTTAGCCGGAGTTCCTACAATCGCCTCAGCCGGCAACACGATAATGCCGCTATGATCTGTACCAATACCGATCTCGTCTTCAGCACAAATCATTCCATTTGACTCTACACCTCGAATCTTCGAACGCTTGATGGTAAAGCACTCGTCGCCATCGTACAGTTTGGTACCATTTACAGCCACAACCACTTTCTGCCCAGCAGCCACATTAGGCGCACCACAAACAATCTGCAAAGGCGATTCGCCACCCACGTTGACAGTTGTGATATGTAAATGATCTGAGTTGGGATGCATCTCACAAGTCAATACCTCACCAATCACCAATCCTTCCAGTCCTCCCTTGATGGTTTGAACCTCCTCTACACCACCTGTTTCCAAGCCAATAGAGGTAAGAGCCGCAGCTACTTCATCCGGTGTTAAATCAAAATCAAGATATGCTTTCAGCCAATTATAAGATATATTCATCGTCTTAAAATTTATTCCTCGTTGACGACGATAACGACCGCTATCGCCATAATGACGGGCAAAAGTACGAATAAATATTTATTTGCGACACATGAATCAAGAAATTTCCTATTTTTGCAAACCGCTTAAATCAATAGAGATGCAACTGAGCAACTACCATAGTCATTGTACATTTTGTGATGGCCGAAGCAATCCGGAAGACTTTGTCCGTTTTGCAATTGCCAAAGGGTTTAGGGCCTATGGATTTTCCTCCCACTCTCCTCTTCCTTTTGAGACAAACTGGAACATGTCCGCTATTGATATGCCTGAATACCTTCAGGAGATCAATCGGCTACGCCAGAAATACGCTGATCGTTTAGAGATTTACGCAGGGTTGGAAATCGATTATTTAGACAAAACCTATAATGCCTCTATCCCCTATTTCCGAGAATTGCCGCTCGACTATCGGATTGGCTCGATCCACTTCCTGCCTATCTCTGCAGAGCTTAAAGAGGCGAACATGGTCTGTATTGATGGTTCATTCAGGGATTACGCACATTCCGTGGAGTACTATTTTGAGGGAGACATCCGCAAATTGGTCCGACATTACTTTGAGACTACTCAACAGATGATTGAGGCAGGTGGGATTGACATCATCGGGCATATTGACAAGATTTATATGAATGGGCAGAAATACGCACTTTTTGATCCGGAACAAGATTGGTATCGCAAGCCTTTTGAAGATTGCCTTGACTTAGCTCGACAGCACCAACTCATGATCGAGATTAATACCAAGAATCTGCTCAAAAAGGATGAGTTATATCCTCGTAAGAACTATTTGTCGCATATCCACAAATTAGGCATTCCAGTCATGGTCAACTCAGATTGCCACTATCCGGATTTAGTAAACGATGGCCGTGCACAAGCGTTTCAGCTTTTAAAAGAGGCAGGTTTTACCACCACACGAGAATTGGTTAATGGTCATTGGGAAGACCTCCCTATTGATTGAGGAGGCCTCCCCTTAAATTATTCATTCCACAAGTCGGGAATCTGTTCATGGCCACGAGGATGAATAGGCTGCGTTTCAACAGGTGATAAACGTCCGGCATGGATGTCAAACAAACGTTTAGCCGTCTCCATCATGGCCTCCACCTGCTCTTTATAGGGACGGTCTGTTACATCTATCAGTCCACAATTATAATTCTCTCCATCAAACCGGCCTGTCATATCTTGATCACACCACTGGAAATAACCCGTACCAATCAATCCCGGATGACTATAAGCCTGCTCGGTATAATAGCGATAAGCCACTCCACGCTCAGCCTGGCTTTCTACCTGCCATAAGGATTGCGCCAAACCTCGATCAACCGTACCAAAATGATACTCTCCAATCAACATCGGCAGTTTTGCGATCGACAAAACTCGATCCATCATCGCTGGATCCGGACGAAGCGCATAACAATTGAAGCTAAATACATCGAAAGCCCTTCCACAACTTTTCAGAATCGGTTCTGGTAAATTCATCACATTCCCAAAACGAATGCCTAAGTTCAAATGGTGCGGATCATAACGTTTCAGCAGACGATTCGTAGTTTGTAAAAAGGTATCAAAAGTATCCCAAATAAATTGCTTTCGTGCGTCGGGAGAATCGCCCTTCTGTGCCAAATAATCCACCAAAACTTTCTGAATGGGGCGTTCCTCACCTTTAAGAATCAAATCACACAAACGCACCTCATCACCTAACCAAGCAGGTTCATTGCCAATAAAATAGCCCAATAACCAAGGATTATCTTTCAAGGGTTTGACAGCATCAGCGATAGATTGAGCCACTGCTTGCTCAAAATCGGGCGCATACACATCACTTAATCCCATCAAACGAGAATCCATACGTAAATCATACAAAGGCCAAAGAAAAGCCTTTCGATTCATCAACATCACCTGTTTGTCTGACCAATTGGCAATCGTATTCAAGCCCCACTTATCCATCCGTTTGAAGATCAATTCCTTGGATTTCGTTTTATACTCGTCACCAAAGCGCCGATATTGATTCCATAAGCCCAAAGAAGGCTGACTGCCGGATTTTGTCAATTCCTGAGGAGGAAGTTGGTCATACAAGGCAGGACGTTGATCATACGCACGCACATTGCCACCTCCTCCAGCACTAACACAATCCACACCCACAGACAAGAATAAGTAGCCTTCTGGATCAACAAACCACCAACGCCCACCGACCAATTCCGTACGGAAAAAGCCTGTTGCCTGCAAACGTTTCTGTTTATACCCTCCAAACTTCGTGTAATGGTAAGCATCCAGATCAATGAGCTCTTCCTCTTCTTGTCTCCATTCGCTTTGCAGCTGCTCTAAAGAATGAATCTTCTCTGGATAATCTACATTGACATGTTGTCCAAACCGATCGATCGCTGGGGTTGCTTCCAGATAGGCATCTCCTGGATCATCCTTTGACAAAGTAATAGAACGAATCTCTATCGTGGGATTACCAATGGCTCGACGCATACGGACACCCACCGAATCAACTCCCTCCATTGGGACACGCTGACCACCTAAATTAATCCAGCCTGTGTAGCGGGGTTGGTTAAACGTAGCCGCCAAATCCACCTTAGGATCAGGCAACTCCGTAAAAAAACGCATGGGTATCGCTAATTTATTCCAAGCATTAGGTACGTACGACATCACTCGCAATTCATTATAACCATGTTGCGTATGAAAACCTAAATGAAAACGTTGTGCCGTGCTTATTTTATATTCAATCACGACAAACTGGTAGTCAGTCCAATCGGTGGGAAGTTCAGGATTAATATCTTTCAATGCGAACCGCTCACCTGAGACCTCCTTGGTAGCATCGAATGCAATCTGCTTCACAGGTTTATCGGAGCTACAAGCCGTCAAAAGCGCACCATACAATGCCAATGCCAAAAGATAAACGTGATATTTCTTCATGATATAACTATTACAACTGTTTACTGCCTCTTCATTCAAAACTTGCGGTTAACCATATACCACATATTAAGGAAGGAAGCCTTGGTAATCTCTACCACCTTCTTCCAGTTGATACGCTCAGCATGATCGGAGGGCTGATGATAGTCGGGATGGGCATCCGTGTGATACCATATAATTGGTACACCCACTCGTGCGAAAGAACCATTGTCACTTCCTCCAATCGGGTTATCCCACGGTCTATAGTCGGGTACCAAATCGAGGTGATAGGTCTGAATCTCCTCCTTCAGCCAATCGCCAAACTGCGGCTTCGCCTCCGTGTAGAAATAGACAACATGATTGGGCTTCGACTCGTCGTTGTTACGGCCGATCATATCGAAATTGAGGTAGCCTTTCACCTGATTCATGCGTGTGAAAGATTGCACGAAAGCCTTCGAGCCCAGCAAACCCTTCTCCTCGCCATCCCAGAAAGCGAAGACTATGGTGCGCTCCGGCTGCTTACCCGTCGCCACAAACGCCCGTGCTATCTGCAACACAGCAGAGACACCGGAAGCGTTATCGTCCGCTCCGTTATAGATCTGGTCACCAGCCAAGAAGGAATCACGCCCCAAATGATCGTAATGCGCACCGACGATCACGATTTCCTGAGGATTCTTTCCCTCGATCATGCCCAAGACGTTGCGCAGGTCTAAGCGTTGATAGGCGTTGGTCGCCCGAATCACCGCCACAGAGTCGGGATGCACCTGCCAACGGGCTCCCCGCTTCTGGCGCTCCAGATGGTAGGCCTCGAAGGGATGGAAATAGGATCCATCTAACGGAGCGATCCCCATCGCTTGCAGCTGTGCCGCAATATAATCTCCGGCGATACGGCCTTCCCGTGTGCCGGCCTCCCGCCCTTCCAAGTTATCACTGGCCAAGAAACCGATATGCGCCTCTGCCGTCGTCCGATTAATCACCGCCAAACCCTTCTCCTCCGGGCTTTGCGCCCACAAAGCCGCACTATAAGCGCAAGCCCACAAAAACAATGCTGTCTTTCTCATTTGCCTTTTCATTTAAATTAGCTGGTTACTGAAATTGCCACAAATATAAGTCTTTTCAAGCAACCATCAGGTGTGAGACAAAACAAATCAACCTTATTTCAGAGTAATCTCCTCCGGTGTGCCTCGTGTGATAAAGCGTACTACCACCTCCGGTGTCGTGTCCGGCTCAGCCTCACAAGAGAGGGAGATAGCCGAGGAGGTACCTTTCAAACGAAGCGCTCCCTCTACAGGTACTGTCTGAATCACCCGGTAGTTACGATCGGTCAAGGTAGCCTTGCCATCGAAATCATAGAAAAGATACTGACCACTCTCCACCTCGCCCTCGAACTTCACGACACCTTCGGGCGTAGTGAAAGAGAGGTTGGAGACGGAGCCTTCGCCTTCGACATGCAACTGGATCTTACACGGACTATCAGCTTGACCCTCAAAGTACCAATCCGCACCACCCGGTTGTCCCGGCTGCAACTCAGAGAGGTCACAGCGGTAGCGTTTGGTGATGGTCAACGGATAGAGCCGATAATGCTGGGCATCCACCGCCTCCAAGTGCCACTCGGTCTCCGGATCTTTCAAACGTGCCTTTTGCTCCTCGCTAAAAGCCTGCGCCTCCCGCAACCGATCCCAGCGCCGGATGGTCTCCAGCAGTTGATCAATCTGTCCATGCCCCTCCAATGTCTTGCAACGGATGCTCATGGCATAGCCGGCATCAAAGCCTGCGGATTCCGACAAGGCCCACTCCAAATCCTCCAACGTCGTGCATTCAAACTTACGGTCGGCTAAGCGCACTTGGAACCATCCCAACATCCGGGGGAAGAGGTTACGCTGGTAGAAGGCTTGGTTCTTGATGCGGTTGCTCACCTGACCAGTACGCATCTCCTCGCCCCAAGGTTCACCCCAGTTCACATAGCTATGCACATGCCAAAGGTTGTGTGTCAGTCGGCTGGCATCGTTCACCACCTCATGATCCCACTTCTTGTAGATCCGCTCCACGAAACGAGCCATCGCATAATCGCCATGGCCCGTATAGGCACATCCCTCCAAGCCATCAAACGAAATACGACGAATACCGGTATAGTTCATCAACTCAGCGATCCGATCCGCCAAGCTATCTTGCAAGATCATATCCGGGAAAAACACTTTATAGGCATGGTCGGAGAGTTTATAAAGCGGGTGATCCACCGGATGAGCTACCGCTTTCGTCTGAAAAGCCCCACGCTTACATCCTCGCAACCATATCCCCTCTGCCGTTGGCTCTACCTTTGTATATTGAATCAATTCATCGTCGATTTGCAAGCCATTCAGCGAGAGTGGCACCTCAAATAGGTCGGAAGGCTCGATCAACAGATCGGTTTGATCGGCGGTCAAAGGCTGTTTCAGCCGCAAAACACCCTGTTTCAACAGGTGCTTAGAGAGCACCGGAGCGACGTAGGGATCCTTGGTCGTAATGAAATTACTCAAAGTATGCACACCGATGCCAATACCCTGATCCGCTGCCTGTTCAACCATTCGTTTGACACCCGCATCGCCATCACTAGAAAATGAGGCATTCCAAGTAAAATGACCCCAATCCGCAAAAGGCCCACTGTGATACACCACCGGGAAACCTGCTCGTTTAGCCTTCTCCAATACCATCGCCAAGTTCTTCTCCGTGAAATCGGTAATCAGATAAGAACGCATGGCGGCACGGGTCGTCTTGCCCCACTCTCCCTCGATCAACGGATGAGGCAATCCCTGCTCCTGCTCTATCTGCCCAATGTGGGCCAATGCTTCCGACCGCGCACAACCGAACAGGGCAATACGAGCACCCTCAATCAAGGCATCCTCACCCTCCAAAGCTGCCGCCAAACTCTTCTTCAACTGGAAAACAGGTTGATAACGATCTTCATCCCGACGGCAGACCGAAAGCTGCAGGACAGTCCCATCACCCGTGTCGGTTGCCGTCAAGCGATAGTCGGCCACCTGCTCAACCGATAATTCTGCGGGCTTACCCTGATAACCGAAATGCTGCTTAATCGCCTCTGCGTAGGCTTGTGGCAATCCGCCATTGGTCTTGTTGTTAAGCGCTTGCGCACCAAAAGCTACCTGATCGCCCTGTACCACACCCACAATGTCACCTACGACTTTGTTGATATTCAAACCAATCGGGCCATACACCAGCATATCATAGCTCTTAGAAATCGATTTAACTTCCAAGGTCACATAGGTATCATGCTCGGTATAACCCAACGACATGGCTCCTCCATCAGAGAGTGTCAACCGCAACAACCCCGGCTCCGTCTGCATCTTCACGGGGAAAGCCAACCTCCCGTCCGTACCCACTGTCACCAACGGATAACTCTTCGCATCCAAAAGCTCCTGATTATTCACTTTGATTGACGAGAAATACCCCTTCTCATCCACTCCAATTTCCATGGTTTTAGATCTTAACCGTGCGCCTTGCGCCCACACACTACAGGCTATCCACACCAACAGCCCCACTACATAAAGACGTCTCATCATAGAATAAAAGTAGTTAGATTATCCAATCGCACAAAGATAGCTTTTTATTTCGTACCTTTGCGCCACGCTTTAGTATAAACAGGTATTATTATAATATATGATTACAGTCAACAATTTGGATGTGCAATTCGGTAAGCGCATCCTCTTTCAAGATGTGAACATGAAGTTCACCCCGGGTAACTGCTATGGTATAATCGGAGCGAATGGCGCAGGAAAATCCACCTTCTTACGGGTCATCAGTAAGCAATTGGAGCCAACAAGAGGCAGTGTCACCCTTGGTCCCGGAGAGCGTCTCTCCGTCTTGAGCCAGGATCACTTTGCCTTCGACGAATACACAGTAATGGACACCGTCTTGCAGGGACATACTACTCTTTGGGAGATCATGAGCGAGAAGAATGCCCTCTATGAGAAGCCCGATTTCAGCGATGCCGATGGCATTCGCGTCTCTGAATTAGAGGAGAAATTCGCTGAGATGGAGGGATGGAATGCCGAGAGCGATGCGGCCAACCTGCTGAGCGGATTGGGCATCAAGGAGGATTTGCACTATTCCATGATGAAAGACCTAAGCGGTAAGCAGAAGGTGCGTGTCTTGTTGGCACGTGCACTCTTCGGACAACCAGATAACCTGCTCCTCGACGAGCCAACCAATGACCTGGACTTGGAGACCGTCTCTTGGCTGGAGAATTACCTTTCCAACTTTGAGCATACTGTCTTGGTGGTCAGCCACGACCGTCACTTCCTGGATGCTGTCTGCACACATACGGTAGATATTGATTTCAGCAAATTAACCCTTTTCGCCGGCAACTACAGCTTCTGGTATGAGTCCAGCCAGTTGGCATTGAAGCAATTGCAGAACCAGAACAAGAAGGCGGAGGAAAAGAAGAAGGAGCTGGAGGAGTTTATTCGCCGATTCAGCGCAAACGTGGCCAAGTCCAAGCAGACGACCAGCCGCAAGAAGATGTTGGAAAAGCTGAACATTGAGGAAATCAAACCCTCATCCCGCCGCTATCCGGGCATCCTATTTACCCCCAATCGTGAGCCAGGCAACCAGATTCTTGAAGTCAAGGGCCTAACCAAGAGTATCGACGGACAGATCCTGTTCAAAGACTTGAACTTCAACGTGGAGAAAGAAGACAAGATCGTCTTCATCAGCCACGATCCCCGCGCGATGACCGCCCTCTTCCAAATCATCAATGGCGAAGATAAGCCTGACGAAGGTAGCTACCAGTGGGGACAAACCATCACCACTTCCTACCTCCCATTGGATAACTCGAAATATTTCAACACCGATTTCAGCCTGATTGACTGGCTCTGCCAATTCTCCCCAGAGACCAACGAAGTGTTCCTGAAGGGTTTCTTGGGCCGTATGTTGTTCTCGGGCGAGGAGTTGCAGAAGAAGGTGAGTGTGCTCTCAGGAGGCGAGAAGATGCGTTGCATGATCGCCCGCATGATGTTAATTGACGCCAATTGCATCATCCTCGACACACCGACCAACCATTTGGATCTGGAGTCTATCCAGGCGTTCAACAACACCCTGAAGACTTTCAAGGGCAACCTACTCTTCTCCAGCCACGACCACGAGTTTATCCAAACGGTGGCCAATCGCATCATTGAATTGACCCCCAATGGTATCATCGATAAGATGATGGATTATGATGACTACATCAGCGATCCTGCCATCGCTGAATTACGTCAAAAGCTTTATGCACAATGAAGCAGCTGCGATTCCTGATCCTTTTATTTATCGCATGGCTACCGGTTTTTGCGTTGCAGAAACCGGTATTTCTATGCTATCACCACGCCTTATCGGCTGGTTATAGGCTAAATGACTTCCTGCAAGTTACCCTTCACGGCTTGAAATTGGACAGCACAATCGCTGGGTATTTGACCGCCCTCCCACTCTTGCTGACTTTAATAGCCGTTTGGCTACCTGGCACATGGCTATCCCGTGCCATGAAAGTCTATTTCGGCAGTATGGCACTTTTGATTGCTGCTATCTTCGCCATAGACCTTGCCCTCTATACATTTTGGGGATTTCGTTTGGATGCTACCCTATTCTTCTACCTCAAATCGCCAAGTGAAGCCATGGCCAGTGTACCCGTAGGACTATTCGTCAGTCAGTGCTTGGTCTTTCTCAGTTATGCCGCATTGATCTATTATGGCCTGAAAACGCTTTTGCGTATCTGCCCAACAGCCGTTTCGCCGACCTCCTTGCGCCAGCGCATGGTGCATACCACAGCTCTACTACTTCTGGGAGGCCTGCTTTTCATCCCTATCCGAGGAGGCGTGACCACCTCCACAGCCAACGTGGGTATGGTCTATTTCAGCCAGGATCAGTTCCTGAATCATTCCGCCATCAACCCCTGTTTCAGCTTGATCAGTTCGCTCAGCAAGCAGCAAGACTTCGCCGCACAATTTGATTTCTTCCCCGAGGAGGAGCGTGAGGCCCTCTTCGAGCAACTGATGGCTCCTACGCCCCTAAGCGAAAACGAGGCTAAAAATACCCCGAATCAGTCACTTTTGCGCACCGATCGTCCCAACATTTTGCTCATCTTACTGGAAAGTTTCTCTGCCAATGCCATTGAAGCCTTCGGTGGAGAGCCAGGCATCACCCCTAACCTGAATCGACTGAGCCAAGAGGGTATTTGCTTTACTAACCTCTATGCCAACTCATTCCGAACGGATCGAGGCTTAGTTGCTGTTTTGAATGGCTATTTAGCGCAACCGACCACTTCCATCATGAAATATCCTGCCAAGAGCCAAACGCTACCGGCCATCGCCCGCAGCTTGAACCATGTGGGGTATCAATCGGACGTGCTCTATGGCGGTGACATCAATTTCACTAATATGCGGAGCTTTTTTTATAGTTCTGGCTACAGCCAACTTACCTCCGATCAAGACTTCCCATTGGCAGATCGACTCAGTAAATGGGGGGCAAATGATGACGTGACCTTTGAACGCCTGTATCAAATGATCGCCCAGCGACCTACTGATCGGCCTTGGTTCACCACCTTTCTTACATTGAGTAGCCATGAGCCTTTCGAAGTGCCTTATCACCGATTGGCACATCCCTATCTCAACACCGTAGCCTTTACTGATAGCTGCCTGGGGCACTTCATCAACCGCTTCAAGCAACTTCCGTCATGGCAGAACAGCTTAGTCATCCTCGTCTCCGATCATGGATTCCGCTATCCTGACGGTACCAAGGATTATGAGCCCAAGCGCTACCACATTCCCATGCTTTGGTTGGGAGGAGCCATAGCCAAGCCCTGCACGATTCCTTGTATCGGCAATCAGACCGATTTGGCCGCCACGCTGCTTCATCAATTGGGCCTTTCCGCCGAGGAGTTCCGCTTCAGCAAGGATCTAATGGATCCCCAAACGCCCCAACAAGCTTTCTATACTTTCCAGAATGGCTTTGGATGGATTGACGAAAGCGGCATCAGCGTCTTCGATAATGAAGGTAATAAACCCCTTATTGAGGAGCCACAAGCAAGTAGCGCTCAGCGATTAACAAAGGGAAAAGTCCTCTTGCAAACGCTCTACGACGACCTGGGAAGCAGATAGTACCAACACCTCACTCTACAGAATCTTACACATGTTCTGGTGAACATTTAAACATACATCAAAACACCCCAAGTCCATCGCCTCACGGCATTGACTTGGGGTGGAATTCAAAAATACATGAAAACAAAATTAACAAATATTCATATTTATCGCCTATTTCGCATAGCTTACAGCTCTCGTCTCACGGATCACCGTGATCTTTACCTGTCCTGGATAAGTCATCTCATCTTGGATCTTCTTTGCTATCTCTGTGGAAAGACTCTCAGTCTGCTTGTCGTCGATCTTGTCAGCCCCCACAATTACGCGCAACTCACGACCCGCTTGGATCGCATAGGTCTTAACCACACCGGGATAAGATAATGCCAACTGCTCCAAGTCATTCAGACGCTTGATGTATGCCTCTACAATCTCTCGACGAGCACCTGGACGCGCTCCAGAGATAGCATCACAAACCTGTACGATCGGAGCCAAGAGAGTCTGCATTTCCACCTCGTCATGGTGAGCCCCCACAGCATTGCAAATATCGGCTTTCTCTTTGTATTTCTCACAAAGTTTCATACCCAAAATTGCGTGCGGCAATTCAGGCTCATCATCGGGCACCTTACCAATATCGTGCAAAAGTCCAGCACGTTTTGCCTTTTTAGGATTCAATCCCAACTCAGCGGCCATGATAGCGCAAAGATTGGCCGTCTCACGGGCATGCTGCAACAGGTTCTGCCCATAAGAGGAGCGGTATTTCATCTTACCGATCATGCGCACTAACTCCGGATGTAAACCATGCACACCCAAGTCAATCGCCGTACGCTTACCCGTCTCTACAATCTCGTCCTCAACCTGCTTCTTTACCTTCGTCACAATCTCCTCAATGCGAGCCGGGTGAATACGACCATCCTGCACCAGTTGATGCAAAGCCAAACGGGCGATCTCCCGACGAACAGGGTCGAAGCCCGACAAGACAATAGCCTCAGGCGTATCATCCACCACAATCTCAATACCAGTAGCGGCCTCAAGAGCACGGATATTACGTCCCTCACGGCCAATGATGCGTCCCTTAATCTCGTCGGACTCGATATGGAAAACAGAAATAGAATTCTCGATAGCGGTTTCAGTAGCCACACGCTGAATCGATTGCACCACAATCTTCTTGGCCTCCTTGTTGGCTGTCATCTTGGCCTCCTCTACGATCTCATTGATGTAAGAAGCGGCTTCTGTTTTCGCCTCGTCTTTCAGCGACTCGATCAAACGCTCCTTAGCCTCATTGGCAGACAAGCCCGAAATAGTTTCAAGATGCTCAATCTCTTTCTGATGCATCCGCTCCAAGTCCTGTTTCTTCTTTTCTACCAACTCCATCTGAGCGGTCAAGTTCTCCTTCACCGCCTCCACCTCGCCATTCTTGCGCTGCAACTCTTCATGACGTTGGTTCAACGACATCTCTCGTTGTTTCAACTTAGCCTCAACGGATTGGATCTTCGCATTGCGTTGAGAGACTTGCTTCTCTAAGTCTGCCTTCAAATGAAGAAACTTCTCCTTCACCTCCAACAGCTTGTTCTTCTTGATCACCTCGGCCTCCTTCTCGGCCTCCTTCAGTATGGCTTCATACTTCGACTTTAACGCATAACGCATGACCACCCAAACGATGCCCCCGCCCAGCAAAAAAGTCGCTAACGATATAATTATCAACGTTCCTGACATTTTAATTAATTATTAAACAACCATATATAAATACAAAAAAAGCACTACACTATACGGCTATCACCGTATTTGTAGTGCGGAAACCTTCTTCAAGCCCTTATATCTTATCCCTTCAAATAGTCTTCCAATTCGTTCGTCAATTGCCGCACTTTCTCCGTAATCGGGGTTGTATCGTGCAGATTCTCCAATTGCAGGTTGGTCAACGAAAGCTGGAAAGCTACCATGGCCAACAAATCGTCAGTATCTAATTTTGCCTCCGCAGAGAAATGCTGGCGATATTGCCGAATCTTTCGTTCGATCTCGCTCGCCGCCTTTCGCATGACCTCCTCTTCCGAACGTTTTATCCGAAGCTGAAACACATGCCGCTCAGCTATTTTTATCGTTATAAGAAACTCGTCGTCCATCCCACTACTCATTTAATAGTGCGATGCACCTGTCCACTTCCCGCACTAATTTCGACAATCGCATCCGCGCATCTTTCATCTCCTCCTCATTTGCAGAGACGACTTTCGCTGTCAGCAAATTGTCGAACTTGATTTTCCATGCCGAGACCTCTTCCCTTGTTTGCCGCAACGCCTCCTCCGACCGATTCAACGCATCATCCAGCTCGACAATTTTTTGCCGCTGCTTATCGCATAGCGCCATCAAATCCCGAACCCGAACCTCAAAAACAGCTAACAATCTATTCTGGTCTTCGGTCATTTTCACCAAATTCTACACAAAAGTACATGATTGTTTTGAATTAGGCAAAGAAGACAAAGAATATTTAAACAGGATAGAGGCAGAAAAATCAAAAAGGCCGTTCAATCAAATCGAACAGCCCCTCCTAATCCACCTAAAATACAGGTTGTTTACAGCAATGAAACGTAAACGTCGGCATTTTTCTCTGCGAACGCCAACTTGCCCTCCTTGGCTAACCAGCCCAGAGCAGCATAGACATCTTTCTCTGTCTTGATTTTTGTGGCTTTCTTCAACGCCTTTACACTCATCTCGCCGCCTTCATTCAACGCATTCCATACCAAGCCGGCATTCGTTCCAATTGTTTCGATCATGTTTTGTTGTCTATTAATTAATGATTTACGCCACAAAGGTAGAGAATATCCGACTTATACAAAAAATCGACTATGTTATTTAGCATAAATTAGGCCCAAATTAGTGTATATAACTATTATTAACAAGAATACAGACTCATTTTTCTCCATTGCGACATCCAACCTGCAACATCTCTATGTTTTCAGCTGAGGCATATCGCCTTAATAAATCCAGGGCGTACTCACCGGTATCCGATAATCCTTCAGAACCTGAATAACCATTTATAATCATTAAAAGAGAAGTCGTGTTCATCGTGATCTTTGTACGCTCCTCATCGCTCGTTGGTGTACCAATGCCTCCCAAACGATCCCGATAAACGGGCAGACCCGCAATATTCAGGACTCCCCTTCCGATGCCTGTGTAAAGTTCACCCTCCTGGCCAACCCCCAAGGTCAAATCGCCCTCAATCTTATCCGCATCGAACCCACCGATAGAATAACCCGTCCGAATGGAAACCAAATTGATCAAATCTACCAAGGTATCAATACGATACAGCGGCATACCACGCAAGATCCGACGCCTCAACGCCTCGGCTGAGGGACGATAGCGATTCGGGTCCTTTCCCAGCTGTTTATAGGCGGTTCGTGTTGCCTTGATCGGCGCCCATTTATTGATCTCCTCTATGCGGCAAGCTGCCTTGATCATAGCCTCTTCCGCAGCAATCTCTTGCCATAGCGCCACGTCTGAAGGGCTATTTTTCACCTGGCAAGCAATGGCCAACACCCTCAAATCCGGGCAAGACGCCTGGATCTCCGGAGATAATTCAATCTGTATCATATCTTCAACTACGCTTTAAAAATACCTGAAACGATTCGACCGCTCCGCACACCCAAGCGTCTGGCCGAAAAGAAATGCTCCCATTGGGTATAGGTGCAAATGCCTGCAATCTCAATATGACCGGCCTCCACGCCAACTTCCATCAACTGCCAACGGTTAGCACCCCATAAATCAATGTGGGCTTTCCCATTGTTCGGATCACGACGCATCAGCCGATAAACCGGCATACCTGCCGACGAAAAGGCCTCCACAACCTCCTCACCCACTTCGAAAGCAGCCTGCGAGATGGAAGGCCCGATCCCTGCCCTTACCTGAGCAGGATCACAGCCAAACATTGTTTGCAAACAGCGCACTGCCTTTTGGGCAATACCCTTCACAGCTCCTCGCCATCCAGCATGGATAGCGGCCACTACTCCTTGATCAGGTGCATACAACAGCAAAGGCACACAATCAGCCGTGGAGACAGCCACACACACTTGCGGCTCGGCCGTCACTAAACCATCCACCCCTTCCAAGAGTTGCCGTTGCTCGGCCATTGGTTTCATCAGGAAATCGGCATCAATCGTCAGCAAGCAATCCTCATGCGTCTGATGCGGCATTACAATCCGTGCCACCGGCAAGCCAATTCGCTCCGACAGGATAGCCAAATTTCGCCGCACTGCCTCCGGATCATCCTCTGTATAAAGACCGGGATTCATCGACCCATAAGCCATCCCCCTACTGACACCACCTTGACGAGTAGTGAAAAAATGAGAAATGCCACGGCACTCCTCCAACAGAGGTAGCCGCAGCATTTCCTTTTGAAATACCTTATTATTATTCATCTTCGTCGTCCCAATATTCCTCATACTCCTCATCGTCATCCAACTCATCCTCATCGACCGGCACGACATAATCATCCTCCTCATCAAACACCAGCGCATTCACGTCGATATTCTTATGCACGATGCGTTCCGCCTCGTGGAACGATTCCTCGTTCAAGGCTTTCCATAGCATGTCTTTCAGTTCCGTAATGCCCATGCCCGCCACGGCTGAGATAAAGAGATGCGGAACATCTTCTGGCAGATCTTCCGAGAGGGCCTCAATCAATTCATCATCCAGCAAATCACTTTTGGTGATAGCCAGCACACGAGGTTTGTCCAACAAGTCGGGATTGTATTTCTCTAACTCGTTGCTTAAGATCCCATACTCCTTGCGGATATCATCCGTATCTGCAGGCACCATAAAAAGCAACAAAGAGTTCCGCTCGATATGTCGTAAAAAACGTAATCCCAATCCTTTACCCTCGCTTGCACCCTCAATGATACCAGGAATATCCGCCATGACAAACGAACGGTTGTCTCGGTAGCTCACGATACCCAAGTTGGGTTCCAAAGTCGTGAAAGGATAGTTGGCGATCTTTGGCTTAGCCGCTGAGACCACCGAGAGCAACGTAGATTTACCCGCATTCGGAAAACCTACCAAACCCACATCGGCCAACAACTTCAGCTGGAGAATCACGGTACGTTCTTGTGATGGCTCACCGGGTTGCGCATAGCGAGGAGCCTGATTGGTAGAAGTCTTGAAATTGAAATTACCCAATCCGCCACGACCACCCTTCAGCAACATCACCTGCTGCCCATCTTCCGTCACGTCGCACAGATACTCACCCGTGTCCGCATCGTAAACCACCGTACCACAAGGTACCTCAATCACCCGATCCTCACCATCCTTGCCCGAACTACGTTTCGCACTTCCGCTCTCGCCATTCGTCGCCAAGATATGACGCTCAAATTTCAAATGGAGCAATGTCCAATAGTTACGATTGCCCCGGAGATAGATATGACCTCCTCGTCCTCCATCGCCCCCGTCGGGTCCCCCTTTCGGAATATACTTCTCGCGGCGGAAGTGAGAAGATCCCCTGCCTCCCTTTCCTGAGCGGCAATAGATCTTGACATAATCTACAAAGTTCGATTCAGCCATTCTCTTGTCAAATTACAAATTATTGATCGCCTCCTTGATACGGCCAAAGATTTCCTCGATCGTGCCCATACCCTGGATAGCCACATGCTTACCCTCACCTACATAGTAATCGGCCAACGGGGCGGTTTGCGTATGGTAAACCTCCAAACGAGACTTGATCGTCTCCAAGTTGTCATCCGAGCGACCAGATACCTTACCACGCTCCAACAGACGCTTTACCAACTCATCCTCATCAACCTGCAAATTCAGCATCACAGAGACATCTGTGCCACGCTCGTTGAGCATCTGCTTTAACGCCTTTGCCTGCGGAATCGTACGGGGGAAACCATCGAAGATCACACCCTTCGCCGGCTTCTTGCTATCCAATACATTGGCCAACATATTCACAATCAACTCATCGGGAACCAACTGACCCTTCTCGATATAATCCTTAGCGATTTTACCCAACTCGGTCTCTGCCTTCATCTCACCACGAAGCACATCACCAGTAGAGATATGATCCAAACCGTACTCTTTAATAATCAATTCGCTCTGTGTGCCCTTACCTGAACCTGGAGCACCAAAAATAACTACATTCAACATAATTTCCTTGTTTCTATCTATTCTGTATATAATCGTAATCTATTCCACAAAAAATGCGCTTACTCCTCGACCACTTGGTATATGTCCCGATAAGCACGCCCCATCTCATCATAGTCCAATCCATGTCCTACGATAAAAGCGGGGGGTATCTGCAAACCCACATAATCCGGCTTCAGATCCACCTTCAACGACTCCGGCTTGAACAGCATCGTTGCCAAACGCACGTCCTCCGCACCTTGCTCACGAAGCTTAGCCATTACCCGGCTCATCGTAAAGCCCGTGTCGATAATGTCTTCTAACAAGATCACCGTACGTCCTTTCACGTCCACTGCAATCGGCATTATCTCTTGCAAAACGCCCGTGCTCGAAGTGCCCGCATACGAGGAATAACGGGCGAAAGTCAACTCATAAGCCCCGTTCAACGCTCGCATTAAGTCTGCGACAAACATAAATGCTCCATTCAAGACACCCACAAAAAGTGGATGTTTTCCAGCCATGTCTGACACAATCTGTTGAGCCATCCGATCCACAGCCTTTTGAATCTCAGCCTCCGTGATGAACAACTCAAAATCCTTGTCTCTTAGGTGAATTCTCCGCATACCTAATTCTTATTATTGAGCGGCAAAATTAAACAATTTCTGAGGAAGAACAAAAAACATTAGCAAGTTCCGAAAGTTTATTATACATTTGCCCAAATCAAAAATTCACGGTTACCGATTCTTATGTTTAAGATATTCGCTACAGATAAAGTAAAAGAGCTTGATCAATATACGATTGTACATGAACCAATCAGCTCAATTGATTTAGTGGAGCGTGCTGCTTTTATGTTTGTGCAGGACTTTTGCCGCCACTACTCCAAACAGCAACGAGTCATCATTTTTGCCGGGCAAGGCAACAACGGTGCGGATGCGTTGGCTATCGCTCGCCTATTAAAAGAAGAGATGTTCAAACGGGTTGAGACCTATCTATTTAACCCGACGGATCATCTGTCAGAAGATTGCGAGCGCAACAAACAACGACTTTTGGCTACCGAGCAAGTGGAGTTCACCGAGGTGGGACGAGGAGATTTCGACTTGCCTGAGATTGACGAACACGACATCATCATCGACGGATTGTTTGGCTCCGGATTGAATCGCCCATTGGCTGGAGGATTCGCCGCTTTGGCCAACTTCATCAATGAGACCGATGCTGAGGTGGTTGCTATCGACATACCCTCCGGACTCTTCGGAGAAGACAATAGAGGCAACAACCCGGAAGCCATTGTGAAAGCGAACGTAACCCTTACGTTTGGGTTCCCTAAATTAGCCTTTTTCTTACCAGAGAATGCCGAGTTCGTAGGCGAATGGCGTGTGCTTGACATTGGTATTCACCCAAGCATCATCGAACAAACCAATACACCCTATTATATGGTAGAGGAGGAAGAGATCTCTGCCACACTTTTGCCACGTAACCGTTTTGCTCATAAAGGTACTTTTGGCCATGCCCTATTGCTGGCCGGGAGCAAAGGCAAGATGGGCGCAGCCCTTTTAGCAGCCAAAGCCTGCCTGCGCAGTGGAGCCGGATTGTTGACAGCTCATATCCCTTACCGGGGAGAGACTATCTTCCAAACAGCCTTTCCCGAAGCCATGTTGAGTTTCGACACGCATCCCGATTACCTGACCACAGCACCAGACACCAGCAGCTATGCAGCCATCGGTATGGGACCAGGTTTAGGGCAGCACATGGAATCGGCGGCAGTCATCGAAAGAGTCTTAGGTAACTATAACAAGCCGGTCGTAATCGATGCGGATGCCATTAACATTATTGCTTCCAATAAGGATCTATTGAACAAGATTCCAGCTCGTAGCATCTTGACTCCTCACCCGAAAGAGTTCGATCGTTTGGTAGGAGAGTGTGCAACAGCATACGAGCGATTACTCAAAGCACAGTCATTTGCTATGGAACACAAACTGACTATTGTTTTGAAAGGAGCCTACACGGCAACCTGCACAGCCACCGGAAACATCTATTTCAACAGCTGCGGTAATCCAGGTATGGCGACAGCTGGCAGTGGCGATGTGTTGACTGGCGTGATCTTAGGTTTATTGGCACAGGGTTACACACCAGAAACAGCCGCTGTAGATGCCGTATTCCTGCATGCTACAGCAGGCGATTTAGCCGCACATGGTGAAGGATGTGCCGAGGAGAGCCTCATTGCCAGCGACTTGATTCGTATGCTTCCGACCGCATTCAAGGTAATTCATCGATGACACATCAGACGCAAGTCATACTGGCCGTACTCTACTGCTTGACAGGAGTTTTTTTCTCTTGTCAAGCAGGCTCAGCGGCTACCTCTTCAAAAGCCCAAGAAAGGCGCCAATTTGAGTTAGTGACGGTTCCCAATCAGCTTGAAGCACCAGCTGAAAGAGCTGATTGGTTAGCGCTACACTACTGGGACAGATTTGACTTCACCGACACGACCGACATCCGAGGGACACTTTTTTTTGAGCAGGCGTTAAGCGACTACCTCTACATCCTGCAACATGCCTCACCCGAACAACAGGCAGAAGGACTGAAAGCACTATTGCGGAAAGCAGAGACAGGCTACCGACCGAACAGCACAAACACCTCTACCCAACCCGCCCTCCAAAAAGCCTTCCTGAACCGCCTGGATGAATTACTTGAGGAGTATTTGGCTTTCAGTTATTCGCCTATGCAAGACAATGAAATGTACATTGCTGTGCTCGAATATATCACTCAATCTACCAGCTGGAGCGAGGAGGAGAAAATCCGACCATCTATTCTTTTAGAGCTGTGCCTCAAGAACCGGAAAGGGACACTTGCGACAGACTTCGATTATGCGTTGGCAGACGGCACAATGAGTCACCTTTACGCTCTTTCCTCCCCCTACCTGATTCTCTTTTTCTATGATCCGGAATGCGCTCATTGCCAGCAACAAATCGACCAAATGAAGCAATCCACCGTACTTAACGAGGCTTTATCGAAGCAAGAACTCCACATCCTCACCATCTATCCCTATGCCGATGTCGAGGCTTGGCGATCCAGTCTTACCAACCTCCCATCCCAATGGATCAACTGCTACAACCCAGAGAGCACCATCCTAAGCGATGAGCTTTATGAGTTGAAAATCACTCCAGCACTCTACCTGCTCGACGACCAGAAACGAGTACTCGTGCGAGAAGGAAACCTGTCTGAGATTGAGCAAGCCTTAATCCCAGCCTGCGAGCATTAAAAAATAGGGCACGGCAAGGAGCCGAATAAAATATTTTATGTAAGTTTGCAAGCGTTTTAAGCGAACATATTTAACTGTATATTTAACATAGTAATTATGGCAACAATTGACACTTTCAACTTTGCCGGTAAAAAGGCATTTGTCAGAGTGGATTTTAATGTCCCCTTAGACGAGAATTTCAACATCACTGACGACACTCGTATGCGTGCTGCGCTGCCTACTTTAAAAAAAATCCTGGCAGACGGTGGTAGCATCATCATCGGTTCACACCTGGGCCGTCCGAAAGGCGTAACAGAGAAGTTTTCATTGAAGCACATCTTGGCTCACCTCTCTGAGCTGTTAGGTATCGATGTTCAGTTTGCTAACGACTGCATCGGCGAGGAGGCTGGCGTGAAGGCTGCCGCTTTGCAACCGGGTGAGGCTTTGCTGTTGGAGAACTTGCGCTTCTACGCTGAGGAGGAGGGCAAACCCAGAGGTTTGGCCGAGGATGCTACTGACGAGGAGAAGAAGGCTGCTAAGAAAGCTGTAAAAGAGAGCCAGAAGGAGTTCACAAAGAAGTTGGCCGCTTATGCTGACTGCTACGTAAACGATGCTTTCGGTACAGCACACCGTGCGCATGCTTCTACGGCATTGATCGCTGACTATTTCGACGCTGATCACAAAATGTTCGGTTACTTGATGGAGAAAGAAGTGAAGGCCGTTGATAAGGTGCTCAACGACATCAAGCGTCCGTTCACTGCGATCATGGGTGGTTCTAAGGTTTCTTCTAAGATCGAGATCATCGAGAACTTGCTCAACAAGGTGGATAACTTGATCATCACAGGTGGTATGACCTATACCTTCACGAAGGCTCAGGGCGGTAAGATTGGTAAGTCTATCTGCGAGGATGACAAGCTGGATTTGGCTTTGGAGTTGATGCAGAAGGCAAAAGACAAGGGTGTAAACTTGGTTTTGGCTGTTGACGCAAAGATCGCTGACGACTTCAACAACGACGCAAAGACTGATTTCGCTCCCGTAAATGAGATTCCTGATGGCTGGGAGGGTCTTGACATCGGTCCGAAGACTGAGGAGATCTATGCAAATGTGATCAAGGGCTCCAAGACTATCCTTTGGAACGGCCCGACGGGTGTATTCGAGTTCGAGAACTTCACACACGGTTCACGTTCCGTAGGTGAGGCTATCGTTGAGGCTACAAAGAACGGTGCCTTCTCATTAGTAGGTGGTGGTGATTCCGTAGCTTGTGTAAACAAGTTCGGTTTGGCTAACGGCGTATCTTACGTTTCTACCGGTGGTGGTGCGTTGCTTGAGGCTATCGAGGGTAAAGTACTTCCAGGTATCGCTGCTATCAAGGGCTAATCACAAAAGTCTATATATAGAAGTAAAGGCTGTCCGAACGGACAGCCTTTTTTCGTTATAACTGCTGCACAAATGCATCCATCTCTTCCGCATGAGCCTCCAAGCTCTGCAGAAGTTTAAACTGCGCCTTGGTGCGAATCAAGTTATGCTTCGGGCTGTGAATCTTATAGTAAGTGTCCCCATTCAGATAATCAGTCAAGAAACGAACCGTCTGCATATAGGTCAGCAAGCGACCACCGTAGGGCAGCAGGCTGATTTCTGTGGGTGTCAGGAAAGCCTTTGCCTTTTCCATGTAGCCTCTCGTATAGGCCTCGAAGATCGGCAAGTTCACCTCGACACGCTCTAAGCACTCGTCATCCTCGGCCCCCGTGTTCGCTCCCGTACGGATAAAGTCACCTATGTCAGACAACATGAATCCGGGCATCACGGTATCCAAATCAATCACGCAGAGAACCTTACCCGTCTCCACATCAAACAGCATGTTGTTCACCTTCGTGTCGCAATGGTTCACCCGCTTACGCAATTCACCTGCTCGATACAACCGCTCCTGTAGGCACATCGCTTCTGAGCGATCCTCTATCTCCTGAACCAAATCCTGCACCTCCGCCAAGCGACCTGCCGGATCAGCGGCCACTGCCTCTCGGAACTGCTGCAAACGGAATTCCATATTATGGAAATTAGGAATGGTCTCACCCAAGGTTCCCTCCGGCAGATCAGCCAACATGGACTGGAAGTCTCCAAATGCCTTACCTGCCTCATACGCCAATTCAGGAGTCACTGCCTCATAGCTCACACAGCGAGGAATCAGCAGACAGACACGCCAATAAGAATCTCCATCAAAATAGTAGTTCTTACCCGCTTTTGTCGGCAAGAATGTTAAGACCTTGCGATCAATATCCTCCTCTCCTCGCTCAATTAACAACTTTCGGATATGCTCCGTCACGATACGTATATTCTCTTGAAGCATCTCCACATTCGTGAAAATCTGGTGATTGATACGTTGCAACACATAGGGTGTCTCCCCTTTGTCATTGATTACCTTTAAGGTATCATTGATGTGGCCATTGCCGAAAGGCTGGGCATCCACCATTGTTCCCTCCAATTGAAACTGGCTCAGGATGGCCAGTAATTGCTCCTTTGTCTTTGCCATGCTATTCGATTTTACAGTTTATAAAAAATAGAGGAAGCCTATCTCTTGCTAAGCTTCCTCTACATCCTCCCTCTTGGGGAGGGCTATCTTTACATTAGTAAGCTCTTTCCAACAACCAAGCGTCTTGGAACTGAGGTGCGTATTTTGCCTTAATCGCATCGCGGCTATCCGCAGCGTCAGCCTTATTGTCGAAGCTGGCAACGATCACGCGCAACATACCCTGCTCATTCTCACCTAATACCGCATTATAGCCAGCGTTTTGCATACGCTCTTTCAACGCATAGGCATTCGTGCGATTCTTAAAGCTACCAATTACAACGCTGAAACGTTTCAAACGGCTGGCATCCTCACCCTGAGCTGCATTGATACGCTCGCTACGGGTAGTAGCCGTTGAAGTTCTGGGCTTAGATACCGGAGCCACCTCAACTTCCTCCTCGGTCTCCTCTACAACTTCAACCGGAGTTGTAGTCTCTTTTTCCCTGGCTTGCTCATAGGCAGTCTTATAGGCACTCTGCTTGGGTTTACATGAACCGAATGCTAACAACATGCAAACGGCTGCTCCCATCAACCAAATCTTATTCATGACTTTCTTTCTTTTTAAAATACATTTTAGATTCCGCGAAGATAGAGAAAAATATCTGAAAAACGCATCCCGTTCATGAACATAAGTTCAAGAGCCAACGAACTTATGTTAAAAGGGCATTTAACATAAGTCCATCAGCTCACACACGTATGTTCCTTACCAAGAAGATTAATCCGTCGTAATCGCCACAACCATCTGCTCCTCGTCGAGCGCTGCCTTGATATTCTTGCCGCCACTCGTCACCTTGCAAAGGCTGATATCATCGCCCATCACATCTTTGATCTTCAGCTTGCCCAGCTCCTTACGAGCATACCTGCCTGCGATCGTCTTCACCGAATAAACAGTCAAGTGCATGCCACTATAGGCCCCATGCTGACCACCCAAGTCGATATAGACCTCTTGTTGCTTATCTTTCTTCTCATTGCCTCGTTCGATGATGAAAGCACTCAAAGGAAAATAGCGATTGTAGAAACGGGTGATCTGACCGGAAAGCACCTTGAGCGCATTGTTAATCGCACCCTCAGTCGATTCCACCCAAGACAAGTCATAATCGGAAACATTAAAGGTCTGGCTGTTCACCACATAATCATTAGTTGCATCTTTCACGTTTACCGTCACACCAATAATTGCCTTGTAGTAGGTGGTAGTGTAAGTTTTCTTTTTTGAGTCTGTGTGCGTCTCTATCTGAGTTGTGGTTGACACATTCAAAATCGTTCCATCTACATAGAGCGCCTTCATACCCTCTTTCACCTCACCCTCCTGGAACGCACCATCTATCGCATTAAACCGTCTGACTCCACTGAGGCCTTTGACGATACTCGCCCGAACCGCCTCATTATAATTATCATGTCGTTTAGTGGTCTTGCCTAACAACAAGGCCTCTCCCACAGCACCCAACACGGAACCCACATTCTCCTTTTGTTGCTTAGGGGTATAACTAAACTCACCTATCGCCACCTTGAATACCGTATTGCGATCCTCTTCTTGTTCTTGCGCTGTAACTGTCCGTAACATTGGTTGCCACAAAAGGGCCATCAAAATAATGCCAATTAATCTTCTCATATCTATTGATTATTTGTTAAGTGATTAATATAATTCCAAATTATGTTGGAGTTATACATCGTAGTCTGCCCATAGCACTCTTCCGCAAAGCAATAGTTGTCGTAATAGGGCTTCATAGTAGCCAAAAGCTCCTCCACCGTGTGGTTATAGGGTTCCACTGAGGCATAATAGGTCAGCATCTCCCGCACCTCCTCCTCTGTGAAGCCGGTCATCTCATTGAAGGCAGGTTCCAAGGAATAATTGGAGCCAATATTGAAACCACTGGTCAGGTCATCCATCGTCACCGGGCTAACTCCCGTGATGAACATACGCTCGATGGACTTGTTCGTGCCATCCTTGAGCACGTCGTAGAACTTGCGGATATACCCCTCACCATGGGTCTCCTCCCGGTATTTATTGAAAGCATCAGGATGAGCCAAAATCTTGTTCGTAAAATGGTCATACTCGTCAATGAAAAGATAGAGCTTCAAGCCTGCCGTTTGACATTCCGTACATACACAATCCAGCAAATCCACAGCCGTTTGCTCACGCAAGACTCGCTCCGCAAAATTAGCAGGTAAGATAGCTTGGTAACGGTAGCAAAACGCACGAAAGACCCGATAACTATATTTATCCATCTCCTCTTTATAATTGTCGAGGTCGGCATGGATAGCCGCAAAGTTCAGGTTGAGAATCAGATATTGGTTACGCTCCGGGGTCGGATGGCTACCTATATATAGGTCACCAAACAACTCCTCAAAGCGATCCTTCATGTTGACATCGTAGTAATGCGCCAACATGGAGAGCGTAAGCGACTTGCCAAAACGACGAGGACGGATGAAAAAGAAATACTTATTTGCATCCTCGATCTTCTCTATGAAACGTGTCTTGTCAACGTAGTAACAATTGTCCCTTCGCACATGCTCGAAGTTCATCATGCCGTACGGTATGCGCTTCGGCCTTCCGGTTCTCTTCTGTTCGCTCTTCGTCCATCCGTTTTTGTTCTCCTCGCAAAGATAATGTTTTTTGAGGATTGCTATACTTCATCCCGACAAAAAGAACCGGAATGCAAAGAACTCTGATTGCCTCCATCCGTAGCTGCGTCTATTCATGCATCAGCATTGATTCATTCTCTCACAAGATTTCTCGTGCAATCCATGCACAGGCCTCCGCATCGGCCAAGGCATGATGATGGTTCTTCAAGTCATATCCACATCGGGCGGCAATGATGTCGAGATTGTGGTGTCCTCCTCGCCAACGTTTTCGTGACGCAATGCAAGTGCAATGAAATTCGTAGTCGGGATAATCCATCTGATATACTCGGAAGACGGCTTTCAGACAGCTCTCATCGAATGCTTTATTGTGTGCCACCAAGGGCAAGCCCTCAATGAGAGGCTCTATCTGCTTCCAAACTTCGGGGAAAACAGGTGCGTTGTCTGTGTCAGCGGCACATAGGCCGTGCACCCGGCTGCACCAGTAATTATAATACTCAGGTTCGGGCTTGATGAGGGAATAGAACTTATCCACTATCTCGCCCCCACGCACGATCACCACGCCTACAGAGCAAACCGAACTCCGTTCGTTATTAGCTGTTTCAAAATCTATTGCCGCAAAATCCTGCATATTAAAAAGTAGGTGTATCTGACGCAAAGGTAACATAATTTCCGCATTTCAATCGCATTCAATGGAAATCTATCATGCGACCTCTCTCCCATTTCTCGCGTGATAGGCCATAGAATAGCTTAATATAATCCTTGACAAACGGTAATTGGATTGCTATCTTTGCAGTGTTTCATAGCTCGTCCGGACGGCATAAAACGATCGTTTGATATCCATCAGTCAACCGTTTGATAACCGTCAAACGATCGTTTGACGGCATCCGGAAAGCAATCGGAACGAACCTCAAGTGG
This sequence comes from Parabacteroides sp., assembly GCA_022775005.1. Lineage (GTDB taxonomy): Bacteria > Bacteroidota > Bacteroidia > Bacteroidales > Tannerellaceae > Parabacteroides. The sequence goes on from JALFJR010000017.1 coordinate 36,665, forward strand.
ATTCGGACTTGATAGTATGAGGCAATTATATTAACTTAGATAACTATTATACAATGACTATTCTATTTGATTGGTTTGAGACACCCGGAACAAATGCGGAGGAAAAGCGAACACTTCATGCTCGCCCCTGTTTTAATGGCACAAGCAACACAAAAACAATCGCCAAACGCATTCAGGCACGTAGCTCTCTCACGGCTGGCGACATCATCGCCGTATTGAGCGAGTTAAACGATGTGATTGGCGAGGAGCTGCAGAACGGGAGGCAGGTTCATATCAATGGGTTAGGTTACTTCGCACCGACATTAGGCGTGGAGGGAGAGGTGACTGAAGATATGAAGCTACAGATCCGCAACCGAAAGGTTCGTTTCAAGAGTGTCAGCTTCAGGCCCGACAAGGAACTACGGGCCTCTATCGGTACACCCAAGTTGAAACAGACTCGTTGGGAAGCACATTCACAGGCACATACACCCGAGGAGATAGAACAGCTGTTATCCGCTTTCTTCGCCGAGCATCTCTTCTTGACCCGTCGAGAGTTGCAGTTTCTGTTGAACATAAAGAAATCTGCCGCTTGCGACTTGATCAAAACCTTGAGCGAAGAGGGCAAATTGTTGAACAAGGGGACGCATCATCAACCCGCCTATGTACCCGCACCGGGATACTTCGGGAAACCGTCGGAAGGGTAACTGTTTTCTCGGCATCTTTGCCTAACGAGCAACGAAAAGCGCTTACGGTCTGTATTTGGCCGCCGTAAGGATAGCTTGCGCATCTGTTGTCTGCCAAAGTTGCCACAAAGAGGCCCCACTCTCTTCCATGTATCGCTTTACGATGCGATAACCTATCCAGCTACCGACATTCGCAGGCGCTTCACTGCTGGGGAAAGGACTGACATTAGCGTCAAAAAAACTATCCGTGGTCAATTGATCAGGGGTATAGAGTTGCTTACGCTCAACGATCAGCTGCCACATCTCGGCCTCATTGGCCTCGCACCATTTTTCCACCTCTGGGGTATAAGCCAGCAACGATGACGCATCCGGCAATCGCAACGCCAGGCTGACGGTATAACGCAGTTTGCCCTCATACACCATCCGATCGAGCAGCACCCGCTCATTCCCACTGAAGGGATACTCAGCCATGAGCCACCCCATCAAATAGTCGGGCAGTACCTGCGCCGGGGTCATGTGTATTCGTTGAGAAACGTAGAAGAAATCCTGATACAAAGGATAGTCCGCCCCTAAATACTTGTCGATGGAGAGCGAGAGCAAGCTGTCGCCCACCAACACATTCTGGTTCAATCCTGAGACATGCATATAGACCGCCGGGATCTGCAACTCCGGAAGCGCCCCCTTTAAATAGGTAAAAGCAGCATGCAGCCCCTCCTCCAACTCACCTACCTCCTCGTAACGATGTAACGCATCTTGATAGAGCTTATTCAGCGTTGGCTCCCCATAGTAAGCGCGCAATTTCAGGAAGTAGCCATCCGCATCCAAAGAGCGAAGATTAAGCACTCCTTTGCCCAAAATATCCAACATCTGCGGGTACTCCTGGCTGAGTCGCCCCTCCAACGCCGTGTCGGAGGAGGAGATCAACTGATAAAGAGCCTTGTCAAAACGGTGAATTCGTATGGGTTCTATCTGCACAAGCGATTCAGCGGCCTGCTGCCCTAAGCAGCTGGTCAACGAGAGGGATAACAGCCCCGTAAGCATCCATCTTGCCATCATCTGATTTTCCATTCTTCTTATTACGCAAACAAACGGATATGCACTTTTTTTATTGTATGATACTGTCTGTTTTACTAACTTTGCAGTCGCTAAGGACGAGCAGCCAGCTATCATCGTATAACCGACTACTCTATTATAAACATAATTTATTATAGGAGATTTTGTTATGGGAGCTGCAGGTAATAAGAAGCCCAAAAAACCGGGCAAGAAGCATGGTCCTTCTTACATGGAAGAGGAGCACGAGGTGCCCTTAAAGAGTAGTAAGAAAAAAGCGAATTAAAAAAGGAAGGGATAACCCTTCCTTTTTTAGTTTGGATCATCGCTTAATCAGCACGGTCAGTTGCAGGGAGAGATCGAAAAAGACCATCTTCGCATTGACATTCTGCTCGATATGCCGAGCGGCCAAATCCAACTGATCCATGATGTCGAATACATTGCGCTCATTGACAAAAGGAGAGAACTTCACCGAGAAGGTTGTCTCCTCATAATTCATATAGGTCATATCTGGTGCCTGGAATCGATAGATGAAATTCTCGCGGATCAAATGTTGGCAATAGACCAAGAAATGCTTCTGCCGTTCTCGCCCGATACCCGCCAAGAGATCCGCCATCTCCTTCATCCCTTTCACGTTCCTCGCCCAAGAGTTACGCATCATTCCCTTGAACTGTTCCAAATAGAACTGGTTTTCCTTACTCAAGCTGATTGCCTCCACAGCTTTCAGATAATTACCCGACGCTAAATGGGCAATCTGTTGTGCGTCTTCAGCCAACAAACTAAAGCGACTCTTCAAGGCTTCCGCCAGAGCTATATCGTCAATGGGAGGCAAAGGGATTCGTTGCGCACGTGAAAGGATCGTACCTAAGATAAAATCCGGTTGCTCTGAGACCATAAGGATAACTGTACGCATTGGCGGTTCCTCGATCAGCTTCAGGAGTTTGTTGGCACAGGTAGGATGCAGTTTCTCCGGCAACCAAACCATCAAGACACGATACTCAGCCTCATAGATCTTCAAGTTCAGTTTACGCAAGATCTCATCACTCTCCTTTGAATAGATCAACGCCTGCGAATTGCCGGCATCCATCGCCTCCAACCATTGATCCAAGCCAAAGTAGGGATTGCCTTGCAAGAAGGCACGCCATTCGGGCAAGTAATCATCGCATACCTCCTTCTTCTTTTCCTTCTTTGCGACAATAGGAAAAACAAAATGCAAATCCGGATGCGCCAACGAATTGAATTTCACGCAAGAAGGACAATGCCCACAGGCATCTGTCTCCGTGCGCTCCGTACAGTTCAGATAGCGCGCATAGGCTAAGGCCAAAGGGAAAGCCCCCGCTCCCCCTCGCTCCGTGAACAGTTGCGCATGAGGTACGATGCCCTTCTGCGCCGTCTGACGCAGATGGTTTTTCACCGACTCTTGCCCGATAATATCCTTGAAAAACATCTCTTGACGTACCTTGAAACTTACCTGAATTGAACACAAAAATACAGCATTATCGCCAACAACCATCCATTCTCTTCATAAATAATACAACATACACGATTTCGAATGAAAAATAGACTACATTTGCACTTAGACAAAATGTAAATTTATAAAATGCTTTTACGTAAAAAGAATACAACCATGAAAAGAATGTTGTTTGTTGCCCTCTTGATGGGCACATCCTTGAGCGCCAGCGCTCAGTGGCGTCGCACACCTACGCCCAACGATACGCTCCAAAGTGTACGTGTACTTGAGAATGGAAGTGTAGTTTACAGTATCTATGCGCCAAAAGCTCGAACTGTTTCCTTGGCAGGTGATGCCGTGCCTTGGGGAGCTGCCGACAAGATCATTAAGACCGAACATCCGAATGGCGTGTGGACCTTCGAGGTACCAAACGCAGAACCAGGCGTGTTCCGTTATCATTTTACCGTCGATGGTATAGATGTCTATGATCCGAAGGCTCCTGCTACCAAGGAGCTGACCGCAGTGGCCACTATTGCTCCCAAGGGGGATGAGTTCTTTGCTTACCGTGACCACATCGATCATGGGGCTATGGCAGTACGTTCCTATTGGTCAAAGACGCTGGGTGAAACTCGTACCATGCGTGTATGGACGCCTGCGGGCTATGAGAAGAGCAAGCAAAAATTACCTGTACTGTACCTGATCCACGGTGGTGGGGATACCGATACCTCTTGGCCGAACGCTGGCGCTGCAGGCATCATCTTGGATAACTTGCTGGCAGACGGCAAGATCAAGCCCATGATCGTGGTGATGCCAAACGGTACCATTACCAATGTACCCAATGAGGTACCTCCCTTCGCACAAGATATGGTGACCGACATCATTCCTTTCGTAGAGAAAAATTACAACGTATTGACCGATAAGAATAATCGGGCTATTGCCGGTCTTTCGATGGGTGGAATGGAAACGATGGAGACCGCTTTCCAAAACATAGACATGTTCTCTTATGTATGGGTGCTGAGCTCCAGCTTCATGCCAGGTGCTGATCCGCAGAAAGAGGCGGAACGACTGAATGTACCTGCTAATGTGGCTAAAATGAACAAGAGCTTCAAGAAACTGATCTTCACGCAAGGCGGTCCTTCCGACATTGCTTACAAGAATTGTGAAAATACCCGTCAGGTACTGAAAGCATTAGGACTCAATTTCGAATATGAGGAAAATGAGCAGAAGGGCCACAGCTGGGGTACTTGGAGAGCCGATCTGTATAATTTGGCTCAACGGATTTTCAAATAAAAGAATGCTGCTTCTAAAAAGAGAGAGAGCGCTCCTCAAAGAAGCGCTCTCTTTTTTATTTAGCCTGTAATGCTTTGCCTGAATTACTTCTTCATGGCCTCCTCGATAGCTACGGCTACAGCTACAGTAGCACCAACCATCGGGTTGTTACCCATACCCAAGAAGCCCATCATCTCTACGTGAGCAGGAACAGAAGAAGAACCTGCGAACTGAGCGTCAGAGTGCATACGACCCATCGTATCAGTCATACCGTAAGAAGCAGGACCTGCAGCCATGTTATCCGGGTGCAAAGTACGGCCTGTACCACCACCAGAAGCTACAGAGAAGTAAGGCTTACCAGCCAATACACGCTCCTTCTTGTAAGTACCTGCTACCGGGTGCTGGAAGCGAGTGGGGTTCGTAGAGTTACCCGTGATAGATACATCTACATCCTCTTTCCACATGATAGCTACGCCCTCACGAACATCGTCAGCGCCATAGCACTTAACCTTTGAACGCAAACCGTTAGAGTAAGGAATCTCCTCAATCACGTTCACGTCGCCAGTCATGTAGTCGAACTGAGTCTGTACATAAGTAAAGCCATTGATACGAGAGATGATCTTCGCAGCATCCTTACCCAGACCGTTCAAGATCACGCGCAACGGCTCTTTACGAACCTTGTTAGCCATCTCAGCGATCTTGATAGCGCCCTCAGCAGCTGCAAAAGACTCGTGACCTGCCAAGAAAGCGAAGCACTTCGTATCCTCACGGAGCAAACGAGCTGCCAAGTTACCGTGACCGATACCTACCTTACGATCGTCAGCTACAGAGCCTGCGATACAGAATGCCTGCAAACCGATACCGATAGCCTCGGCAGCGTCAGCAGCGTTCGTGCAACCCTTCTTGATCGCAATAGCGGCACCTACTACGTAAGCCCAGCAAGCGTTCTCGAAACAGATCGGTTGAGTCTCCTTACACATTGTATAAGGATCGATACCCTTAGCGTCGCAGATCGCCTTTGCGTCATCGATGCCGTTGATACCATATTCGTTTAATACCGCGTTGATATGATCAATACGACGGTCATAACTTTCAAATAAAGCCATATTATTTCTACTTTTTAAAATTCTTGTTTACCAGCAATAAAGATATCAGGAAATTGAAAACCAACACACCACCACAGCAAGCCACATAGAAAGCCATCCAAGGTTTCTCCCCCTGAAGCACAAAATAGGCAATCAAGGTGGCTACCGTCGTGACAGCGGCCAGGGCAAGCAAGATGCGTGTGAGCGTTTTCTTATTCATGACGAGGATCAATGTATTTTGCAGCTTCTTTGAAACGACCGTAAGAACCCTTAGCCTTCTCCAGCGCCTCGTTAGCGTCCATACCCTTCTTCACCATATCCATGAACTTGCCCAGGTGAACAAACTCATAGCCGATTACTTCGTCATTTGCGTCCAAGGCCATGCGTGTGCAATAACCCTCAGCCATCTCCAAATAACGAGTACCCTTTGCCAACGTACCGAACATTGTACCTACCTGGCTGCGCAGACCCTTGCCCAGATCCTCCAAGCTTGCGCCTACCACCAAGCCACCCTCAGAGAAGGCAGACTGCGTACGACCGTAAACGATCTGCAAGAACAACTCGCGCATAGCCGTATTGATCGCATCGCAAACCAAGTCAGTGTTCAAAGCCTCCAACAAAGTCTTGCCCGGAAGGATCTCTGATGCCATAGCCGCAGAGTGAGTCATACCAGAGCAGCCGATTGTCTCAACCAATGCCTCCTGAATGATACCCTCTTTCACGTTTAATGTCAGCTTACATCCACCTTGCTTCGGCGCACACCAACCGATACCGTGAGTCAAACCAGAAATGTCTGAGATCTGAGTTGCTCTAACCCACTTTCCCTCCTCAGGGATCGGAGCGCACTGGTGGTTAGCTCCTTTTTTTACAACACACATGTGTTGAACTTCTTGTGAATAAATCATAATCGCTAATTTATTTAAAGTGTAATGAAACTTGCTCTCTCACTCGCCTCACGTTTACCCGCAAGGGCGATTGAACGCACAAAGATAATTTATTTGATTCAACCCTGCAAAAGCGAGTCGCCATTATTTCAGCAATTCTTTCAGTTTCTCGCCAATCTCCTTTGCATGAAGTCCCTTTACCAGGATAGTGCCATCCTTATCCACTAACACCGTGTGCGGAATGCTGTTCACCCCATAGAGGGCAGCTCCGCTATTCTTCCAGCCCTGGAGATCTGACAACTGCGGCCAAGTAATGTGAAGGTCCTTGATTCCCTTCTTCCAGGCCTCCTCCTTGCTGTCCAAGGAGACACCCACAATCTCAAATCCCTTGTTCTTGTATTGCTGATAGACCTCCACCATATTCGGCATGTCCCGACGACAGGGAGGGCACCAGCTTGCCCAGAAATCAATCAACACGACCTTGCCCTTGCCCACATAGTCAGAGAGCTTGCGTGTCTGGCCATTGACATCCGCCATCTCGAAATCCAGAAAAGACTTGCCGACTGCCGAGTTCTCCAACACCTTCAGATGATCAATGACCTTGTTGACACCCGGCACCGCCTTGAATGCCTCACTGGCTTTCTCTACGATGGCCCGACGATCCGCCTCAGACAAATCATAGCGTGCGTCAAAGAACACCTTGGCTGCCACTTGCTTGTCCACGTTGGCGAGGACATAGGTCTTCACAACCTCTCCGGCTGCCTTCTCTATTTCCTCGGCCTTCTCTGCCGCCGCATTCTTCACGGCCTCGTCTGCGGACTTCATGTCTGCAGCCAAAGCCTCCTCTGCGGCCCGAATACCCTTCAACTGATCTTGCAATGCTTTGAAGGCATCATTCTCAGGCGTACCTGTGACTGCTGGTGCCTGCTCATTCAACACGGCCTGCAACTTGGCATTCTCCAATGTAAAGAGAGCCGTGAATGGTTGATTCTCACCCGCATTACCTCGTTTCAGTTCATCCTCACCGATCCAGAGAATACACAACAAAGGTGTTACCTGCTCCCCTTTGAAAGAGAAAGTGCCATTCTTGATCAAGGCACTGTCCAAAGGCGCCTCATCCACGCCATACTTTGCCAGATAGACATATTTGCCTTCGGCATCTGCCCGATCGACCGTACCCGCAATCTGATAACCGGGTTTCTCCGCACAAGCTGCCAGCAACAACAAGGAAGCGGCAGCAAAAACTGATCCTTTCTTCATCTTCTATTTATCTTGTTAAATTTTGCAGCAAAGATAGTGAAAGATACCCGAATAAACCGTGTCGAAGCCTCAAATCTCTACGCAGATCATCTCCCCATAGCTTGGGAGATGCTTGAAAGCCTCCTCAATCGAATATACTCCCGCATAAACCCGAGCGGCAGTCAATACCCCTCCATGCGCAAACAACAGGACACGCTGGGCCGTCCCCTGTCTCAACTCATCCAAAAAAGCCGAAACTCGCGCACATTGATCGCCAAAAGACTCTCCTCCTGGAGTCGGGTAATGAATCCAGTCCGAAAACCATCCCTCAGAACGAGGATCGGAAGAGACCTCCTCCCAACTCTTCATTTCCCATTCCCCAAAGTTCGTCTCCATCAATCGAGGATCTGTCATCGGGTCGGGATAACCACAATAGGAGGCTAAACGCCGACAACGCGAAAGTGGACTGCTCCACACTTGATCAAAGATCATTCCTTCCAAGCGCTGCTTCACCAATGTGGCCTCCTCCTCAAAAGTATCCCGTAACGGCACATCCGTCTGGCCATAGGCGTAACCCGCAGGTACAGCTACAGCTGTGTGTCGAATCAAATAGATCTCCATTTGTTCTGTTCAGTTTGATAATTGATAAATCAATAGAATCCCTAGATAAAAACTCACCTCCGTCAACAGGAAAGTAGCTCCACAACAATCTCCCGTGTAGCCTTGAATCTTCCTTCGCATAAAATAGAACAAGAACCAACTGAGGATCTGTGGAAAGGCGATCGCCCATCCATAGACAGGAGAAGGCAACCAGCAGAGGGGCAATAAACCTGCCAAGGCACAAACGATCCTCTCTCCAAGGGTCATCCGGCTATAAACCGTCTTGCTCTTGGCCTCCTCCTCTTTCCGTGCATAGGGCAAATGGTTGATGATCTGCGCAGAGACAGACTTACAGAAGGGATCACCAGCCAGCAAGACAATACCCATCCAAGTGGCAGGCAATGCAAGAAGCGTAGCATAGAGCAAACCTAAATAGCCGATCAACCCGATCACGCCATAGCTTCCTATATGTGAATCTTTCATGATCTCCAGGATGCGTGCCCGATTGGTTCCTCCACCGAAACCATCGAAGAAATCGGCTAATCCATCCTCATGCAAACATCCTGTCACCAACAAGCGAGTAAATAGGGCCAGCAACAAAGCTACCGAAACTGGCAAACATAGAGATGCCGCATAATAGACCAAGGCCATCAGGCCGGCTGTCAACCAGCCGACCAAAGGCCAATAGCTCACGACATGCTTGAAACAGGCCGCAGGTACCTCTGCCAATCGCCAGAAAGGCAATCGTGTGAAGAAAATAAAAGCAGCCAGTACACGCATCATGATCAGATATATTTGGTGACTGCTGCCTGTGCAAAGGTGTGCATCTCGTTGATCATGCGCACGGCTGAATCGACAATCGGATAGGCACAGACTGACCCACTACCCTCTCCCAGACGCAAGCCTAAATGCAGCAAGGGTTCAGCACCCAGATAATCCAACACTAACTTGTGTCCCGACTCATCGCCACAATGACCAAAAACGCAATAGGGCAACATTGCCGGGTAGAGCCGCGAGGCCATCAAGACGCAGTTGGTCATGATGAAGCCATCCACCAAAATGACCATGCCTAACTCCGCCGCACGCAACATGCCTCCCACGGCCATCACCATCTCAATGCCGCCAAAATAGCGTAGCACATCGAGGGCACTCCCATCACCGGAGTAGTTATCGAGCGCCGCCTTCAATACCTCATATTTGTGTCGCACACCAGCCGCATCTAACCCACTGCCAGCACCTACACATCGCTCCAAAGGAATACCCGTTAGACAGGTCATCCACATGCTGGAAGTCGCTGTATTACCAATACCCATCTCGCCAAAGCTGATCACGTTGCAACCCTCATTATAGCAATCGGTCACGATGTCAGCCCCATAACAAATCGCTAAATCCACCTCTTCAGTTGTCATGGCAGCCTCATGCAGGTAGTTGCGGGTGCCCTTACGCACCTTTCGGGAGATCAAGCGGGGAATCTCGGGGAAATCATAATCCACACCCCCATCCACAATCTTGATCTCAAACCCATGTTGGCGTGCCAAGAAACAGACCCCAGATCCTCCATTCAAGAAATTGTAGATCACTTGCCGAGTGACCTCCTTGGGAGACTTGCTGACCCCTTCATCGGCAATGCCATGATCAGCCGCATAAATCACATTTATGGGATGGCTCAGCACAGGATTCAAAGTTTGTTGGATCAACCCGATTTGCAAGGCCAAAGACTCTAACCGTCCCAAGGATCCTTTCGGTTTCGCTAAATTCTCGATTTTATCACACAAAGCCTGTTCTATACCTTTATCAGGCTCTTTAATTTTAAATGTAATCATTATGTTTTTCCCTATATTTTTGCTATTTCACTTTAAGAGGAATGCCACTAACCATCAATACCACTTCGTCAGCCCGAGCCGCAATGTACTGATTTAGCCAACCCTGCATATCAGTAAACTTCCGTTGCACAGCATCCATAGGCACTCCTCCCATACCAATCTCGTTGGTTACGAAGATCAGATAAGCCGATTGTTCTGTCACCCGATCAAACTCTTTTTTTAATTGTTTTAAAGCCTCCTCTGCGTCACTCTGGCAATCGAAAAAGAAATTAGTTGCCCAAAGGGTCACACAGTCGATCACTACCACACGTCCTGTTAGGTCATGCCTGCTCAACATCTTTTCTTCTTCAATATTAGTCCATTCCGGTCCTCTACCAGCCTGATGACGTAAGACACGCTGGCGGAACTCCTCATCCCAGATACGTGAGGTAGCCAAATAGACCGGATTAGCCGCCAAACTGAGCGCCAAACGTTGGGCATAACCACTCTTTCCTGAGCGCTCCCCACCAGTCACCAAAACAACGTGTTTATCCATTGTTTCTCCGTTTATACTGAGCGGCACGCTTTGCCTTATTGATCGGATTGTTACGGCTCGTCTTACGCAACGCCGCAGACTTCGGATTAGCAGCGATTCGCTGTGCTACAGCCGATTTACGCAATGACTTCCCAAATTGCGGACGCAGTGCCTCTCGCAGTAATCGATCCTCTTCAGCCGTTCTACGAAGCTTCTCTTTCTTATCTTTCCATGTAATCCCCTCTTTGGCTGCCTTACGAGCAGCAGCAAATTTATTATACTTACCAAACTTTCCTTCTTTCCGGGGAGTAGCCTTGGGCTTTCGTTCCTCTGCCTTGAAAGTATGCAACGAGCGAATCAGCTCCTTCTCCGCCTCTTCTTCCCGACGTTGCTCCTCCTGTAATTGCAGATACTTTTCTACATTAACCTTCTCACCGTCCACAAGCACCTCATCCTCGGCTGTTACCCGTTGTCCCATCTTAGGGAACTTACCATTGACCGTCACACGATCTGTCGCCAAAAACTGGTCAGCCTCACGGCGCGAGCAAATACCCGCCTCACTGAGTAATTTATTTAATCTGATATCCATATTTTCTTTATCTAATGCTATTCATTACCATTTAAAACACCCATGCGCTAAGCGCTACGATAAACCCCATCACCAACTCCGTTTGGCTATTTACCCGCACAGCGATGCGCATATCCTCGACCGTAAAAGGGCGTTCGTTGGTACCAATATAAGGTTTTTCTACCGGCTCCCCGAAATAGTCATGCGTCCCACCAAAACGACAATCAAGAATCGCAGCCAATGCCGCTTCTGGATAACCCGAATTAGGACTCGCATGAGCTGGCCCGAACCGCTGTACGAACTCCCGCTTCAACCAATTTCCACTCACTATCAACATCAGATAAGCGGTCAAACGTGCAGGAATCAAATTTGCCAAGTCATCCGTCTTAGCCGCAATACGACCAAACTCCAAATAGCGTTCGTTTTTATAACCAATCATTGAGTCAAGTGTATTCACCATCTTGTAGGCAGCCATTCCTGGTAACCCCAATAAGGCAAACCAAAACATAGGGGCGATCACACCATCACTCAAATTCTCCGCTAATGTCTCCAATGCCGCTGCCCGGATCTCCTGCGGAGAAAGATATGCCGTGTCACGCCCTACAATACGGGCCACCTGTTTCCGTCCCTCTTCCGTGCTGCGATCAACCGCCTCAAATACAGCTTGTACCTCACGGATTAAAGTTGTTCCTGAAAGGCAGTAAAAAACGCCTATTGCGGTCAACAAACCACAAAAAATAGGATTGATACTCTCTGCCCAAGCCAATAACTGTTTGCAAATGCCATATACACCGACAACAAAACAAAGAGTCATCAAGGCCCCTTTGTCCGCCCTATTTTCTCCTCGGTTTAACTGCTTCTCGCCAGCACTAATCGCCCGTCCAAACCACACAATTGGATGAGGCCATCCCTCAGGATCGCCCAAAAGCTTATCCGCTAACCAGCCACCTAAGAAAGGAACTATCCGCAGCGCACTCACATAATCGCCTATTATCATAACCCAACATTGAAGTTTGCCGCAAAGATAGCCATATTTGCGCACCCACCCGTTGTGAGATAGCAAAAATTAGGACGTTGGTTAGTAACATACTCACACAGTCATCAAATCCACAATAAATCCCACATAAAGTATCTTTAATTAATTTTGCTTTTGTATTTTTGCTCAACAAACGAGCGTGAGCAAAAAAGTAATGAGAAGATTTAGTTTAGTAGTGATACTGCTTTCTTGGCTTTATTCCATTGGAATGGCGCAAAAAGTGGGTTTAGTGATGAGTGGAGGCGGCGCAAAAGGCGCAGCACACATCGGTGTGATTAAAGCACTGGAGGAAAATGACATACCCATAGACTACGTAGCGGGAACTTCTATTGGTGCGATCATTGGCAGTCTTTACGCAATGGGCTACACACCCGAAGAAATGCTGGATCTAATGCTCTCAGAGGAATTTGGCTACTGGCAAACAGGTACTGTCGAAAGTAAATATGCTTTCTATTTTAAAGAGCCGGATCCCACTCCAGAGTTCGCACATTTCTCGATTGACTTCACTGATTCCTTACAGGTCAAAGCCAGCTTCCTGCCTCAGAGCTTGATTAATCCTATCCAGATGAATCAAGCATTCATGGGGCTTTTCGCTCAAGCTACAGCCAAGGCCGGCTGGAATTTTGACAACTTATTTGTACCCTTCCGTTGTGTGGCATCGGATGTATATGCCAAGAAAGCAGTAGTCTTCAAACATGGTGATTTAGGGGATGCAGTAAGAGCCTCTATGTCATTTCCTTTTGTATTCCAACCTATTTGGCGAGACAGTATTCCGCTATTTGATGGAGGCATTTACGACAACTTCCCGGTAGTGCCTCTCAAGGAGGCATTTCATCCGGATTTTATTTTTGGATCTATTGTCTCATCTGGCAACACCAAACCCACTGAAAACCTTTACACACAAGTGGAGGCAATGGTCATGCAGAAAACGGAATATAACGTTGAAGAAGAAGACGGCATGTTGATTCAGTTTAAATTTCCGGATGTCTCCCTGCTCGATTTCAACAAAGGAAAAGAGCTAATGGAGATTGGCTATCAGAAAACATTGGCGATGATTGACTCCATAAAACAACGTGTTCCCCGCAAAGTAACGCTTGCCGAAGTGAACGCTCGCCGAAAAGCATACAAAGCAAGTCTTCCTCCATTAGTATTCAAGAATATTTATGTGAGTGGAGTAACCGAGGCACAACGCAAATTCATAGAAGCAGAGCTACATAAGGATATTAATGGCGTCTTTTCTATGCAGGAATTTAAACGTGCCTATTTCAAAATGCTGACCTACTCTAAGATCAAGGAAATCATGCCACATGCGGTTTACAACCGTAAAGAGAAGAACTTCGACCTCTACTTGGAAGTAACCATGAAGGAAGAAGTTAAAATCGCTTTTGGTGGTAATGTCTCCTCCCATCAAGCCAACCAACTCTTTTTAGGTTTCAACTACCAGGCACTGGGACGTGTGGCAACAGATTTAACAGCCAATTTTCAGGTGGGTAATTCATTCAGCGGCATGATGCTTGACACTCGTACCTATTTACAAACCACAATTCCCACCTACTTGAGCGTACAAGGAGTTTTCTCTGATAAACGATATTCTGAAAGCCAATCGCTATTCTATGAAGACGTTGTGCCAGCTATTATGAAGCAGAAAGAGCTATTCCTAAGGTTGAAATTAGGCTTTCCTTTTCTCAATCAAGCAAAAGCAGAAATTGGGCTGACGTATGGCCGCCTCAACGACCATTATCTACAGAGTTCATCCATCTCCTTCGCAAATGCCTCGTTTGACCATAGCTGGTATGATTATTTCACCGGCTCATTAAGTCTGGAACAAAATAGTCTTGATGATAGGCTCTACGCAACCGAAGGAAAACAGCTTTTCATGACCGCCCAATATGTGACAGGGAAGGAGAATTTCGCCCCCTCTCCTACTTCCAGCGACGCATTATCTCCTGTTCAAGGCAACACGCATAGCTGGATCCAATTCAAAGGCCGTTGGAAAAGTTTCCATGCGTACTCTAACCATTTCAACATGGGTTACCTATCTGAGCTGGTACTCTCCAGCAAGAATCTAATGAACAACTACACGGCAAGCGTTTTGCAGGCACCCGCCTTCACCCCTACTCCTCATAGTACAATCGTTTTTAATGAGGCGTTCCGAGCAAACCAATATGTAGCATTAGGCCTAACTCCTATCTGGAGATTCAGTAAATTATTCCATTGCCAATTTGGCTTCTATGGATTCATGCCACTTTACGAGATTCAGAAACAGGCCATTGCAAATAATCCCAATGTGGCTACAGCTCGATACGGCAAATTTCTGAACTCCTTCAATTATATGGGTGAAGCATCACTTGTCTTAAAATTACCTTTCATTTCCATCAGCCTGTATGCCAACGGCTACAGCTATCCCAAACAAAATTTCAACATAGGATTGAATATCGGTTATCTCATTTTTAATCCAAAAATGTTAGACTAACACAAAAAACAGGCGAAAAAATTTGGCAGTTCAAAAATAAGTCCTACCTTTGCAGCGTCAATCAAGAGAGATTGATTTTAAAATAAGATTGGTTCGCTAGCTCAACTGAATAGAGCATCTGACTACGGATCAGAAGGTTATAGGTTTGAATCCTATGCGAATCACATTTTTCAAGTATTTCATATTGGTTCGCTAGCTCAACTGAATAGAGCATCTGACTACGGATCAGAAGGTTATAGGTTTGAATCCTATGCGAATCACAAAAAAGAGAAATCATCAATTATGACGGTTTCTCTTTTTTGTTTTAAACAAGATATAAGCATGAAAAAATGGATGTTGTTAGGGCTATTGGGAATAATCACCCAGCTCGTATTCGCCCAAGTTCCACTGAGCAACGCAGCTCATATCAGCTTATTGACCTCCTCACCCTACGAAGAGGAGGTGTTTACTGTTTATGGCCATGCGGCATTGCGAGTACATGATCCGGAACAGAAGATGGATTACGTATTTAATTATGGTATCTTCGACTTTTCCAAACCCAATTTTATCTATCGTTTCGCAAAAGGAGAAACCGACTATCGCTTGGGAGTGGCCAACTACAACGACTATGTGATCGAATACCAACTACGAGGTAGCACGATCACTGAGCAGCGACTGAACTTGACACCCACGGAGCGGCAACGACTCTGGGAAGCCTTGGTGGAAAACTACCGGCCGGAGAATCGCATCTATCGCTACAACTTCTTTTTTGACAACTGCGCCACCCGTCCCGCTGCCTTGATCGAAAAGACGGTAGGCCAAGTGGATTATCACGACCCCTATCCCTCGCAATCGTTTCGGACATTAATCAACCATTGCACCCGTAACCATGTCTGGCTGACGTTTGGCTGCGATTTAGCGTTGGGCAGCCCGACAGATCGACTGGCTACACCCCATGAAATGATGTTCTTACCTGATTATCTGCGGGAGGCTTTCTCTAAAGCGGAGATTATTGACCAGAAAGGACAACGCCGCCCGTTGGTGAGCGAGACATTTGTCATCGAAGCAGCTGATCCTGATACTCCGGAGAGAGACATCGGGGACCTGCTCTCCCCCATCCGTTTGGGATGGCTGCTCTTCGCAATGACCAATATCATCACCGTATGGGGACGCTTTCAGAGACGAGCCTTCAAGGGATTTGACATTGGGCTGTTTGGATTAGCTGGTTTAGCCGGTTGTGTGCTCTTTTTCTTGGCCTTTTTCTCCGTCCATCCCTGCACATGGCCCAACTATTCACTGCTTTGGCTGCATCCCTTCCATTTGCTCGGCGTAATTTTGTTTTGCATTAATAAAGCACAAAGGGCGGCTTATTGCTATCATTTTATTAACTTTGTCGCGCTTATGCTGTTATTTGCCGGTTGGGCTTTCCTCCCGCAACAGTTTAATTCCGCCTTTATTCCGCTCGCTGCCTCACTGTGGTTGCGTTCGGCAAGAGGCATATTTCGAAGAAAATGGACAACCGAATGAGAAAAATATTATCGTCTCTTATCGCAATCCTTGCGGTTACTAACCTTGAGGCTCAGCAAAATACGCCCAAGTTGGTGGTCTGCATCACAGTGGATCAGTTAAGAGGGGATTACATTGAATATTTCTATAACACGTTTGGCGAAAGAGGCTTCAAGCGGTTGATGAACGAGGGCGTAGTGTATAATAACATCCGCTTTGATTTCTCTAACATCGACCAAGCCAGCGCATTTGCCACGCTGTTCACAGGAAGCAACCCCTGCTTCAGTGGGATCAGCAGTAATTTTAGCTACGATTTTGACCGGGATCGAGAGGTTTCTATTTTGAATGATCCTGAGTACTTGGGCAATTACACCAAAGAGAATTACTCACCCAAGAGCCTGTTTAGCTCTACAATAGGCGACGAGTTGAAAATTGCATCGAGTGGACGTAGTGATGTGTATGCTATCGCTCCCGATCCAGAGAGCGCTATTCTATCAGCTGGTCATGCGGCTAATGGGGCCTTCTGGATAGACAACTTGAATGGCAAATGGGCTACGACTACCTATTATAAAGGAATCCCGTGGTATGTGGATCGCTACAACAACGGGCCAGAAGCGCTATCCGCACGCATCGCCTCGATGGTATGGACACCCTCGCTGTCAATGGACAAGCTAAATGCCTTTCCCTACGTGCTCGACGAAATACCCTACCGTTATACCTTCAACGAGAAAGCAAAAGATTGCTATCCTCGGCTGAAAACATCTCCCTATATCAATAAAGAGGTGAACCGACTGGCCATCCAGTTCTTGGAATATGGAGGATTTGGTACCCGTAGTTGTCCGGATATGCTCTCCGTGACCTACTATGCCGGTAATTTCTTAGGCACACAAAATAAAGAATATACACGTGAGATTCAAGACACCTACTATCAACTCGATCAAGACATCGAAAAGCTGTTAGACACGATCGACAAGAAGGTAGGCCTGTCAAATACCTTGGTAGTCTTCACTGGCTCTGGCTATTACAAGAGTGAGGAGTCTTACCCCGACGGGCTGATGGTAAACGGCGGGGAGTTCCACCCCAAACGTTGTGTGGCCCTGCTCAACATGTACCTTATGGCACTCTATGGGCAGCAGACAAATTGGGTAAAAGGCTTTTATGACTCACAAATCTATCTGAATCGCAAAGCAATAGAAGATGCCAAACTGGATTTAGCTACTGTACAGCGAAAAGCGGCTGACTTCTTGCAGGAGTTTAGTGGCGTGCAGTCGGTCACGACTGACAAGAACCTGTTAGCTGGCGAATGGAACGAGGGGACCATCGAGTTCCGCCAAGGCACCCATCACCTACGCAGAGGCGACCTGCTGATAGAACTGCAACCCGGTTGGAAACTGAATTTCGACAACGGGAAAGAGCAGGTCAAGGTCATTCGTAACAATGCCGTCATCACTCCCTTGGTCTTCCTGGGTAACGGCTTAAAACCGCAACATATCTATCGCGAGGTGAAAGCGACAGAGGTGGCACCGACCGTCACCCATGTGCTGCGGATCAGACCACCCAATGCTTCCCGCAGCCTACCTCTGCATGAGGTAAAGGCAAGCAAATGAGCCCATAAGGGTGTATGAACGATCCATTTTATTAACAAGCAAAAAAGAATACATATATGTTAGGAATAAATGAGTTATTGACGAAGCTGTTCGGTAACAAGTCACAACGAGACCTGAAGGAGATTACCCCTTGGGTAGATAAGGTGAAAGCCGTCTATCCGTCGATTCAAGCCCTCTCCAATGATGAGTTGCGTGCGAGAGTGGATGTGATCAAACAGCGCATTCAAGACGCAGTAGCTGACGAGAAGGCAAAAGTGAACGAACTGCGTGGAAGCATCGAGAAGAAGGAACTGGAGGAGCGTGAGGCAATCTGGGCCGAGGTGGACAAGATCGAGAAGACGATTACTGAGAAGATGGAGGTGGTTTTGGATCAGTCCTTGCCCGAGGTATTCGCCATCATGAAAGATACCGCTCGCCGTTTCGCTGAAAACGAAGAGGTGGTGGTGACTGCTACCCCGTTCGACCGAGAACTGGCCCCCCGCCACGATTTTGTCCGCATCGAGGGCGATAAAGCGATCTACCAGAACCACTGGAAAGCCGGAGGTAACGAGATCACTTGGGATATGGTTCATTACGACGTGCAGCTGTTTGGTGGTGTCGTTTTGCACAAAGGTAAGATTGCGGAGATGGCAACGGGTGAAGGTAAGACATTGGTAGCGACTCTACCTGTATTTCTTAATGCATTGACTCGCAACGGCGTACATGTCGTAACAGTGAATGATTATCTCTCTAAGCGCGACTCCGAGTGGATGGGTCCGCTCTATATGTTCCATGGTCTTTCCGTAGATTGCATTGATAAGCATCGCCCCAACTCTGAGGCCCGTCGGAAAGCGTATGAGGCAGATATTACCTTCGGTACGAACAACGAGTTCGGTTTCGACTATCTGCGTGATAACATGGCAACCAGCCCGAAAGACCTGGTGCAGCGCAAGCATAACTTTGCCATTGTCGATGAGGTCGATTCTGTGTTGATCGATGATGCGCGTACGCCGTTGATCATTTCCGGTCCCGTACCCCGTGGTGAGGAGCAGCTCTTCGAGCTGTTCCGCCCGAATGTAGAAGTAGTCGTAAAAGCCCAGAAGGAACTCTGCTCTCAATTGCTGATCGAGGCCAAGAAGAAGTTGGCCAGCAACGATCAAGCCGAGATGGACGAGGGTGCCATTCAGCTTTTCCGCTCCCACAAGGGCTTCCCACGCAATAAAGCGTTAATCAAATTTTTGAGCGAACAAGGAGTCAAGGCGCAGATGCTGAAGGCTGAGGAATACTATATGTCCGAGAACAACAAGCACATGCACGAGGCTACTGATGTGCTCTATTTCGTGATTGATGAGAAGAACAACAGCGTTGAATTGACTGATAAGGGTATCGACTTACTGACTGGCAAGACTGATGATCCTACGTTCTTTGTCTTGCCCGACATTACCTCCGAACTATCACAGTTGGAGAACATGCAGGGCACTGATGAGGAGAAACAGGCCCGTAAGGATGAGATCCTCTCCAACTACTCCGTGAAGAGTGAGCGTGTGCACACCATCAACCAGCTGTTGAAGGCCTACACCCTTTTCGAGAAAGACGATGAGTATGTGGTGATCGACAATAAAGTATTGATCGTCGATGAGCAGACAGGTCGTATCATGGATGGCCGTCGTTATTCAGACGGTTTGCACCAGGCAATCGAGGCGAAAGAGCGCGTGAAAGTGGAGGCCGCTACACAGACCTTCGCAACCATCACGTTGCAGAACTATTTCCGTATGTATCACAAGCTGGCTGGTATGACTGGTACAGCAGAGACCGAGGCCGGAGAGTTCTGGGACATCTATAAGTTGGATGTGGTTGTTATCCCGACCAACCGTCCGATCGCTCGTATCGACATGAACGACCGCATCTATAAGACCAAGCGTGAGAAATATAATGCAGTCATCGAGGAGATTGTCCAATTAACCCAGGCTGGTCGTCCCGTTTTGGTTGGTACCACCTCTGTTGAAATCTCAGAGTTACTGAGCCGTATGTTGAAGATCCGCAACATTAAACATAACGTTTTGAATGCGAAGCTGCACCAGAAAGAGGCAGAGATCGTCGCTTTAGCGGGTCAAAGCAGTACGGTAACGATTGCCACCAATATGGCAGGTCGTGGTACAGATATTAAGCTTTCCCAAGAGGTGAAAGAGGCTGGAGGTTTGGCCATCATCGGTACGGAACGTCATGAAAGCCGTCGTGTCGATCGTCAGTTGCGTGGTCGTGCCGGTCGTCAAGGTGACCCAGGATCCTCTGTGTTCTTCGTCTCCTTGGAAGATGATTTGATGCGTCTGTTCGCCTCAGAGAAGATCGCCAGCTTGATGGACAGATTAGGTTTCAAAGAGGGTGAAGTCTTAGAGCATAGCATGTTGAGCAAATCCGTGGAGCGTGCGCAAAAGAAAGTTGAGGAGAATAACTTTGGTATTCGTAAGCGCTTGTTGGAGTATGATGACGTGATGAACTCTCAACGTACCGTGATTTACACCCGTCGCCGCCATGCTTTGATGGGTGAGCGTATCGGTTTGGATGTATTAAATACACTCTACGACACCGCCGTAGCCATCACTGATCAGTGCGAGAATGACTTCGAGAGCTTTAAGATGGAGATCTTCAAGACATTCGCCATGGAGAGTCCCCTCACCTTAGAAGAATTCAAGGAATTAAAGCATAACCAGCTGACTGACAAACTCTTTGAAGAGGCTTTGAAGACCTTTAAACGACGCATGGAGCGTATCGCACAAGTAGCTCATCCGGTGATTCAGCAAGTTTACGAGAATCAAGGGGCTATGTATGAGAACATCATGATCCCTATCACCGATGGCAAACGCATGTACAATATCTCATGCAACTTGAAAGAGGCCTACGAGAGCGAGAGCAAGATCATCACGAAATCCTTCCAGAAATCGATCATCCTTCACATGATCGACGAGGCCTGGAAAGAGCACCTGCGTGAGATGGATGAGTTACGTCACTCCGTACAGAACGCAAGCTACGAGAACAAAGATCCTTTGTTGATCTACAAGTTAGAGTCTTATAACCTCTTTAAGAACATGGTCGATGCTATGAACCGAAAGACCGTAGCCGTCTTGATGCGTGGACAAATCCCTGTACGTCGTGAGCCGACTGAGGAGGAGCGTCAAGCGATGGCTGCCCGCCAAGAGGCATTAGCTAAACAAGCTGCGGAAGCCATTGCTCAAGAGCGTGCACGCATCCAACAGCAAGCGCAACAACAGGCACAAAAGCAGGCCCAGCAGGAGCAGCAAGCCCAGGATGCTATCGAGATAAAAGAGGCAGAGGAGGAAAACGCTACGCAAGAGGAGAATTCAGATGAGTCCACTCATCCAGATCCCATAAGAGCTGAGAAGCGCGTAGGTCGCAATGATCTTTGCCCCTGTGGCAGTGGCAAGAAGTACAAGAATTGCCACGGACAAGGACTCTGATTTTTTCAGTATAATTAACGTGTTAAAAGGAGGGACAGACGAAACAGTCTGTCCCTCTTTTTTTGTACATTCGCCCCGTAAACCTTTTAATACCATTGGTTATGATAGTTGGCGTTCCAAAAGAGATTAAGAACAATGAGAACCGCGTCGCATTAACACCAGCTGGCGCAAAAGAATTTGTAAGAAGAGGGCACAGTGTGTACGTTCAACACACCGCAGGAATCAACAGTGGATTCCCTGACGAGGAGTATGTAGCAGCAGGGGCCCAGATCCTGCCTACCATCGAAGCGGTCTATGACATCGCCGAGATGATCATCAAAGTGAAAGAACCCATCGAAAGTGAGTATACCTTAGTGAAGAAGGGACAATTACTCTTCACCTATTTCCATTTCGCTTCCGATCGGGAATTGACAGAAGCCATGCTACGTAGCGGAGCTACCTGTTTGGCTTACGAGACAGTAGAAGGTCCTAGCCACTCCCTTCCCCTATTGATTCCCATGAGCGAAGTAGCCGGACGTATGTCCATCCAAGAAGGCGCACGCTTTTTGGAGAAACCACAAGGAGGAAAAGGACTGTTGTTAGGAGGCGTACCAGGTGTGAAACCAGCTAAGGTATTGGTTATTGGTGGAGGTATCGTAGGACATAATGCCGCTTTGATGGCCTCAGGTTTAGGTGCTGATGTCACATTGGCCGATATCTCCCTGCCCCGCTTGCGTGCGTTAGCAGAAACGCTTCCTAAGAATGTTAAGACACTCTATTCCTCTACGCACAACATCGAGCAAGAATTGCCCACTACTGATCTCGTGATTGGCGCAGTATTGATTCCTGGTGCTAAGACCCCGCACCTCATCACCCGAGAGATGCTGAAATTGATGAAACCAGGCAGTGTATTAGTGGATGTGGCTATCGACCAAGGAGGCTGTTTCGAAACCTCTCATCCAACCACCCACGCAGAACCAATCTTCGAGGTGGATGGTGTGATCCATTACTGTGTGGCGAACATCCCAGGAGCAGTTCCACAAACCTCTACGCTCGCCTTGACCAATGCCACACTGCCATATGCCATCCGGTTGGCAGACCAAGGTTGGGAGAAGGCTTGCGCTGCCGATCCTGGCTTACAGCTTGGCCTCAATATCGTGGACGGAAAGATTGTCTATCCTGCCATCGTCGCTCTGTATAAAGATTTGTAAAACAAATAATAAGGTTCGACCTCTCTCCTCCTATGAGTGAATGGTCGAACCTTATTGTATTTTATTTCTTCAAATCGAACCCCAACATCAAGCCATCATACTGCTCTGCCAATTGGCTAAGTGATTGAAACGTGCTGTTACTGGTCAGCGAAGCAACCTTCGTCAAGAATGTGAGTAACTTGTCTGCATTAAAAAGCAAGGTAAGGTTGTCGCCCGCCAAGACAGTAGAGGCGGTCAATGTATAAATCGCACGGTCGGAGGTACCAGCCGTATAGGTAAAGGCAATGGTCTTGTCCGCCTCGTTTACACTGTAGGTACCCTTCAAGGAACCCTTCTTCAGTGCACTCGTGAAGGTGCTGTCTTCATGAAAGGTATAATTGAACACACCCTCCACAATGCCCACTTTAGCGCATTGCTCCTTTAACTTCTTCTCTAATTCTGTTGTAGCAGCCGAACCTGCGATTTGCTTTAACGTGTTATCACTCCCCAACTGGACAGCTGGGTCTACGTATGTCCATGTACCCTGCAAACTGGCTACCGTCACCGACTGTCCACCAGTCACCGATGAGACCACCTTCTGTACGGTTTCCGACTTCAGAATATCTTTCCAAGATTGAGCTTGCGCAGATGTGGCACAAAGCCAAAGGCCGATAAAGGTCATTGTCACATTAATTAGTTTTTTCACTGTCTATTTTGATTTTTCCCTACAATCTTTTTAGTGTAACTATTATAAAGAAAGAGAGTGCCGAATAACAACCCGACACTCTCTTCCGTATGTATCGCCAACAGACGTATTGATTACAACTTATCGTTAGAACCAAGTACGTTGATGATCTTGTGCTTGTACAGCTTCTCCATGTTGTCACGAGCCGGACCCAGATACTTGCGCGGGTCGAACTCAGCTGGCTTCTCAGCGAAGACCTTACGGATAGCAGCTGTCATAGCCAAACGAGAGTCAGAGTCGATGTTGATCTTGCAAACAGCAGACTTAGCAGCCTCACGCAACCACTCCTCGGGGATACCGATAGCAGCCTTCAACGCACCACCGAACTTGTTGATTGTCTCAACCTCATCCTGAGGAACAGAAGAAGAACCATGGAGCACGATGGGGAAGCCCGGCAACTTCTCCTCAACAGCCTTCAACACGTCGAATGCCAAAGGAGGAGGGACCATACGACCAGTCTCAGGATCGATTGTGCACTGCTCCGGAGTAAACTTGTAAGCACCATGAGAAGTACCGATAGAGATAGCCAAAGAATCGCAACCTGTACGAGTAGCGAAATCAATTACCTCCTCAGGATCTGTATAAGTGTGGTGGTCTGCGGAAACTTCATCCTCAACACCTGCCAATACACCCAGCTCACCCTCAACAGTCACATCATACTGATGTGCGTACTCAACAACCTTCTTCGTCAAAGCGACGTTCTCCTCATAAGGCAGATGAGAACCATCAATCATTACAGAAGAGAAGCCCATATCTACGCAAGACTTACACAACTCAAAGCTATCACCGTGATCCAAGTGCAAAACGATCTGCGGGTGCTCGCAGCCTAACTCCTTAGCGTACTCAACTGCGCCCTCAGCCATATAACGAAGCAAAGTCTGGTTAGCATAGTTACGCGCACCCTTTGACACCTGCAAAATCACCGGAGACTTTGTCTCTGCAGAAGCCTTGATGATGGCTTGCAGCTGCTCCATGTTGTTGAAGTTGAACGCAGGGATGGCATAACCGCCCTTGATTGCCTTAGCGAACATCTCTTTCGTGTTCACCAAACCTAATTGTTTGTAACTTACCATAATGTTTAATACGTTATTACGTTAGTAATTTAAAACTCCTGCAAATATACATAAGTTTCATCACACAATGCTTTTTTATGCCCATAATTTATATCAAATTATGACCAGACGAAAAAAAGAGCACGTTTTTCTTTGTTTATTGACAGTAAAGCTATACCTTTGCCGCTCGAAAATACCGGTTACCAATTATAAAGTAGTATAAATTAAAAACAGAAATAAAGCAATGAAAAAAGGAATTCATCCTGAGAACTATCGTCCTGTGGTATTCAAGGACATGTCAAACGATGATACATTCATCACTCGTTCAACGATTAATGCAAAAGAGACGATCGAGATCGATGGCGTTACTTATCCGTTGGTAAAGGTCGAGATCTCTAACACTTCTCACCCGTTCTATACTGGTAAGTCTAAGTTGGTGGATACAGCTGGTCGTGTTGATAAGTTCATGAGCCGCTACGGTAACCGTAAGAAGAAATAATTCTTTCGTCCGCAACGATACAAGAAACATAAGAGGGAAAGGTTTACTCAAATCGAGTAACTTTTCCCTCTTGTTATTATATACCACTTCTTCAATGGCTACGTTCCCGAAACTCCGAGGGGGTCACATTCTCTCTTCTTCGGAAAAAAGTAGAAAACTGCCCCGTATTGTCGAAGTGAAGCGCATAAGCAATCTCAGAAATTGAAAGTTGTGAGGTCGTCAGTAGTTCTTTGGCACGCAACAAACGCTGTTGTGCCTGATATTGAGCGGGTGAAGAACCCGTATATTCTTTAAACATCCGACGGAACCACGAGTAACTCAATCCTAAACGTATCGCTATGTCTTCTGCTCGAAGCGGGTTCTCCACATGCTCTTTCATCAAAAAGCGTGCCTGATTAATCTTCTCCACCACATAGGTATCAGAAAAAGCATTGTTCTTTTCCTTATAATATATAACTCCCAAAATATGTAGCACGATACTGGAAATCATCTGTTGATAACCACTGCGTTCTTCACCCGCAAACCGTAAGATATCATCATAGAGATTAAGGATTGTTGAGCTAACCCCAATACGATGGATCGGTTCTTCCTTACAAAAGAAGTGCTTTTCCACACGCCGATCAATATGAGGTCCTCTGAAACCTACCCAATGCTCCTCCCAGCCGGTCTGCACATCGGGATAATAACTATGCCACTCTCCTGGGAAAAGCAAGATAATCGTCCCCGCAGTGATTGCCCTACGCTTACAGGATTGAGAGGAGAAATAGCCTTGCCCACGTGTGATATAGACCAGCTGGTACTCGTTGAGTACCCGCCCCTCTTGCGGACGAAACGCATAACTATCGGGATGCCGAGATGGAGGATAAGCACCGCCAGCTTGAATGGTTTGATGCCCCACGGTAGTCACTACGATGCCCCAGTCCTCATCAGTCGGATTGATCGTCAGATAGCATTGAATATCCTCTTTTATGCAATTCATGTCAGAAATCAAAGGTTTAAAATCATTTTATGAAGCAAAGATAACAAGAAAGGCCATACTTTTGTCCCCATCAATACGAATAAGTTTAGCGAATATCATGAAAGCCTTCCATTTTTTAGCGTTTGATATTGGAGCTACCAGCGGCCGGGCCGTATTGGGTAGCCTGCAAGAGGGATTGTTCACGATGCGTGAAATTCACCGTTTCCCCTCTCCGATGGTCGCCCTGCATGGGCGTTACTATTGGAACGTATTTAACCTATACAGTGCCCTTTTGGAGGCACTCTCCAAATGTGCAGCAGAGCAGATCCCCCTCTGTTCCATAGGTATCGACACCTGGGGCGTCGATTTTGGTTATTTAGCGAACGACGGGACGCTACTGGGTATGCCTCGTGCTTACCGAGATCCCTATACAGAGGGCGCACCGGAGGATTTCTTCACGCATCTTCCCAAGCGAGAGGTCTATGCCCGTACCGGTATCCAAGTATTGCCGTTCAACAGTCTGTTCCAGTTCTATCGCACCTACCAAGATGTATTTGTACCTCAAGAGATAGCCGAGCGCATCTTATTTATGCCCGATCTATTGACCTATATGCTCACTGAGCAGCAGGTATGCGAATATACTATCGCTTCCACTTCTCAGCTGCTGAATCCCTATACGCACAAGTTTGATTATCATCTGTTGGAACAGGTAGGCGTTTCACCCACGCAATTTGGCCAGTTGGTTATGCCGGGCACGACTGTCGGCCCGTTATGCGAAAGTGTTTGCCAGCAAACCGGGATGAGACCTGTGCCTGTCATTGCTGTAGCCGGACACGATACAGCCTCTGCGGTAGCGGCTGTACCCGCTCGCTCACCCCATTTCGCTTACCTCAGTAGTGGCACATGGAGCTTGATGGGTATTGAGACCGAGCAACCGATCATCACCGACGAGTCGTTCGCCCACAACTTCACCAATGAAGGAGGTATCGAGGGAACGACCCGCTTCTTGAAGAACATCACAGGTATGTGGCTGCTTGAGCGCTGCCGGGCTACGTGGAAAAAACAAGGAAAAGTGTATAGCTACGAGGAATTAACCCGCATGGCCAAAGAGAGTACATTTGACGGATTGATCAATCCAGATGATGCTTCTTTCGCCAATCCGGAAGAGATGATGGCTGCTATCGCTACCTATTGCCAAGCGCAGGGTAATCCGGTTCCACAGAGCGATGCCGACTACGTGCGTTGTATCTTCCGCAGCTTGGCACATCGCTATGGGGAAGTATTGACACACTTGAAAACGATGTCGCCCTTCCCCATCGAGTGTCTGCATGTGATTGGTGGCGGTTCTCAAAATGAACTGTTGAACCAATGGACAGCCGACGCCATCGGCATGCCGGTCATTGCCGGTCCCTCAGAAGCCACAGCCATTGGCAACTGCTTCATCCAAGCAAAAGCCGCCGGTTTAGTAGGCAACCGTTGGGAGATGCGTAAGCTGATTGCAGAAACCTTCACCCCGAAAGTATATTATCCAAGTAAATAAAATTGATTCATTCTAATAAAAACAACGATCATGACAAAAGAGACTGTTATAAAGCAAGCGTTTGAGATTGCAGCTGAGCGTTACGCCGCTGTTGGAGTAGATGTAAACAAAGCGATGGAGCAATTAGGGAAACTCTCTCTCTCCCTCCACTGCTGGCAAGCCGACGACGTGACCGGCTTTGAGAATCAAGGGGGCTCACTGACCGGCGGTATTCAAGTGACGGGTAATTACCCTGGTCGTGCCCGCACGAT
Source organism: Parabacteroides sp. (assembly GCA_022775005.1). GTDB lineage: Bacteria > Bacteroidota > Bacteroidia > Bacteroidales > Tannerellaceae > Parabacteroides. The sequence goes on from JALFJR010000017.1 coordinate 64,079, forward strand.
CGAGGAATTGCGTCAAGACATCTTGAAAGCGAAGAGTTTCATCCCTGGCAATCACCGGTTGAGCCTACATGAGATCTATGGCGATTTCCAAGGCAAGCAGGTAGATCGTGACCAAGTGGAGCCTTGCCACTTTGCCTCTTGGATGGAGTGGGCCAAGGAGAATAACCTGAAGTTGGACTTCAACAGCACCTCCTTCTCACACCCGAAGAGCGGCAACCTGACCCTTGCCAACCCCGATAAGGCGATCCGTGACTTCTGGATCGAACACACCAAGCGTTGCCGTTGGATCAGTGACGAGATGGGTAAGGCACAAGGTGATCCGGCCATGATGAACCTGTGGATTCACGATGGCAGCAAGGAGGTTCCGGCCAGCCGTCTGCGTTACCGCCAGATCTTGGAGCAATCGTTGGATGAGATCTTCGCCACGAAATATGACTGGATGAAGGACTGTATTGAGGCGAAATTATTCGGTATCGGCTTAGAGAGTTACACCGTTGGTTCATACGACTTCTACTTGGGTTATGGTGCCAAGAAGCAAAAGATCGTTACCCTCGACACAGGTCACTTCCACTTGACGGAGAGCATTGCCGACAAGGTATCCGCTTTGCTGCTCTTCACCCCGGAGATTATGCTGCACGTCAGCCGTCCGATCCGTTGGGACAGCGACCATGTAGTGATTCTCAACGACGACGTGATGGATTTAGCACGTGAGATCATCCGCTGCGATGCCCTCAACCGTGTGCATGTCGGTTTGGACTATTTTGATGCGACCATCAACCGTATCGGAGCCTATGTTGTAGGTAGCCGTGCAACACAGAAAGCCTTCCTGCTGGCTTTGCTGGAGCCGATCCAGTTGCTGCGTCAATATGAGGAAGAGGACAAGGGCTTCGAGCGTTTGGCCTTGCAAGAGGAGGCTAAGAGCCTGCCTTGGGGAGCCGTATGGGATATGTTCTGCTTGCAACAGGGCGTGCCTGTCGGTGAATCCTTCATCGCTGAGATTGAGAAGTATGAGGCGGACGTAACATCGAAACGGAAATGATTACTATTCTCATCGGATTACTCATCATTGCGGTCGGCAGTTTTGGGCAAAGTAGCTCCTACGTGCCGATCAATAAAGTGAAAGGATGGAGTTGGGAGAGCTTCTGGCTGGTTCAGGGGCTCTTCGCCTGGCTCATCTTCCCCTATTTAGGTGCGCTGTTGGCAGTTCCCGAAGGAAGTAGCCTGATGGCGTTGTGGCAGACTCCTGGTAGCTGGGGCGCAGTCATCTACGGCATACTGTGGGGTATCGGAGGCTTGACCTTCGGTCTCAGTATGCGCTATTTAGGTGTTGCATTAGGACAGAGCATCGCATTGGGTACCTGCTCCGGATTTGGCACTTTGATTCCGGCGTTATTCGCAGGCACGAACCTTTTCGCCGGAGAGGGATTGGTGCTCTTGATTGGTGTATGCATCACGTTGGCAGGTATCGCTGTAATTGGTTATGCCGGTAGTTTGCGGGCCAAGAACATGAGCGAAGAGGAGAAACGGGCAGCCGTGAAAGACTTCGCACTGACCAAAGGATTGGCTGTCGCCCTGTTAGCCGGTGTAATGAGCGCCTGCTTCAATTTAGGGTTGGAGAGCGGGCAGGCAATCGTGGAAAAGGTGAAGGCAGAGGGTGCCAACGAGCTCTTTGCCACCAACCCCGTCATCCTGTTGGTGACCATCGGTGGTTTCTGCACCAATGCCCTCTATTGCATCTATCAGAACATCAAGAACAAGACGGGCAAGGATTACCTCGCTGTCTCTGGCTCAACGCTGACAAATAATGTGCTTTTCTGCGCTTTAGCCGGTCTGCTTTGGTATTCGCAATTCTTCGGCTTAGGCATGGGCAAGAGCTTCTTTGCCGATGCGCCAGTGATGCTCGCCTTCTCTTGGAGCATCTTAATGTCGTTAAACATTCTATTCAGTAACTTCTGGGGTATTGTCTTGAAAGAATGGAAAGGAGCAAACAGTCGTACCATCACTGTGCTGGTTTCTGGTCTGTTGCTCTTGGTCTTCTCGATGATTTACCCGAATCTATAAGGATTTGCTATGACTACGCATCAGTTTCATTGGATCATCGGCTGCTTGACCCTGCTCGCCACAACCCTTCACGGGCAACAACGAGACAGTCGCAGCCGTGTTTACCTACCTCCTACCCGCATTGTCTGGCAACAAGACAGTGCCTGCATTGAGGGAGAGGAGAATCTGTTGAAGCCCGGCATTGGCCAAGCAGACTTGGCGAATCAGCATCCTTGTGTACTGCGCAGCAGTGCTACGGCTCACCCTGCGCTCCTGCTCGACTTTGGGAAGGAGCTGCAGGGAGGCTTGCAGTTTGTGACCGGTATGCCGGCTTCTCAAAAGCCCGTTAGGATCCGCGTTCGCTTAGGCGAATCGGTCAGTGAGGCGATGTGCGAGATAGACGGAAAAAACGGAGCGACCAACGATCACGCCATCCGAGATTTCACGCTTTCACTACCTTGGTTAGGTGTGCAGGAGGTGGGAAACTCCGGCTTCCGCTTTGCCCGCATCGAACTGTTGGATGACTCCGTGGAGTTGCAATTGAAAGAGGTGCGTGCCATCTCCACGCTGCGGGATATTCCATATCGAGGCAGTTTCCGCTCGAACGACGAGCGGCTGAACCGTATCTGGCAGACAGGTGCCTACACCGTGCACCTTAACATGCAGGAATACCTATGGGATGGCGTGAAGCGAGATCGCCTCGTCTGGATTGGCGATATGCACCCCGAGGTGATGACTATAAACAGTGTATTTGGTTATAACGAGGTGGTACCCAAGAGCCTCTCTTTGATTCGTGACATTACACCACTACCCGGCTGGATGAATGGCATCAGCTCCTATTCCATCTGGTGGCTGCTCATTCAACGGGATTGGTATTATTATCAAGGTGATTGGCAATTCTTAAAAGCGCAACAGCCCTACGCAACAGAATTGCTACGTCATTTGATTAGCAAGGTGGATGCCAACGGTAAGGAGCAACTGGATGGCAATCGCTTTCTCGATTGGCCTTCCAGCGAGAACCTTCCTGCCATCAATGCGGGATTGCAGGCAATGATGATCCAGGCACTGCGGGCCGGTGTTGAGCTAAGTCGTCTCTATGAAGATGAGGCATTGGCACAGGATTGCCAAGCCGCACTCGATCGTTCCATCCGCTATGCCCAGAAGCATTCGCAACGCTTCCCAATCAAGGTGGGAGAGATCCAAGCAGGAGATAAACAAGCGGCTGCGCTGCTGACTATCGCTGGCGTATTGGATCCCCAAACAGCGAACAGCCAGTGTTTAGCCGTGGATGGGGCCAAAGGCTTCTCTACGTTCTATGGCTATTACATGTTGCGGGCGATGGCGATGGCTGGTAACTATCAAGGAGCACTCGACGTGATCCGCACCTATTGGGGAGCGATGCTCGACCTTGGAGCCACTACCTTCTGGGAGGATTTCAACCTGGATTGGGCGGTAAACGCCAGCCCCATCGACCAGGTGGTGCCCGAAGGCAAGGACGACATTCACGGAGATTTCGGTGCGTATTGCTATAAGAATCTGCGGCACAGCCTGTGCCACGCCTGGGCCTCCGGCCCCGCGCCCTTCCTGGCGCAGTATGTGCTGGGCGTGAAGGTGCTCTCCCCCGGCTGCCGGAAGGTGGCCGTTCGCCCCCAGCTGGGCGACCTTACCTGGGCGGAAGGCGATTACCCCACTCCCCTGGGCCCCATTCACATCCGGGTGGAGAAGACCGAATCCGGCCTGAAAACGGACGTACGCGCCCCTGAAGGCGTGGAAATCGTACGATAAAACAGGTTATATTATGAAAAATCGGCCCGCGCCTCCTTTTTACGGGAAGCGCGGGCCACTGATATTGAATCAATCGTCCAGTTCCTGAATTTCCAGCATTTCCTGATCGGTATAAATCTGGCTGTTGTGCAGCCCGCCGTCCTCGTATTCGGCCTCGCCCTCCTGATTGTCGTAGGGATCGTAGCGCATGAAATCCATGGGCGGATCGAACTCATGCTGGAATTCCGTGGCCGCCACCATGCGGTAGGGGTCCAGATTTCCGAAATAGAAATCCCTGCGGGCTTCGTTGCCGTTGCGATGGGCACTGTTGCCGAAGGAGCCGTCCACGTACATCCAGCCATAGGGGGCCACGTAGAACTGGGACCAGTCGTGGCAGCCGATTTCCATGGGCGTGGTATACAGACCGCTCTGCCACCGGGCCGGCACTCCCGCCGCGCGGCAGAGGGTGATGAACAAAAGCGAGAACACGCCG
>JALFJR010000075.1 GCA_022775005.1 Parabacteroides sp.
TACGGCTCGTGAATGTAAGCAATTGCTCGATAAGGAGCCGGATATCGTGACGCCGAATGGCTTTGAGCCGAACTTCGTGCCAGAGATTAAGACCTACAAGAAAAAGCGGGCAGCTGCCCGTGCTGCTTTGATCAAGGTGGCAGAGAAGCTGACTGGTTGCCCGATTGATCCGGATGCTTTGTTGGTATCTACGAGCGGACGCTATGAGTATCGCAATAAAGGTATCGACGTGTTCATTGAGGCGATGAACCGGGTACGCACCAGTGGCCGTTTGCAACGAGAGTTGGTGGCTTTCATCATGGTACCGGCATGGACACGTGCGCCGAGAGCCGACCTGAAGGAAGTGCTGGAGCAAGATATCGAGACAAAGGCTCCCCTGCAGTTGCCCTTCATTACCCATTGGTTGAATAACATGCCCGAGGATAAGGTGCTCAACTATATCCAAAGCGCCGGCTTTACCAATAGCGCCAGCCAGAAGCTGAAGATTATCTTCGTGCCCTGCTACCTGGATGGAAAGGATGGCATCTTCAATCAGCCTTATTACGATATATTAATCGGTATGGATGCGACGGTTTATCCCTCCTATTACGAGCCTTGGGGCTATACACCGTTGGAGAGTGTGGCGTTTGGTATCCCTACTATCACGACTGATTTGGCAGGATTTGGCCTTTGGGCACGCAAATCGCTCTCCGGGAAAGACATCTGCGAGGGCGTATCTGTGGTTAATCGCGACGATTTCAACTACTTTGAGGTGGCCGATGCGATCAAAGAGTCGATCTTGACGCTTACGAAGCTGACCGACAAGGAGATGAAGCAAGTGAAACAGCGTTGCTTCGATTTGTCGAAAAAGGCAGAATGGAGCAAGTTTATTGCTTATTACGAGCAGGCATTTGACATCGCATTGAAGCATGCCGCAGAAAGAAATCAGTAAATTATGCTCATAGATAGCAAGATAATACGTATCTTCGCGACCGTTTTTTAGAAAAAGAAACAAACACTTTAAATTCACGATAATGAAAATTAAGGCGAACAATGCTAACAGTCCTGTTTGGAAGGACGTGTATTCTCATTCTAAGTTGCCGCAGCAGCTGGAGCCCCTTCAAGAGATCGCTACCAACCTGTGGTGGGTTTGGAATCACGAAGGTGCTAAACTGTTCGGTAAGATCGACCCTGCTTTGTGGCGGTCAACTGAAGGTAACCCTGTGTTATTGTTGCAAAACCTCTCTCACAAGCGCATGGAGGAGATCCTCGCAGATAAGGACCTCATGGCGGAGATCGAGAAGGTTTATGCCGATTTTAAGGCTTACGTTGACGTAAAGCCTACGAAGGCTCATCCCTCCGTTGCTTATTTCAGCATGGAGTATGGCTTGACGAATGTATTGAAGATTTACTCAGGTGGTTTGGGCGTTTTAGCCGGCGACTACTTGAAGGAGGCCAGCGATAGTAACATCGACATGTGTGCGGTAGGTTTTTTGTATCGCTATGGTTATTTCACGCAGACCCTCTCTATGGATGGTCAGCAGATTGCTAACTACGAGCCGCAGAACTTCAACGCACTGCCTTTGACGCAGGTAATGCAGTCGAACGGCGAGCCGATGGTGTTGGAGGTCCCCTATCCCGGTCGTGTAGTTTACGCCAATATATGGAAGGTCAGCGTAGGGCGTGTTCCTTTGTATTTGATGGATACGGATATTCCGCAGAACAGCGAGTGGGATCGTTCCATCACGCACCAGCTTTATGGTGGCGACTGGGAGAACCGTATGAAGCAGGAGTATCTGTTGGGTATCGGTGGTATCTTGATGTTGAATAAGTTGGGCATCAAGAAGCAAGTTTATCACTGCAACGAGGGTCATGCCGCTTTGATCAACGCTCAGCGTTTGGTAGATTATATCCAGAACGAGGGCCTCTCTTTCAATCAGGCATTGGAGGTGGTTCGTGCTTCTGCGCTTTACACGGTTCACACACCGGTTCCCGCAGGTCACGACTATTTCGACGAGGGTCTCTTCGGCCGTTACATGGGCGAGTTCCCCGGCAAGTTAGGTATCAGCTGGCAGGAGTTCATCGACATGGGTCGTGAGAATCCGGGCTCTAACGATAAGTTCTCTATGAGTGTATTTGCGTTGAATACTTGCCAAGAGGCGAACGGCGTTAGCTGGTTGCACGGCAAGGTTTCTCAGCGTATGTTCGCTCCGGTATGGAAAGGCTACTTCCCCGATGAGTTGCACGTAGGTTATGTGACGAATGGTGTGCACATGCCGACTTGGGCTGCTACGGAGATGAAGAAGTTCTACGAGCAGAAGTTAGGCACAGAGATGTTTGCTGATCAATCTAACCGCAAACGTTGGGAGTCTATCCAGGATGTGCCCGATGAGGAGATCTGGGAGATCCGCAAGACCTTGAAGAAGAAGTTGATCGACTACATCCGTGTACAATATAAGGATAGCTGGTTGAAGAACCAGGGCGATCCCTCAAAGGTTGTCTCTATCTTGGAGAAGATCAACCCGAACGCCCTCTTGATTGGTTTCGGTCGTCGTTTCGCTACTTACAAGCGTGCGCATCTGTTGTTCACCGACTTGGATCGTTTGGCGAAGATTGTCAACAACGAGCAGTTCCCCATCCAGTTCGTATTCACCGGTAAGGCACATCCCGCCGATGGTGGTGGCCAGGGCTTGATCAAGCACATCGTTGAGATTTCTCGTCGTCCGGAGTTCTTGGGCAAGATCATCTTCTTGGAGAACTATGACATGCGTTTGGCTCGCCGTTTGATTTCTGGTGTAGATGTATGGTTGAACACCCCGACTCGTCCGTTGGAGGCTTCCGGTACGTCTGGTGAGAAGGCTGAGATGAACGGTGTATTGAACTTCTCCGTGCTCGACGGTTGGTGGTATGAGGGTTACAAGGAGGGCGCAGGTTGGGCGTTGACTGACAAGCGTACTTATGAGAACCAGCAGTATCAGGATCAGTTGGATGCCGCTACGATCTACCACATCTTGGAGACCGAGATCATCCCTACCTATTATGCGAAGAACAGCAAGGGTTATTCACCCGACTGGATCCAGTATATTAAGAACTCTATAACGAAGATCGCTCCGGATTATACGATGAAGCGTATGCTTGACGACTATGAGGATCGTTTCTATCACAAGTTGGCTACACGTTCCGCACACATCACAGCCGATGGCTACAAGGTGGCGAAAGAGGTGGCTGCTTGGAAGGAAGAGGTGGCTCAGCACTGGGATTGCTTCCAGGTAGAGAGCTTCTCTTGCGACAAGGACATCAACACCACAGGCTTGGTAGTAGGTCAGGAGTACAACTTCAACTTGGTGATCGATCGTCACGAGTTGCAGGGTATGTTAGGTGCTGAGATGGTCATCGTGAAGGAGGATCCGGAGAAGCATGATCTCCGCTTCGTGAAGAGCTTCCAGTTTGAGTTGAAGAAGGAAGAGGGTAGCAAGCTCTTCTTCGAGTTGAAGTTGACTCCTTCAGAGGCAGGTAATCACAAGGTTAGCTACCGCGTGTTCCCGCAGCATAAGGAGTTGCCTCATCGTATGGACTTCGCTTACGTGCGTTGGATCCAGCTCTAATAGAGTCTTATCCCATTATATCAAGAAGGAGGTGTGTCGTAATGTGCGATGCACCTTCTTTTTTGTTCATCACTACACAAATCGGTTCATTTTCTTTAAGCTGCT
>JALFJR010000086.1 GCA_022775005.1 Parabacteroides sp.
CTAATTTTGTGGTGGAAAAAAACAAAAACCTTGACTTGTCAAGGTCGGGGCAAAGAGGAGGAGTTGGCCTCCGCCGCTTCTCCCTTTGTTCTAAAAATTATTGAAGTTTAACCCCCTGTCGAAAAACGGGGAGTACTATATCTCTGTTTGCTGCTGGTTCTATTTCTTTCTCAGTTGTCATTTTTTCTGTAGAAAAAATAGAATTAACAACATCTTCTATTGTGCTCCCATTCTGTAGCAGTCTGATAATCTGTATAACAGTTTCGCATTCATCTTTTACAAAAGTGCGTTTCGCTGTTTTAATGCGTTCATTTGACTTTTTTATTATAAAACCAAATAAATCGGATTCATATAGATTCTTTTTTCTTAAATAATCTATCTGGCAAGATAAGATTCGATTGCAGACTTTATAAGAACAAGGAGCTTTTATTCTAATTAGAATATCTATAATAGATTGCAACTTCTTACCTTGCTGTTGGCTGATTTCAAAATAACTCTCAGGCTTGTAAGAGGATTCTTTACTTTCAATAGAATTCTGAGTGGATTTAATATTATTTGATTGATTTATTGGCTCATTGCGAGAAATGGATAGCCCTTTTTTCAATAATATTGTTACAATCAATATAGACACACTGATTATTATGCAAGACTCTAATCCATGTATTGAAAATTCAATTGTAAATATGTCATAAATGCCTTTCAACATTTGTATTATCTAATAATAGTTTGGATTCATAATACAAACTTATAGATTTAAAGTACTAAAGTTGCATTTGTTGATGTCTTGCCCTCCCCTCCGTTCCGTTCCTTGCGAGACGGCACGATCAGCGTAGGACGTGACAAAGATACAGGAAAAAAAGCGAGTGCGCAACAAACGTGGAGGAAGGAATGCGTAAGTATTGCCTATCTTTTTCCAAAGAAATGGGAGGAAAGATTTGCAGGAGTAGCGAAAAAGATGTAACTATGCAGTATTGAAATCTTTGTTCCACTGTGCGGAATGTACGTTCGGCTGTGCGGAACGGTTGTTCGGCTGAGTGGAATGTGCGTTCGGCTGTGGCGAACGAAGATTTTGATGCCTTTCGTTTACTTTTTAATTGCAATAGAAAAACATGCCAAAGTACAAGTTACAAGAAATGTATGACGTTCGTCAGACGGGGGAGAGGCGAGTCTATCCCAAGTTGGATGCGTATCGGTTGTTAGATGCCGAGGAGTTGATCGAAAAGATGCACAGTTATGATCGGGCGATTTCGCCCAGCGTGATTCGGGCAGTGCTGATGAACTTGAGCGACACGCTGAAGAGGATGCTGTCGCTGGGCTATACGGTGAAGGTGGATGAGTTGGGCACCTTCTCGCTTTCGTTGGACTTTGACGATGATAAGCCGAAGGTGATGCAACAGGCGGACGATAAGATGGCCTATCGACACGTGACGGTAAAGAACGTGAACTTCAAGGTGGATCCATCGTTGTTGAAGGATCTGCGTTATGAGACGGAGCTGGAGCGGGAGATGAGTGGCGTGAAGGTGATCAAGAAACAGCTTTTCACCTTGGAGCAACGCATCGAGCGGGCTTTGGCGGTGATCGAGCGAGATGGGTTTATTCGCTTGACGGATTATGCGGCGATCAATAACTTGAGCCGTACGAGTGCCTCGCAGGAGTTGAAGCAGATTTGCGCCGATCCCGATGGATCGTTGGAGGCCAAAGGGCGTGGTTCGCATAAAGTATGGGTGAAGAAGATCCGTTTAGGCTGAGAACCGGTTGCAAACCTGATGATGGGAGAAGAAGGGTGTATCAAAAATGAGATTGTGGGCCAAAGCCCGCAACGCCATGAGCGAATTATGATACACCCCTGGACGGCTTATCTCCGCGTCTCCGCGTCCGCTGACAGTTTGCCTGCGGCCTTGATGTATTTGAGATAAGCGATGTAGTGTTGGTAGCGCGCGTCGATGGCACTCTCATGAGCCGCTTGCCACAGGGCATTGGCCTCCAAATGATCGGAGAGGGTCTCTACGCCTGCCTTGTATTGGCTTTGGCTCACCCGACGGTTCTCTTCCGCCTGTTCCAACGACTGTGTGGCGATCTGCTGCTCCAAGGCTGCCTCTTCCAGGTTGTTGCTGGTGGCGGCCAGTTCCAGGAGCATCTGCTCGTTCAGGTTTTCCCGTTCCAGTTCCGCTTTGCGCAGCGCCTCCTTGGCGGCTTTCACCTTGTTGTGTCGTTCTCCGAAGTGGAAGAGCGGGATGGTGACGTTCACCATGACTGAGGCACTTCCCTTTTCGAACAGGTAGCAGTCGTTCACCTTGAGCCCATGTGTGTAGTTATAGCCGGCCATCAAGCCCACCTGGGGCAACATCTCTGAGCGGGTCAGTTTGATTTGCTGTTCAGCAATCGCAACCTTGTTTTGCAGGATGGCATACTCCGGGCGGTCGATGATCTCCTTCCAATCCTCCACATTAGGAACCTCTGGCAGTTCGTCAGAGACCATTACGACGCTATGCAGTGGGTAGCCGATGGCATGGCAGAGATTCATCGTGGCGAGACGCAGGGCATTTTCTGCCTTCTTGAGGTTGAGCGTGCATTCGTTTCGCTTCACCTGTACCTTCAGCACATCGTTTCGCATTTTCATACCGTGCCGTTCGGCGCTTTCCACGTTCTTGAGCAGTTCGTCGAGGAGCGCTTGGTAGTGTTCAGCCACTTGCTTCATCTCTCTGGCTTTCACCACTAAAGCGTAAGCCTCGTCTGTTTGGAGGATTACCTCCGTAGCGGTGAGTCGTTCGTTGTGTTGGGCCATTTCCCGGCTATAGCGGGCAATGCGGTTGGCCGCTCGTATTTTGCCACCCATGTAGAGCGGTTGCTCCAAGGAGATGCCTCCGGTGTAGAGCCACCCCAGCTCGTACTTCATCTCCAATCCCGGAAAATAGGCGAAGCCATTGTTGGGCAGGAAGTTTCCGGAAGCATCAGGCAGGAAGGTGGGCAGGTTGCCACCCGCTATATCCAAAGAACCATTCGCTGTGCTGTAAATCGCGGTCCCGCTGGCCTTGAAATCGGGGAAGAAGAGGGCTTTGTATTGCTTTTCCGTGTAGCGAGCCTGCTGGGTCTGTCGCTCAGCGGCCCCTATTTGCTTGTTGTATTGCAAAGCCTTCTCGCGACACTGTTGCAGGCTCAGTAGCTCTTGTGCCTGGGCAGCCATGCTGCTGCCCAAGGCGATTGAGAGTATCCAATAGCGTAGTTTCATTTCGTTTCGTTTTTGATGTGGAAGAATAAAGCGTAAAGAATTGGGATGAACAGCAATGTCACCACCGTACCGAAGGTCAAGCCGCCCATGATGGCTGCGGCCATAGAGCCAAACATCGCATCGGGCAGCAACGGAATCATGCCGAGGATGGTGGTCAATGCTGCCATGCTGACCGGACGCAAACGGCTCTGTGCGCTGTCGATCAATGCCGTGATCGGCTCCACGCCCTGTCGCAATTGCAAGGTAATCTCATCCATCAAGACAATACCGTTCTTCAGCAACATGCCGATCAATCCCAACGTGCCGACAATCGCCACGAAGTTGAAGGTCTTGCCCGTTAGCAACATCACGGCTACCACGCCGACAATCACCATCGGGATGCAACAGAAGATAATGATCGGTTTGCGATAGTCCTTGAAGAGCATAATCAAGATGGCAATCATCAAGATGATGGCCAAGGGGAAATTCTTGAAGAGGTACTTCATGGATTGGTCGCTCGCCTTCTTCTCACCTTGCCATTGCAGGTTGTAGCCTTTGGGCAACGGGATTTGTTCGATCTCTTTGGCGATGGATTGCCGGGCAGCCTCTGTCTCTACGCCACTGATCGGGCTGCATTGCACCCGTTGGCTGCGTTGTCCATTGTAGCGAGGAATGACCGGATCCTCCCAGCGTACGTCGATCGAGCGGCTGAGCTGCCGGAGCGGCGTGCTTCCCATGACGCGGTCGATCAATTCGTCCTTGTCGATGTTGCCACTCTTCAGCTGCAACAGTGTCTCCTTGGTGAGGAGGCTGTTCAGTTGGGGTAGGGTGGAGAAGACCTGCGTATTGGCCAGGTTGTTGATCGGCTCCCCCTTCTCGTCGAGACATTTCAGGTAGATCGTGTTGGCATGAATACCCTCGTAGAAGGTTCCGACCGGGATACCCCCGTTGGCGGCCAGCAAGGAGATGCTGACATCGCTGCGACTCAAACCCAGGGCACGAGCGGCCGGTTGGTCATAGTCGATATTGAGCATGGGCACCTGCGGCTCGTAGTCGGTCGTGATCAGGTGGACGTAGGGCGAGCGTTGCATGATCGCTTTTGCGCTATCCGCCAATTGATGCAACACGGCTGGATCGGGACCGGTGAATTGCGCCTCGATGGGATACTTCTTGAACATCAGGTTGTAGCGTTTCACCTTGACGTAGGCATCCGGGAAACGAGCGGTCAGCTCTGCTTGGATCTCATCGAGATGGTTCACCAACTCCTTCGGAGAGGTGAAATCAACGATCAGCTCGCCATAGGCCAACGAGGGATTCGCTATGCTACGCACCAGGTTGTAGCGTCCCGGTGTGCCTCCGATGGAGGTGGTGATGTGGGTGATCTCAGGACGGCTTTGCAGGTAGGTGGCCATCTCACGCAGATCCTTCTCTACACGGGTAGAGTTGTTGCCTTCCGGTAGTTTGTATTCAATGTATAATTGGTCATAGACCATGTCCGGGAAGAAACCTTGTCGCATGAAACCGTAGCCTACACCGGATAGCAGCAACAAGCCGATCATCAAACCGACAAAACTCCAGCGATGGGAGAGACCGAATCGCAGGGCTTTCCGCAGCAAGGCATAGGTCTTGCCGGTGTAAGGTTGGGCAGAGGCGACATCGCTTGCCACTTGGGGATGCAACTTCCGATTGGCCATCAAAGGCACGTGAGTCAATGCTAAGATCCAACTTAACAATAGAGAGACAGCCAGGACAATGAACAGGTCACGCGTATAGACACCAGCCGTGTCCGGGGACATGAAGATGGGCAAGAAGGCAATGATCGCAATCAACGTGGCACCCAGCAAAGGCATGGCCGTTTGCCGTCCGATGGCGGTCAATGCCTCCATCCGAGGTTTCCCCTGCTTCAGATCGACCAAGATGCCATCGACAATCACGATGGCGTTGTCCACCAGCATACCCATCGCTAAGATGAAGGCACCCAGTGAGACACGCTGCATCGTGCCATCAAACGACTGCAAGAACAGGAAGGTGCCCAGCACCGTCACCACTAAGCTGACACCGATGATCAGTCCGCTCTTGAAGCCCATGGTCAGCATCAAGATGAAGACCACGATCGCCACAGACTCGATCAAGTTGATCACAAAGGTACCCAAGGAGTCCTCCACACGGTCTGACTGGAAGAACACCTTGTGATAGTCGATGCCGACCGGGAAGCGATCCGCTTTCAATTGCGCCAATTCCTTCTCTACCTCGGCACCCACCTTCACGATGTCCGCACTGCTGGAGGCGGCGATCAAGATGCCCAACGCCTGCTCGCCATCTCGCAGCAATGCGTTGCGGACAGGAGAGGCGTAAGTCTTCTCCACCTTGGCAATGTCGTTGATGCGCAGTTGATCCTCGTCATGCCCTTGGATCAACATATTGCGAATCTCCTCCACCGAAGTGAACTTGTCGCTCACGTTGAGGCGCACGCGCTGTTCTCCGTTGTCGAAATAGCCACTATAGTTGGTGGTGTTGTGCCCATTGAGTGTGGCCAGCACCTCCGCAGGCTTCACGCCGAGATTGGCCATCCGATCCTGCAAGAGGCTGATCTCGATGCATTCCGATCGTTTGCCGTAGATCTCCACGCGCTCAATGCCCTCAATCTCGTTGACGTTCCGTTTCACCAGTTCTGCGTAGTCCGCTAACTCACGATCAGAGAAGCCATCGCCCGTCAAGGCATAGAACAGGCCATAGACATCGCCGAAGTCATCCTTCACGATCGGTGTGCTCGCTCCGCTCGGGAGAGAGGCCGTGGCGTTGGTCACCCGTCGGCGCAGTTTGTCCCAGCACTGCTCCACCTCCTCGTTTTGCGTGGTGGTGGTCAGCTCCACTTGAATCAGCGAGAGGTCGTTGAAGGAATAACTCTCGATGCTGTTCACGTTGCCCATGCTGCGGATCTGTTTCTCCAAGGGATCGGTCACCTCTAATTCCACTTGATGAGCCGAGGCACCGGGATAGGTGGTCACCACCATCGCTAACTTTACCTTAATCTCCGGATCCTCCAGTTTGCTCATCTGGTAGCATCCGAAAATACCTCCAGCCAGCAACACCGCAATCAAGAAATAGATCAGGTTGCGGTTGCTGAAACTCCATTTACTAATATCGATCATAACAGGCCTCCCACGTTAGTTTCGGTTGTTTGGGGCATCGGCTTCACGCGTGCTCCCTCTTTCATCTCCCGTACGCCTGCGGCAACCACCTGGTCGCCCGGTTTCAATGTGTTGTCAGCGGCTTTCACCACGGCATGGCCATTGTTCAACAGACGCAAGGTCTCCACAGGGCAGGCCTTCACGGTTCCTTCCGCTTGATAGACGAAGAGCAGGGTCTTGCCACCCTCTGTGCGCAGGGCCGTAGTGGGTACGATGCATTCCGGTGTGCCTTCATCTTCTGTATAGCGGATGGTGACCATCGTGTTCATACCGGGAGAAGGCATTGACTTTGCCCCGTCGGCCAGCTTCAGCCGCATGGTGTAGAGCTGGTTAGCATTGGCTTTGGGGGTGATGCTGATCGGCTTCAAGGTGTAGGTCTCTCCCGGATAGAGGTCGAACGTGCAACTGAAGGTGCTGAATCGATCTCGATGGATGTAGGCAGCCGCAGGCAGATTGATCTCCACCTCGGGCGTTCCTCCACTGATCATGGAGAGCACCGGCATACCGGCTCCCACGGTCTCGTGTGCCTCGAAGATCCGTTTTTGGATCGCACCGGAGAAGGGGGCATAGAGCTTCGTGTAGGCCAGTTCATCTTGATGATGTTTGTATTTTGCAGTGATCTGCTTGAGGCCGTATGTTGCCTTGTCGTTGGCATCGCTTGTGGCGGCTCCTTCTTGGTAGAGTGCCATGACACGTTCTGCCTCGGCCTTTACTTGCAGGTATTGCGCTTCGGTGGCATCGAGCTGCACCTGGTAGTCGGTCGGATCCAGCTCGGCCAGCAGTTGTCCCGCTTGGACTGGCTTACCCTCATCCACATAGATACGGGCCAACGTGCCGCTTACCTTGAACGCTAAATTCACGTCCTGGGCAGCCTTCACCTTACCCGGATATTGCAAGGAGGTCTCTTCCGAGGCCGCTTTCACCTGTTCCAGTTTGACACTGGGAACCATCTCCTTTTGCTGGTTCGGTTCCGTGCATGCGGTGATCCATAGTCCTGCCAGGATCGCCCAACTTCCATAATATTTCTTCATTTTATACATGTTACGGTTTCTTTTTGGGAACAAAAGTAGTTTGCTTCCTCCAGTGCAGAAAGGTGCATTTGAGTGGTAGATTGTTCGAAATATCCGATTTGTTCGATTTTCTACAGGATATCTGGCTAAAATGTGTTTATTTTGCTTGCGAATAACTGGAAAATGGAACAATTAAGCGATAGTCGTCAAATGATTGGTGGTGCACATCCGGAGTTACTTCCTTTCCGGGTGTCCTATATTGTCAAGCGCAGCGAAACGCTCTTCTCTGAAGGGCAGGTACTCTCTAATGCAGATCGTTGCGGTATGTTTATCTGTGAGCGGGGTGAGGTGGAGGTCTCGTTCGAGGAGCAGACCTATGTGATTCATCGGGGAGATATGTACATTTACTTGGCCTCCAGCTTGGTGCGTATCCGCAAGATCCACCCGGACACCGAGGGCTTTCTGCTGGATGGCAACCTCGATTTCCTGACCGTACTGGCCAATCGGGTATTGAATGCTGAGCAGATCCTCTTTATCCGCTACCATCCCTGCTTGACCTTGACGGAAGCACAGCACAAAGGTCTGCGTCATGCCCTTCATGCCTACGAGGAGCGGTTGCGTGAGCTCTACACCACCACTGCGATTGATGCCGGTAGGCGCATGGTCTTGAAGGAGCTCTATCAATCCCTGGGCAGCTCTTTCTTCTTTGAGGTTATTTATATCTATTTGACCAACAAACCGCTCGATCCCAAGCCGTTGAGTAACCGTGATCTTGTCTTCCAACGTTTCTACAGCGATCTTTCCCGTCACTATCACAAGGAGCGTGAAGTCACCTTTTATGCGGCTTTGCAGCATGTCTCACCCCGTTATTTCTCCAGTCTTGTGAAGGAGGTCTCCGGCCGTTCAGCCAGTCAATGGATCGTGCAAAAAGTAATTGCCGAAGCGAAGGCTCTGTTGGAGATGCCAGATCTCAGTATCAAAGAGATAGCTACTCGTTTCAACTTTCCTTCTCAGTCTTTCTTCGGCAAATACTTCAAGCACTACGTTGGTTGCTCTCCCAAGGAGTTCCGTCGGCAATCTGGCCACTAACGAAAGTGCATGAATCATCGAAAAAGTATATGCTGCGGCTGTTCATCCAGATTTTTGAAGTAGTCCGACCGAATCAGCTGGTCGGAGAGGGAATAGACCCTGCTCAACCGTTCAACCAATGTGTCGCCCACACATTGCATTTGGGGGCTGACCGCTGCGTTGGGTTTGTCGGGATCCAAAAGGCTTTGCCCCAATCCTTGCCAAAAGTAATGTTCCAGACCCAGGAGGGAGAGTAACGTGGGATAGATGTCGATTTGTCCCATCACCTCCTCGTGGCGTCCTGCGCAGGGGGCGTTGAGGACGATGAAAGGCGTGAAAGGCTGGGAGGAGATCACCCCTTTGCCTGCTTCCGCTCGGCAAAGTGCTTTACGATGGGAAGCTAATCCCTCATGATCTCCGGTGATCACCACCAACGTTTCTGCGTAGTCCGGGCGACTTTGCAGGTAGTCCACCAAAGAGCCGATAGCTACGTCGGTATAATGCGCCACGTTCATGTAGTCGTTCATCATCGGTGGGATGGCGGTAGAGAAATGGAGTTGCTTCAACTCCTCCGGCATTTGAAAGGGAAAATGGCCGGAGTAGGTGATGAAAAGGGTGAACGCTCTTTCACCGACCGGCCAGATATTCCCTTGTCGCATTTTCTCTATACATTGTTCCACGAACGGTTGGTCTCCGATCCGTTTGCGGCTGCCAAATGCCTCGGCGGAATGGGTGAAGTCGGTATCCGAAAGAAGCGTGTCGATGCCGAAACTGCGTGCCACGGCCGCTTGGTTCCAGGTGGTTCGTCGATCGCCCGTAATCAGGTAGCTCTTCGTTCCCCGTAGGGATCGCATGGCCTTTACCAAGGTCGGATAAGTATGGTCAGGGTAGAGCGAACTGTAGGTACCGCTGCTGATTGGCAGCAACCCGGCTAACATCAGCAGTTGTGCGTCGATCGAGCGTCCTCCGTTCACTTGCGTCAGCACATGAGGCGCATAGATCGTGTGTGGTTGTTGAAGCAATCGGTTGAGGCAAGGGGTAAGCTCTTGGCCTTCGACACTTCGTTCCAGCAGCCAGCTTTCGAGGGATTCGGCCAAGATGAGCACGCATTGGGATCGGCGAGGCAAGGAGTCGGGCAGTTGATGTCGTGGAGGCAATGCCTGGAGCGCCTGTGTGAGTTGGGAGCGTACGATGGGATCGTCTGGACTTTGGGATTCCATCCATTCGTAGTAGAGTGTCCCTACCAAGGTGAACATCGGTGTGCCACTCGCATAGAGGTAGGCTGAGACACGTAGCTCCTTGTAGCGTTTGCGGAATCCACCGTCAGGATAGAGCCATCCGGTCAGCAGCAGCAGGCAACCGACCCATGTTGCTAAGCAGGGAAAGGGAGAGCCCCACGAAGGTCGGATTTTGGGCGACCACAATGCGCTACCTACCAAGAGGGTCGTGAGCGGGAAGAGCAGGTCGTATAGGCGCAAAGAGCCATAGATGCTCTGCGTGAAATCCTTGAGGTTCCCTAAGATGGCGTAGCTTGAAGGGGGAATCGCTGTGTAGTAGGTGCGGTAGTACATCAAGTTGGCCACCAACCATCCATCAATCAGGAAAAGCAGCATACAGGCCACGATGCGGGAACGAGTCACAGTGGGGAGCAGCAACAGGAAGGCTGTCAGTGCGAGAGTAGAGAGGTAAAGCTCAGGATGGGAGAAGGGCGTGAATGTCGTGTAGGTACACCAAATCAAGTTGAAAATCATTATTTTCAAGCCTATGCCCCATCCCGCCAATTGCTGGGCACTCAATTTCCCCAAAAGGGTTAACCC
This sequence comes from Parabacteroides sp., assembly GCA_022775005.1. Classification (GTDB taxonomy): domain Bacteria; phylum Bacteroidota; class Bacteroidia; order Bacteroidales; family Tannerellaceae; genus Parabacteroides. The sequence goes on from JALFJR010000086.1 coordinate 10,295, forward strand.
ATTTTGTTTCCAATGGCTCATCATCACACGAATCCTAACAAAGGCCACAAATATAGCGAAAATCTCCGGAGTCCAACATGGAAATCTTGAAAAAGGTATAGAAAGAGTTGCAATAGAAAAACATGCCAGCGTACAAATTACAAGAAATATATGTGTGCTTCAGCCGTGAGATTGCTCTTTATTTCAGTGCTTTACAATAAAAAAGGAGATCCCTCTTTCGAAGAACCTCCTTCACTATGCGGAAAGACAGGGATTCGAACCCTGGGAACAGTTGCCCGTTCACCGCATTTCGAGTGCGGCCCGATCGACCTCTCCGGCATCTTTCCTTATTATTGCGGCACAAAAGTAGAAAAAAAATCTGGTTCCTTATGCTAATGGAAGCCTGTTTTTTGCAGTAAACGGCTCTATTGTCTGATAAAAAAGGTGCATCCTTTCAAAGGATGCACCTTACTCTTTTTGCCTATAAGACTGCCTATTCTATTTTATTTGAAATAGCGGTTATACAAGCCTTCGAAGCCTTTACCGTGGCGAGCCTCATCCTTGCACATCTCATGAACTGTGTCGTGGATAGCATCGAGATTCAACTTCTTAGCCAAAGTAGCGATACGCTTCTTGTCCTCGCATGCACCAGCCTCGGCCTCCATACGCTTCTTCAAGTTGGTCTTCGTGTCCCAAACAACCTCACCGATCAACTCAGCGAACTTAGCAGCGTGCTCAGCCTCTTCCCAAGCGTAACGCTTGAAAGCCTCAGCTACCTCGGGATAACCCTCACGGTCAGCTTGACGGCTCATCGCCAAGTACATACCTACCTCAGTACACTCACCCATGAAATGAGCCTGCAAGCCATCCCATACCTCTTTGTCGCAACCCTTAGCTACGCCGATCACGTGCTCGTCAACGAATTTCAAAGCGCCTTCTGTCTCAACGAGTTCTTTGAACTTCTCTTTCGGTTGCTTACATTGCGGGCATCTTTCAGGTGCCTCATCTCCTTCATGTACATAACCACATACTGTGCAAATCCATTTCTTTTTCATACTATCGCAATTATTAAAAAGGTAAATAATTAAATTTCTACCGCAAATATAACGTTTCCGTTCTATCTTTGGTACGTATCATTGATAAATTTCTTCTATCGTTTCATCAATTCTATTGATGAGGATCCTTTGTGTTGATCTATTTGAGCCATTTATCCAACCACTCGAAGAAGGTTCGTTGCCACAAGACACCATTCTGGGGTTTCAATACCCAGTGATTCTCGTCGGGATAGATCAACAGCTCTGCGGGAACCCCCCTAAGCACGGCGGCATTGAATGCGGCCATACCTTGGTTAGCCAAGATGCGGTAGTCCTTCTCGCCATGAATACAGAGGATGGGAGTATCCCATTTGTCCACGAAACGGTGCGGGGAATTGGCAAACGTGCGCTGAGCGGTAGCGTTCTGACGATCCCAGTATGCGCCGCCCATATCCCAGTTGGCAAACCACATCTCCTCTGTTTCTAAATACTGCATCTCCATATTGAAGATACCATCGTGAGCGATGAATGCCTTGAAACGCTTGTCATGATGACCGGCCAACCAATAGACAGAGAAGCCACCGAAGCTGGCTCCTACACAACCCAAACGATCCTTATCCACGAACGGCTCTTTCGCTACCTCGTCGATCGCCGTGAAGTAATCACGCATACATTGTCCACCATAATCGCCACTAACGGCCTCGTTCCATTCGATGCCGAAGCCCGGAAGACCACGGCGGTTAGGCGCTACGATGATATAGTCGTGAGCGGCCATGATCTGGAAGTTCCAGCGGTAAGACCAGAATTGGCTGACGGGACTCTGCGGACCTCCCTCGCAGAAGAGGAGCGTGGGATACTTCTTGTTGGGATCGAAGTGAGGGGGATAGATCACCCAGGTCAGCATCTGTTTGCCGTCTGTCGTGGTCATCCAGCGCTCCTCCACACGACCCATCTCCAGTTGATCGTAGAGGTGCTTGTTCTCGAAGGTCAGCTGCTTCACCTCGCCGTTTGTCTCGATGGCGTAGATTTCATCCGCTGCGCTCATGGAGTGACGCTTCACGATCAAGCGGTCGCCACAGAGGGCCAAAGAGGCGTAGTCTGCTACATCCGATGTGATCAGTTCCACCCGGCAAGCGGTGGCGTCGTTCTCCTCATGCTGATCGAGGTGGATGCTATACACCTGCGTGGTGCCGTGCCATACACCCGTGAAGTAGATCTGACGGGCATCGGGGCTCCACAAAAAGGCATCCACATTGGAGGCGAATGCCTTGCTGACAAACTGCTTCTCACCTGTGGATCGATCCATTACGCACAGACGGTTCCAATCGGCCTCGTAACCATCCCGTGCCATGCTCTGCCAAGCGATGTATTTCCCATCGGGAGAGTATTGCGGGTTGGTGTCGTAGCCACCCATCTCCGTGCTGTTAGCTGTCGCCTTGCAGAGGTTGGTGGTGGATCCGCTTGCTAAGTCATATTCATAAATATCGGAATCTGTCGAGATGGCATACGCCAATCCCGTCTTTGCCCGGCAAGTGTAAGCCACCTTGTCAGATGCGGGACTCCATGCCAATTGCTCAATGCCACCAAATGGCTTCATCGGACTCTCGTAGGGTTGACCTTCGAGCAGATCTTTAGCCTCACCGAACTGGTTGCCGTCAAAATCTGCCACGAAAGGATGGGGAGCGGTAGTCACCCATTCATCCCAATGCTTGTACATCAAGTCGGTCACGATGATACCCGTCGTCTTGTCTAAGTCGGGGTACTTGTCTTGTGTGCTGGGCACGGTCTTCACTTGTGCGATAAAGAGCAGGTGACGCTCATCTGGCGAGAAGGCGAACCCCTCGATGTCTTTGTCGAAATGGGTGAGCTGCTGACGGCCCGAACCATCCGGATTCATCTCCCATACTTGGCTACTGCCACTTTCACTACTGAGGAAGGCGATCTTCGTCCCTCCCTTGATCCAGACCACGTTGCTCTCCGATTTCGGGGTATGCGTGATCTGCTGGTTGCCGGAGCCATCTGCGTTCATCACGAAGATCTCCCGGTTGCTCTTGTTCTGTGGCACGCTGTAATAGCCCACCGTGTAAGCGATCTGTTTACCGTCGGGGGAGACCTGGTAATCGCCGATGCGCCCGAAAGCCCACAACGCTTCCGCCGTCATTCGTCCATCTTGGATCTGAATGTCGGACTTGCCAATCAATTCGCCTGTCGCTTGATCGGCTTGCTCAGAAGTGGCACATGCGCCCAATAGGAGGGAGGTGGCCATCATCATTGTTCCGATTGATTTATTCATGTTGTTTACTGCTATTTTGTGTTTCTGTGCTGCGAAAGTAATCATTTTTTCTGATTCCCCAAGTCGCATCGCTTACATCCTTGGCAGCAGCAACCTCCCTTGGAGGGTTTCCTCAATAGGTTGTACACCCGATAACCCACGTACCCGAAGGTTGCCACGCCGATCCCATATACTACGACATCTTGCCACATGCGTTGTTTTCCTTTTGTTCTATGTAAATAACCCAATGAGGCTCCGATTTGTTCAACTGATCAGACCGACCAAGAAACTGCCGGTCTGATACACGATAAAGGAGGCCACCCAGGCCAACAAGCAGGTGTAAACGACCACGAACAGGCCCCATCGCCAGGAGCCCGCCTCATTGACAATAGCTGTGATGGTGGCGACACAGGGGAAGTAGATCAGCACGAAGATCATCAAGCTCAGTGCGATCAGTGGCGTGAAGAGGTGATTGCCCGCCGCGTCTTGATCCGCTATCAACCGATCGCCCAAGGCTTGTCCATCCTCGTCGGCCGATCCCGTATAGAGCACGCTCAATGTACTAACCACAACCTCCTTTGCGGCCATACCACTCAGCAGGCTGACACTGATTTTCCAGTTGAATCCCAACGGTTTCAGCAACGGCTCCACTGCCTGTCCGATCTGCCCGATATAAGAGTTTTGCTGGTGGTCGATGTGCTGTTCGAGAGATAATCGCTCCAACGCCTCCGTTTTCTCGGGCGAGTCAGTCGCCTGTTCCCACGTTGCGATCTCCTGTTCGAAACGCTCACTGTTGGGGGTCTGCCGCGGGAAATACCCCAAGAACCAGATCAAGATGGAGGCGACTAAGATAATGCCACCCATCTTATGGAGATACTGCTTCGCCTTCTCCCACATGTGAATCAGGATGGATTTGCCCGTCGGCATACGATAGGGGGGGAGCTCCATCACGAACGGCACGTCCTCGCCCTTGAACAGGAATCGACGGAAGAGCCGGGCGGCGATGACCGCCAAGCAAACACCGATCACATACATCAACAGCATGACAACTCCACCATTCTTCGGGAAGAAGGCTCCCGTCAGGAGCACATAGACCGGCAGACGGGCACTGCAACTCATCAACGGCAGGATCAACATCGTGATCATGCGGCTATTGCGGCTCTCGATCGTGCGGGTGGCCATGACCGCCGGCACGTTGCAACCGAACCCCATCACCAAGGGGATGAACGATTTACCGTGCAACCCCATCTTGTGCATGATCTTATCCATGATGAAGGCGGCTCGTGCCATGTAGCCGGAATCTTCCATGAATGAGATAAACATATAAAGGATCAAAATATTGGGGAGGAAGACAATTACTCCACCTACACCACCGATAATGCCATCTATCAAGAGGTCTTTTAATGCTCCTTCGGCCATGTGTGCACGGATGAGTCCCCCTATCCACTCAACTAACGTCTCGATCCATTCCATCGGGTAGCTTCCAAGGCGGAAGGTTGCCTCAAACATGATCCACATGAAGAGGATGAAGATAGGGAATCCTAACACTTTATGCGTCACGAAGAGGTCAATCAACTGTGTACTGGTAGCCTCCTTGATTTTGCTCTGTTCAAAGGTCTCTCTCAGGGCTCCCGAGATGAAGCCATAGCGTGCGTCTGTGAAGGCAGTCTCGCAATCCACCTGCAACAGGTTCTCAATCTGCTGCGCCGTATGATCTCGTTCCTGTAGGATCTGCTCGCCACCCGGCAACTGTCGTACTTCCTGCTCAATCTCCTTGTCGTTCTCCAATAGCTTGATGGAGAGGTATCGGCGGGAGAGGCTCTTTGGGATCTCCCCATCCTTCTCCAACCGCTTCTTTAAGGTGGCGATCCCTCGCTCCAAGCAGTCACCATAATTAATATGGATGTGGCGAATCACCGGGTCTTGCTCCTCATAGACTTGGATCACCCGTTTAAAAAGCGTGTCAATGCCAAAACCGGTCTTACTGATCGTTGGGATGATGGGCGTTCCGATCATCTTTCCCAGCGAGTCATAGTCGAGCTTGTTCCCTTGTCGCTCCAATTCGTCATACATATTCAGGGCGATCACCATCCGCTCGTCCATGTCGATCAGCTGCGTGGTCAGGTAGAGGTTACGCTCTAAGTTGGAAGCGTCCACCACATTGATCACTACGTCTGGCTGCTCCTCGTTGAGGTGCTTACGTACGTATAGTTCTTCCGGCGTGTAGGCGGATAAGGAGTAGGTGCCGGGCAGATCCACGATCTTGAAAGTGTAACCATCTTGGTGGAAAACACCCTCCTTGGCATCAACGGTGACGCCGCTATAGTTCCCCACATGCTCGTGAGCTCCCGAGGCACAGTTGAACAACGAGGTTTTGCCGCAGTTGGGGTTGCCCACAAGGGCTACGTTGATGGTTTTTCCTTTGTTGAGCGCCATCGCACGCCATTCCTCGTCAGAGGGGAGTACGTAGTCATCTGCGGTTTGTATATTCTTGGCTGTGTTCAAAAGTTTCTCCTCTTCAAACTCCGCTGCACTGACCACCTCGATTAAGGTTGCGTCCGATCGCCTCAATGATACATCATATCCCATCACTCGGTAATGGATCGGGTCTTTCAGGGGGGCGTTCTGTATCACAACAACCTCTTTACCCCGGATAAATCCCATCTCAATGATGCGCTTGCGGAAAGCGCCACGTCCCATGACCTTGACGATAATACCTTTTTCACCTGTACGAAGTTCTGATAATCTCATTTCTCTTTTTGCTTTTCGAAGCAAAGGTAAGGTGTTCTCGCCTTTTTTGTGTATGTTTGCGCCGATAAAATTTCAATAGCAAACAGATGAAAATTCAAAAAAAATGGCTTGCCGTTGTCGGCCTGCTTTTAATCCTCTGTGCTATAAGTTGTAAACGGGAGGTTAAACCGTTCACTTTTAGCTATAGCATGGAGAGTGTGAACAACTACAAGGTCATGTTGTCATTTGGCAGTGATAAGCAATATCGGGTTGAGCGTTACAATTATTTTATGGATAATTTCGCTCATAAACGCGATCCAAAAATTATCGATGGCGTGATGACCGATGCGGAATACAACCGCTTGGCTACGTTAGTGGCTGAGTCGGATCTCCTCTCAATGGACGATTCCTATGGCTTCGATAAGGCCCCTACGGGAGGCTTAGGCGACATTGTCTATCAGATCTCTTACACCTGTGGAGGGGAGGAGAAATACATCTCCATCCGTAGTACTGAGGGGCAGCGTTATTCTGATGCTTTTGTTGAGTTGGTGCGGGAAATCACACGGTTCAACAATGAGAAGCTAAAATAGCTCATTTCACTCCATTCTGACAATGAACTGCGCCTACCTATGTATCGGATCCAATCGCAACAAGGAGGTGAACATAAAGCGGGCGGAGGAGATGCTTCGTGCACGCTTTGCCTCTATTCGTTTTTCGCCATTGATGGAGACGGAGGCGATTGGATGTCCTGGGGCGGAGCGCTACTTGAATCAAATGGCTGTCTGCTACTGTGAGGAGCCATTAGACGAGGTGCAAGTAACCTTGAAGCGGATGGAATGGGAGATAGGCCGTCGGCCGACAGATAATGCCACGGGCCGAATGCCAATTGATATCGATCTAATACAGTGGAATGACCAGCCGCTGAAACCTGCCGATCTGCAGCGCTCTTATGTGAAAGAAGGACTTCGTTATCTATAAATCTATCCCTCCTCTTGCTGCATCTCTACCTCCTTCACCTTGCGGAAGAGGTCGGAGGCGAAGATGAAGTCGTTGAGCGCTTGGTTGTTGGAGGTGATGACTTGGTCTTTCGTGCCTTGCCACTCCTTCATGCCCTCCTTGATGAAGACGATGTTGTCGCCGATGTTCATCACGGAGTTCATGTCGTGGGTGTTGATCACGGTGGTCATCTGATACTCCACCGTGATGTCGTGGATCAGGTCGTCGATCAAGAGGGAGGTCTTCGGGTCGAGGCCGGAGTTGGGTTCGTCGCAGAAAAGGTACTTCGGGTTGAGCGCGATGGCTCGTGCGATGGCCGCACGCTTCATCATACCGCCACTGATCTCAGAGGGGTAGAGGTGGCCCGCATCGGCCAGGTTGACACGCTCTAAGCAGAACTCGGCCCGCTCACGCCGCTGCTTGGCGGAGTCTTTCGAGAACATATCGAGCGGGAACATGACATTCTCAAGCACGGTCATGCTATCGAACAGGGCGGAGCCTTGGAACAGCATACCCATCTCACGGCGCAGCATGTTGAGCTCATGCTTGTTCATGGTCAGCAGGTCACGACCGTCGTAGAGGATCTGGCCGGAATCGGGGCGAATCAAGCCGATGATGTTCTTGATCATGACGGTCTTACCCGATCCGCTTCGACCGATAATCAGATTGGTCTTGCCATCTTCAAACAGCGTGCTGATGTCTTTCAAGACGGTGCGCCCGTCGAACGATTTGATAATGTGCTTTACTTCGATCATACTTCTTTTCCGCTTTTAAGTCAACATCAATTGGGTCAAAATCACGTCGGCGAGCAGGATCATGATGCTGCTCATCACCACGGCGTTGGTGCTGGCCTTACCCACCTCTAAAGCGCCACCCTTCACGTTGTAGCCGAAGTAGGAGGCGATGGAGGAGATGATGAAGGCATAGACAACGGACTTGATGATGGAGTACCAGATGTAGAACTCTGTGAAATAGAATTGCAAGCCATACTCGAAGGAGGCGGGTGTCATGCCAGTCGTGGAGTTGTAGCTGGCGAAGATACCGCCACAGATACCGGTGAACATACTGAATATCACCAAGACGGGGATGAAGATCATCAGCCCGACCATCTTCGGGAGGATCAGGAAGTTGGCGGAGTTGACACCCATGATCTCCATGGCGTCGATCTGCTCCGTCACCCGCATGGTGCCGATCTCGGAGGCGATGTTGCTGCCCACTTTTCCGGCGAGGATGAGGGCCATGATGGAGCTGGAGAACTCCAGGAGGATGATCTCACGGGTCGTATAACCAATCGTGAATTTCGGGATCAGTGGAGAGCTGATGTTCAAGGAGATCTGGATGGCGATAACCGTTCCGATAAAGATGGAGATGATGATCACGATCCAGAGCGAATCGACTCCCAGTTTATAAATCTCTTTGATGAGCTGCTTGAAGAACATGCTCCAACGGTCGGGGACGGTGATGCTTTTCATCATCAGCATCGTATATTCCCCCATGCTATGTAACGCTTTATTCATGACTTTTCTGCTCGCTAAGTACTTTTTTCTTGTGAAGCTACCTATTTAGCCGTCGGCAAAGGTAACGATTTTTTCCGAACAGCCGGAAAAATCGACCGTGTAGTTTCCGTTTACCGTGCAGAGATGCTATCTTCGCGGGAAAACAAACTGAAACAATCGTATGAAACGTTATTGTCAGACATTGGATTTGAAAGCGGATGAGGAGCTGATCCGGGCGTATTGCCATTGGCATTCGCCGGAGCATATCTGGCCGGAGATACCGGAGGGGATCCGGTCAGTGGGTATCTTGAATATGGAGATCTATCGCTTGGGGACGAGGCTCTTCATGATTGTGGAGACTCCTGATGACTTTGACTGGGAGGCGGCTTTCGCTCGCTTGGCCACATTAGATAAACAGGCGGAGTGGGAGGCTTTTGTCAGCCAATTCCAGCAGGCGGCTCCTGGCAGCAGTTCGGCGGAGAAGTGGCAGTTGATGGAGCGGATCTTCAAGCTCCCTCAAGGGAAAGCGCGGGAGGAATAAGCGATGGAGAAAATGCGTAAACGTTCGTTGGTGGCCGCTCCGGGGGGTGGCTCCTATCTGCTTCCTTTCGTGCTGATCACGAGCCTCTTCCTGTTGTGGGGCTTTGCGCATGGTCTGTTAGATGTGCTGAATAAGCATTTTCAAGGGGTATTCACGATGTCGAAAGCGGAGAGTGGGTTGGTACAGTTCTCGACCTATATTGCCTACTTCCTGATGGCACTGCCGGCAGGTGCATTCATGCGTCGCTATGGCTACCGGCGAGGGATCATCTTGGGGCTCTCGCTCTTTGCTGCGGGAGCCTTCGGGTTCATCCCGGCGGCCTTCTTACACGCCTCTACGCCCTTTTTGATCGCGCTGTTCGTGATCGCTTGCGGCCTATGTATCTTGGAGACGGCAGCTAATCCTTACGTCACGGTGTTAGGCCCCTCAGAGGGTGCGGCTCAGCGACTGAACCTGTCGCAATCATTCAACGGCTTGGGCTGGATCTTGGGACCTTTTGTAGGTGGCCTGCTGATTTTCGGCGCACCGGAAGGGGATGCGTTGGCGTTGGCTAAACCCTACATCTTGGTGGGTAGCGTGGTCTTAGTGGTGGCCCTGCTTTTCTTCTTCACCCGCCTTCCGGAGGTGAAGCGCGAGGAGAGCGAGGAGGCGACCGCTATAGCAACTTCGGCTGACTCGCTTCCGCTTCTGCGTCAGGGGCAGTTTGTACGTTCGGTCATGGCTCAGTTTTGCTATTGTGCGGCACAGACAGGTATCTTTAGTTTCTTCATCAACTACGTGACAGAGGCCGATGCCTCAATCAGCAACTTGCAGGCTTCTCGCATCCTGGCATTTGGTGGTATGGCGCTCTTTATGATCGGTCGGTTGACCGGTAGTGCGGCGATGCGTTGGCTGGCTCCCCGTCGGCTTTTGGCGATGTATGCGTTGTTGAGTGCTTTGTGCATGGGGTTAGTGATCACCTCTTGGGGTACGCTCTCGCTCTATGCGCTTTATTTGAGCTTCTTCTTCATGTCGATTATGTTTCCGACCATCTTTGCCCTCGGCCTGGAGGGGGTGGGCGTGAACCAAACGAAGAAGGCCTCCTCGTTTATCGTAATGGGCGTGGCTGGTGGTGCGTTCAGTCCGATGCTGATGGGTTACATCGGCGAGACGACGATGGCCGTGGGTTTCGTGGTGCCGCTCTGTGCCTTCCTCTACATACTCTATTTTGCGTTGCGTTGTAAGTAAAAAGGGGGGCGGAAATCGCCCCTCTTCACCGTTTTTGAAGGGGAAAAAATAATTGTTCTAAAAGTCGATGTTGAATGGGAAATAATTTCTATATTGCCGCACTTTTCAGAAAACACAAGGCATCCTAAGACAGTGTGTGTAAGGCTGAAAAAGTGTATGAATCTTAAATTTTAGTGCTATGGTACAGAAATTATTCATTAGGGATTTGACTTTGAGAGACGGTCAGCAATCGTCGTTCGCGACACGTATGAAACAATCACAAATCGACCGTGTCTTGCCCTATTACAAAGACGCCGGATTTTATGCCATGGAGGTATGGGGAGGTGCCGTCCCTGACTCCGTGATGCGCTACCTCAACGAGAGTCCTTGGGACCGTTTGGAGAAGATCAAGGCCGCCGTTGGCGACGCCTCCAAATTGACCGCTTTGTCTCGTGGACGAAATTTGTTTGGATACAGTCCCTACACCGACGAGATCATCGAAGGCTTCTGTCGCAACTCCATCGCCTCAGGCTTGGGCATCATGCGAATCTTCGATGCGCTCAACGATGTGGATAATGTGAAATCAACCATTAAATACGTCAAGAAGTTCGGAGGCATAGCAGATTGTGCCGTTTGCTATACCATCGACCCGCACTTCACGACGATGGAGCGTCTCAAAGCCTTCCTAAAGGGAAAACCACTACCGAAAGCGGTCTTTACGGATGCTTATTTCCTCGACAAGGCGAAGCAGATGGAGGC
>JALFJR010000006.1 GCA_022775005.1 Parabacteroides sp.
GCGCAAGGCCAATTCGTTGAATGCTCCATACTCTCCCTTCAGGCGGCGGGTGGTATCTACTTTGGGCTGATGTTGCAGTAAGAGTAATGCTTGGCGGTCAGCGGGAGCGGAGAGGAAGGCGTGTAAACCCCGATAGAGGGCTGTGAAGGAGGAGTCAAACAGGTCATGCTCGATTGCCCAATAGGCCTCTTTATAATAGGTGAAAATACGAGCGTCGCCTTGTGGATTACGTAGGGTGAGGCTGATCTGTTCGGCACCTATCTCTGCGATGGTGGCACGTAGCACCATGGTTTGCGTAGCGTTAGGTGCATGGCCTTTCGGATAGGGATAGAGAATGACGATATCGCCGGGTCGGAAATTGGATAGTTCCTGCGCATCGTGTGCCGGATAACGCAAGGTAACGGTCTCGATTGGCCCTTCTGTGGTTGGAAGAAGGGGGGTCATCTCGGCATACATATCGCCTGTCTGCAACTTTTCCTCAGCTGAGGCTTGCCATTTGGCAGCGAAGCCTGACCCCTCTTTGGAGGAATTACCGATCTTCGCCAATAGTTGCTCCAGTTCCACGAAAGAGAGAAAGCGGAAATAGTAGGCGCATGCCAAAGGGGTGGCGGCATGTATCGGGTGGAGCAACGCTTCTAATTGCGGACGTTGGTATTGTTCCCACAGCTTTTCACTTCCGCTTCGGGTGCGTAAGGCATCAGCGGTCAGTGGTTCCAAAGTCTCTCGCAGTTCCCCTCGGGCGTATGCCAACTCATAAGCCGCTATGCCGTTGCGCAGTTTCATCGCCTCGAATAGTAAAGCAGGAGCGAAGCCTAAACCCAAGAGGTTATTTTCGTAGCGGGAATAGAGCAGGAAGGCGTTCAACTCCTGGTTGTTTGCCATGTAGTTGGCGCGGTAGTTATAGCGTAACAACGCCATGTAGAGCAACATTTGTACGTAATGCTTCTCTTGATGGACAGGTGTTTCAGGGTCTCGTTGGGGGAAACCTCCCTTACCTGCTTTCTGCTCCACCAATACCCGTTGATCCAGTTGCAAGAGATCCATACGTCCTTGCAAGCCTAATAGCTCAGAGAAGAAGGTGGGCTCCACGATTGTTTCTCGCAGGTCGAAAGGGCGTACCAGATTGGGCAAGACATTGCGAATCGCCTGATGGATGTGCTCCCTTTGCCGCAGGGATTGTTCGTGGAAACCGGGCGTCAGCTCGGCGGCCAAGAGGTTTAGGGCATTCCCTTGGAAGAAGCGTTTCACGCTCTGTGCATAGCTGGTTGTGTCAGAGTCAGCGTGTAGCTCCTCATCCAACAGTTGTCCGGCGAAGTTACCCAGCAGGATCGCTTCGCTGTTGGCTGCCGGTTGCAGCTTATGCAGGAGATGGAGGAGAGGGGAGTGTCCATAGCTTTCCATACAGGAGGCTATGGCGGAAATATCGACCAGGTAATCAGGCTCCACAATGATCAGTTCCGGATAGAAAATCTTCTCCCGCCATTTTGGCCGCACCAAGTTAAGCTGCATCCCCTCACGCAGGTAGGTGGTCAGGTAGCTACGGTCATACGCTGGGTCGGCATCGGACGCTTCCGGCTGGTAGCAGACACAAATCTCCAAGGCTGGATTTTGCTCGGGTTGCCCATAGAGGTAATGGTCATCCCAGCGAGAGACGATCAGCCGGATGCGGTCAGTGGTGGGCAAGTCTTGCGCCTCAGGTAATCGTTCCGTGGGGAAACGGGCGGCCAAATCGGTGGGCACCTCCCGCTCAAAGAGCAGGCCGATGAAAAGGCAGAGGTGGCATAGATCTCGTTTTTGGTGATGCGCCAATTCTGTCTCACTCAGTTGTCCATCGCCAGCGGCTTTTAGTCGAGTGCGGGTCTCGTTGAGCCGTGCCCGGAGCGCTGGTTGGGCATGGTGCGTTTTCAGCAAGAAATCCATCTTGGCGAAAGGGCCGCTCAATTTCAATCGCTCAAACCGTGTCTGCTCGTTGAGTAGGCGTTGAAACAAAGCGTTACAAATGCGATAACAGGCGGGGGCTGGCAGCTGCCCTGCCTTACGCAAGGTCTCAAAAAGTTCTTCGGCTGATTCGGGTCGAAAACCCGGTATCGTCTGTTTATTCCTCTGTTGCATGGCGCAAAGATAGGGGAAAACAGCCGCTTCTGTTTCGTTATGACTCACCGTTTTTTCCTTTTGAGGGTATCTCGTTCGATGGTTTGCGAATAAAAAGAGACATTTGTCACCAAATTTCTAAACAAAAGAATTATCATGAACGTACAGCAACTTTTCATCACTTGCGCCCTATCGACCTTGGCGATAGGTGCTTCCGCACAAGACTGGCCGCGTTATCTTGGCCCGACCAGTGACAGTAAATCAACACAGAAGAATCTGCTTCGCGAATGGCCTGCCGAGGGGCCTGAGGTACTCTGGACGGTGCCTGTCGGCATTGGCTATGGCGGCCCTGTCGTGGAGAAGGGAAAAATCTATCTCTTGGATCGAGATGCCGACAAGGAGGAGGAGACCATGCGTTGCCTGACTCTCGATGGAGGCAAGGAATTGTGGCACTACACTTATCCCTCACCGGGAGCCGTGCAGTTCCCCGGTTCACGTAGTGTGCCGGCCGTGGAGGGCAAATTGCTCTTCTCTTGTGGCCATAACGGCGATTTCTATTGCTTCGACACCGAAAGTGGCAAACCACTGTGGAACAAGAATATCTGGAAAGACTACGGAGGCGATAGACTGCCGATCTGGGCAATCGCACAATGCCCCTTGATCTATGGCGATTTGGTATATGTATATAGTGGAGCTCCCGGTGCCGGCCTCTTGGCTTTCAAGAAGCAGACAGGAGAAGTGGTTTGGCAAACAAAGAACTTAGGTCCTGAGACTTATGCCAGCCCGTCGATCGTACGCATCGACGGCGAGGATCACCTGAGCATCGTGATTTCTTCTACGAATCCCATTGGTCATCGGGATGCGCCGAAGGAGAAGGGGCGTGTGATCGGTTTCAATCCCAAGACGGGAGAGGAGCTGTGGCGGTATGACAACTGGGAATGTCACATCTCTTGTTCTCCGGTTACCGAAGCGGGCGATGGCAAGTTGCTCGTCGTAGGGGGCTACGAACGTGGAGCGACGATGATCCAGGTGCAGCGTGGTGCCGACGGGAAGTTCACGACGAAAGAGCTCTTCACGACCGTGGAGTTTGGCGACCAGACGAAACCAGCACTCTTCCTCGATGGCTACTTCTACGGCCAGTATGGTACGAATGGACGGCGTGACGGCCTCACCTGCATGGACATGGAGGGCAATATCAAGTGGAAGACCAAGCGGAATCCCAACTTCGACAAGGGCAGCATGATCTATGCCGATGGCTTGATTCTCGCTACCGATGGCAATAAGACACTCTATCTGATCGAACCTTCCGCCGAGGCCTTCAAGCCGATCTCCAAAGCTAACCTCTTGGAGGAGGGCAGTGCCGGAGCAGCGGAGTTTGGTGGTCGTGTCCCCAATGGCAACTGGGCTCCTTTGGCTCTTGCCGACGGCAAACTGCTGATCCGTAACCACAGCATCCTGCGTTGTGTCAAAGTGACGAAGTAGGTGCGGGGAAAGCTGATCAAGGAAACTTTTTGCTCGAAATGGGCGGATAGTCGCATGAATCATCGTAACTTTGGCGGCCGTAATGATTAGCAGAATTTGATCAGATGAAAAAAGGATTTGACAACGAGAAATATTGCAGCATTCAGTCTGCGCATATTAGTGAACGGATTGCCCAATTCGATGGGAAACTCTATTTAGAGCTGGGCGGAAAGCTTTTTGATGATCATCATGCCTGCCGTGTG
>JALFJR010000029.1 GCA_022775005.1 Parabacteroides sp.
AGCGATCACCTGCTCTACGACCTACTGTACAACCCGGATGAAACGCTATTCATGCGGAAAGGCAAGGAAAAGGGGGCCGTGGTGAAGAATGGATTGGAAATGTTGCTCTTGCAGGCTTTCGCCGCTTGGGAGATTTGGCAAAAATAAAATTGAAGGGTAATGCGCATACGGCTTTTCATACTGAGTCTCTTGATGGCTTGTTCCATAGGCCTCCCTATGCAGGTAAATGGACAGCACAAACTGGCTTCCTATCAGAAGTATATCAAGACATACAGCACATTGGCCATTAAACAACAGACTAAATACAAAATCCCGGCCAGTATCACATTGGCGCAGGGATTATTGGAGTCTGGTGCTGGGCAAAGCGATCTGGCTCGCCGATCCAATAACCATTTCGGCATCAAGTGCCACGAATGGAAAGGCGCACGGGTCTATCACGACGACGACCTGCGTGGAGAATGCTTTCGCAAATATAGCACAGTGGAGCAATCGTATATCGACCATTCCAAGTTCCTGGCCGAACGCCCTCGCTACGCACGCCTTTTCGACCTGCGTGTGACCGATTACAAAGGATGGGCCAAGGGGTTACAGAAATGCGGGTATGCCACGGATCGAGCCTACGCCAACAAGTTGATCAAGGTGATCGAGGATTATGGGCTGTATCGCTATGACCGGATGAAGGTGGTCAAGAAGACAACCAAGCAAACAAACACCACCAAGCAACAGCCCATAAAACCCGCCTATCAAGTCTATCGCACACATGGCCTGATCTACGTCTATGCGCAAGAGAACGACGATTTCGACCACATCGCGGCCAGCTTAGGTTTCAGTCCCCGGAAACTGAAGAAATACAACGAGGTACCGGAGGATTTCCCCTTGGAGAAGGGCGACATCGTCTATTTGGAAAAGAAAAAGAAAAAAGCCGACAAGCCTTACGATAAGCATGTGGTGCAGGTCGGCGAGTCGATGCACGACATCGCCCAGAAGTATGGCATTCAGATTAAAAGTCTGTACAAAATGAACAAAAAGAGCGCAGATTATATCCCGATGGAGGGAGATGTGCTCAAACTTAGATAAGTAACTCAAAAAATATATTACCTTTGCGGTTCAAACTATAGTACAATGAGTGATCAACGTTATAACCTGAGAGGCGTTTCCGCTTCCAAAGAAGATGTTCACAACGCAATCAAGAACATCGACAAGGGAATCTTCCCCAAAGCATTTTGCAAGATCATCCCCGATATTTTAGGAGGTGATCCGGATTATTGTAACATCATGCATGCGGATGGCGCAGGCACGAAGTCGTCGTTGGCCTACATGTATTGGAAAGAAACCGGCGATCTCTCGGTATGGAAAGGCATCGCACAGGATGCCTTGATCATGAATATCGACGACTTGCTTTGTGTAGGTGCGGTCGATAACATCCTGGTTTCTTCCACGATCGGACGCAACAAGCTCTTGGTTCCGGGCGAGGTGATCTCCGCAATCATCAACGGGACAGACGAGCTGCTCGCTGAGCTGCGTGAGATGGGTGTTGGCTGTTACGCCACAGGTGGAGAGACAGCCGACGTAGGCGACTTGGTACGTACTATCATCGTAGATAGCACCGTGACCTGTCGTATGAAACGGGCAGATGTAATCGACAACAAGCACATCCAAGGTGGCGATGTCATTGTCGGCTTGGCCTCTTACGGACAGGCCACCTATGAGAAGAGCTACAACGGCGGTATGGGTAGCAACGGTTTGACCTCCGCCCGTCACGATGTCTTCTCGAAATATTTAGCCGCAAAATATCCGGAGAGCTACGATGCGGCTGTGCCCGATGAGTTGGTCTATTCCGGTGGGTTGAAGCTGACGGATCAGATCGCAGAGTTAGGCATTGACGCAGGCAAGTTGGTGCTTTCACCGACACGTACCTACGCACCGGTCATCAAGGTGTTGTTAGACAAACTTCGCCCAGAGATCCATGGTATGGTACACTGCTCAGGAGGCGCACAGACAAAAGTGATGCACTTCGTGGAGAACAAGCGAGTAACAAAGAACAATCTCTTCTCCATTCCTCCCCTTTTCCGTATTATCCAGGAGCAAAGTAGTACGGATTGGAGCGAGATGTACAAGGTGTTCAATATGGGTCACCGCATGGAGATCTATATCGCACCGGAGCACGCTGAGGAGGTGATCGCTATCTCCAAGAGCTTCGGCATTGATGCCCAAGTGGTCGGCTTCGTCGAGGAGGCTGAGAAAAACGAGTTGATCATCGAGAGCGAGAAGGGACGCTTCACCTATTAATTTCGATCCATGGCCGAGAATCATTTACTGAGCAAGTTAGACGGACTGGTGAGTCGCTTCGAGGAGGTGGGTACGCTGATTACCGACCCAGCTGTGATTGCCGACATGAAGCGCTTCGTGAAGCTGAACAAGGAATACCGCGACCTGGAGAAGATCGTAGCCGCACGAACGGCCTACGTGCAGACGCTCAATGGAGTTGAGGAGGCTCGTATGTTATTAGATACCGAGCAGGATCCGGAGATGCGTGAGATGGCTCGTGAGGAACTGGAGGCGAACAACGAGAAGATCCCCGCCTTGGAAGAGGAGATCAAGCTGCTGCTGGTTCCCGCCGATCCGCAAGACGACAAGAACGCCATCGTCGAGATCCGTGGGGGTACGGGTGGCGACGAGGCTGCGCTGTTCGCAGGCGACCTCTATCGGATGTACATCAAATACTGCGAGGCAAAAGGTTGGAAAGTCAGCGTTTCCAGCTTTAGCGAAGGTTCATCCGGTGGCTTCAAGGAGATTATCTTCACAGTATCCGGAGAGAAGGTTTACGGCACATTGAAATATGAATCAGGCGTTCACCGCGTACAACGTGTCCCGGCCACAGAGACACAGGGGCGTGTGCACACTTCAGCCGCTACGGTGGCAGTGCTGCCTGAGGCGGACGAGTTTGACGTGGAGATTAACGAGGGCGAAATCAAATGGGACACATTCCGTTCGGGAGGAGCCGGTGGACAGAACGTCAACAAGGTGGAATCTGGCGTGCGTTTGCGCTATGTTTGGAAAAACCCCATCACGGGAGTCAGTGAAGAGATCTTGATCGAGTGTACGGAGACCCGCGACCAGCCAAAGAACAAGGAACGGGCTTTGACTCGCTTGCGCTCTTTCATCTATGACAAGGAGCATCAGAAATACCTCGACGACATCGCCAGCAAGCGAAAGACAATGGTGTCCACGGGCGACCGCTCCGCAAAGATTCGCACCTACAACTATCCGCAAGGACGAATCACTGATCATCGTATCAATTATACCATTTATAACCTCTCAGCTTTTATGGATGGAGAGATTCAGGATTGCTTGGATCACCTCATCGTGGCAGAGAACGCTGAGCGATTAAAAGCATCTGAATTATAACACAAACTATCAAATCATTCAAAGCAAGATGAATAAACAACAGTTATTCGAGCATATCCAGCAGAAACAATCCTTCCTTTGCGTAGGATTGGATACCGATATAAAGAAGATCCCGCAGCATTTGCTGAACGAGGAAGATCCTATTTTTGCTTTTAACAAAGCAATCATTGACGCAACAGCGGCCTACTGCGTGGCTTATAAACCCAATTTGGCCTTCTATGAGAGCTTGGGCGTGAAGGGATTGGCTGCTTTCGAGAAGACAGTGGCCTATTTGCGAGAGAACTATCCCGATCAATTCATCATCGCTGACGCAAAGCGTGGCGACATCGGTAACACGTCGGAGCTTTATGCCCGCTCCTTCTTCGAGCACACCAAAGTGGATGCGGTGACCGTGGCTCCTTATATGGGCGAGGATAGCGTAAAGCCATTCTTGATCTATCCGGAGGCTTGGGTGATCTTGTTGGCCTTGACCTCCAACAAGGGGTCACATGACTTCCAGCTGACCGCTGACGCTGAGGGTGAGCGTCTGTTTGAGAAGGTGCTGCGCAAATCCAGCGAATGGGCGACCGATGAGCAGATGATGTATGTAGTTGGCGCAACACAAGGAAAGATGTTCCTCGACATCCGTAAGCATGTGCCCAACCACTTCCTGTTGGTACCGGGTGTGGGTGCGCAAGGGGGGAGCCTGGCCGAGGTAGCGAAGTATGGCATGAACGACCAATGTGGTTTGATCGTCAACTCTTCGCGTGCAATTATTTATGCGGACAAGAGCGAGGCGTTCGCCGAGAAAGCAGGCGAGGCAGCTAAGGCCGTACAGCAAGAGATGGCGATTTATCTGCACGAAAAAGGTATCATTTAAATTTGAGGAAGGAAGAAAGAAGGAATGGAATTTTCAGCCCAGCAAATAGCCGGTTTCCTGAACGGTAGGATCGAAGGTGATCCAACGGTCAAAGTCAATAACTTCTCTAAGATTGAGGAGGGCAAACCGGGGACTTTGACATTCTTAGCGAATTTGAAGTATGCGCACTATCTCTACAAGACAAAGGCAAGCATCGTACTAATCAACAATGACTTCGTGTTAGAGCAACCCGTAGGTGCCACCTTGATCCGTGTGGAAAATGCCTATGCAGCGTTAGCTCTGCTCCTGAACATGGTTGAGCAGCAGAAAGCGAAGAAGAGCGGCGTGGACTCAACAGCCTATATTGCCCCAACCGCTACGGTTGGCGAACAAGTCTATATCGGCCATTTCTCCTATATTGGCGAAGGGGCCCAAATCGGCAAAGGATGTCGTATCTATCCCAATGTCTATATTGGCGATCATGTCACCATCGGTGAGAATTGTATTCTCTATCCCCATACGACGATCTATGAGCAATGCGTCATAGGCAACAACTGTATCCTGCATGCGGGTTGTGTAATTGGAGCGGATGGATTCGGTTTCGCACCAGAGGGAGAAAGCTATAAGAAGATCCCGCAGTTAGGCAATGTGATCATTGAGGACGATGTAGAAATCGGTGCCAACACGACTATCGACCGAGCGGTGATGGATTCAACTATCATCCGGAAAGGGGTGAAATTAGACAACTTGATCCAGATTGCCCACAATGTTGAAGTGGGTGAGCATACCGTCATGGCAGCCCAAGTGGGTATTGCTGGCTCATCCAAGGTAGGACGCCACTGCATGTTTGGCGGGCAGGTGGGACTTGCCGGCCATATTCACATTGCCGATAATGTCACGCTGGGCGCACAAGCTGGCGTGATCAGCGACGTGAAAGAGGAATGCACGCTCTTGGGCGCACCGGCTTTCAATGCGAAAGGGTTTATGCGCTCCAGTGCCATCTTTAACCGACTGCCGGAGATGTATCGCATGATCGGGCAAATGCAACGAGAGATCGAACAACTGAAAAAAGAACAAACAAAATAATAGACCTATGCAGAAACAGAAGACACTTGCCGCAAGCTTTTCATTGAAGGGTAAAGGCCTACATACAGGATTAGACATAGAGATTACCTTCAATCCAGCTCCAGAGAATCACGGATACAAAATCAAACGTACCGATCTGGAGGGACAACCCGTACTTGACGCATTGGCAGAAAACGTAACAGCCACACAACGGGGCACGGTATTAAGTAAGGGAGGAGTGCAAGTCAGCACCATCGAGCATGCGATGGCCGCACTTTACGCTTTTGAGATCGACAACTGTTTGATTGAGGTAAACGCTCCAGAGTTTCCCATTTTGGATGGAAGCGCACGCTATTTTGCGGAGGCAATCCAGAAGGTAGGTAGCGTAGAGCAAAACGCACCCAGAGATTACTACATCGTAAAACATAAGATCGAGGTCAAGGATGAGGAAAGCGGAGCTTCACTGATCATCCTTCCAGATGAGAAATTCAGCGTGAACGTATTGATTTCATTCGATTCGCCTGTGCTGAGCAACCAGTTCGCAACGATGAATGACTTGAGCGAGTTCCCTTCTGAGTTAGCCGCTTCTCGCACCTTTGTCTTTGTACGTGAGGTTGAGATGTTACTCAACAACAATTTGATCAAGGGCGGAGACCTCGACAACGCAATCGTGATTTACGATCAGAAGTTGCCTCAAGAGTCGTTGGATAAGTTAGCGGATATGATGGACGTACCTCACTTGAGCTTGAACGAGTTAGGATATATCAACCATAAGCCGTTAGTATTCGACAACGAGCCGGCGCGCCACAAGCTGTTGGATGTGATTGGCGACGTTGCCTTGATTGGCAAACCGATCCGTGGACGCATCATCGCTACCCGTCCAGGACATAAGATCAACAATCAGTTCGCACGCATGATCCGTAAGGACATCAAGCAGAACGAGGTGCAAGCACCCGTCTATGACCCCAATCGCGAGCCCGTGATGGACATCAACCGTATCCGTGAGCTCCTGCCCCACCGCTATCCGTTCCTTTTGGTTGATAAGATCATTGAGATCGGAGGCAATTACATTGTCGGCGTGAAAAATATCACGGCAAACGAGCCCTTCTTCCAAGGTCACTTCCCACAAGAGCCGGTGATGCCGGGCGTTTTGCAGGTGGAAGCAATGGCGCAAACTGGAGGTCTGTTGGTATTGAATTCCGTAGATGAACCAGAGCGTTACTCTACCTACTTCATGAAGATCGATGGCGTGAAGTTCCGTCGCAAAGTGGTGCCAGGCGATACCCTGATCTTCCGTTTGGAGCTGTTAGCCCCTATCCGCCGAGGCATCTCCACCATGAAGGGCTATGTCTTCGTGGGCGATACCTTAGTCAGCGAAGCTGAGTTTATGGCACAAATTGTAAAGAACAAATAAAACCAAAAACATATACTTAAAGAGATGAACATTTCACCCCTTGCAGTCGTACATCCTGATGCACAGATTGGCGAAGATGTCATTATCGAACCGTTTGCCGTTGTGGAGAAAGATGTGGTCATTGGCGATCATTGCCACCTTTATCCACATGCCGTCGTATTAAATGGCGCACGTATTGGGAAAAACTGTCAAATTTTTCCGGGAGCAGTTGTGGCTGGCATCCCACAAGATCTGAAATTCAAAGGCGAGATCACTACAGCAGAAATCGGTGATAACACCACTCTGCGCGAGTGCGTCACCATCAACCGTGGTACGGCCTCTAAGGGCAAGACCGTGGTTGGTAATAACTGTTTGATCATGGCCTACTCGCACGTAGCACACGACTGTGTGCTGCATGATAACATCATCATTGGCAATGCTTCGCAAATTGCCGGAGAGGTTGAGATCGATGACTTCGCTATTGTCAGTGGTGGATCGTTGGTGCACCAGTTTAGTCGAATCTCCAAGCACGTAATGATCCAAGGTGGCTCACGCATCGGCAAAGATATTCCGCCCTATACCTTGATTGGACGCGATCCAATTGTCTATTGTGGCATCAACATCGTTGGTCTTCGCCGACGGGGATTCACCAACCAGCAGGTCTATCTAATCCAAGATATTTACCGCACGCTCTACACCCGCGGATTGAATAACTCGGATGCGCTCAAGGCCATTGAGACAGAGTATGAGCCCAGTGAGGAGAGAGATTTGATTCTCAACTTCATAAAAGCCTCTAAACGAGGTATCGTTAGAGGCTCTATCGATGAGTAAGAAACGTTACCCATCATTTTGCAAATCATTGCCCATCGTTTGGAAAAACATTGCCCATGCTTTTCCTAAACGTTGTCCGTGGTTTTAGAAAACATTGCCGACGATTTTTTTATGCGTTGCCCATCGTTTTTCAAAACGATGGGCAATTGTTTTAGGAATATTCTTACTACATTTGACACGCAAAAATTAGATACTGACATTTATGTTATTTAGATTTTTAATCCTGTCTGATGAAGTCGATGACTTCAAACGTGAGATCAAGATTGACTCTGAGGCCACCTTCTTGGAGTTGCATGACGCAATTCTCGACTCGGTCAACTACACTAAAGATCAAATGACCTCCTTTTTCATCTGCGATGAGGATTGGAGCAAACGTACGGAGATTACACGTGTAGAGATGGATACCACCTCTGACGAGGACAACTATGTGATGGGAGACACCCATCTGGATGAGTTGCTGGAGGATGAGCACCAAAAATTGCTCTTCGTGTTCGACTACATGACTGATCGTGCCTTCTTCATGGAGCTGCGCGAGATCATTCCGGGCGAAGACTTAGATCACCCCGTCTGCAGCAAATCAAAAGGATTACCTCCCGCACAGATGATCTCCTTTGATGAGTTTGAGGCCAAAACAGCAAACACAGAGATTGGAGAAGATTTCTATGGCGACTCCGAGTATGATCCGGATGAATTGGATAGAGATGGCTTCGAGGGGTTGAGCGAGAGTCCGTTTGATAATCCCTACGACGACGATCGCTATTGATGAACAGCCTTATCACTTTGTTAGGACCGACCGGAGTCGGGAAAACGGAACTAAGCCTGAAGGTGGCTGAACGATTCGGCTCACCCATCATTTCTTCCGACTCCCGTCAGCTCTATTGTGATTTACCTATAGGCACTGCAGCCCCTACTCCCGAGCAACAGGCTCGGGTAAAGCATTATTTTGTAGGCACGTTAAAATTAACAGACTATTACAGTGCCAGCCAGTTTGAGACCGACGTATTGGCTCTGCTGGCTCAACTTCATACGACGACCCCCCATGTCGTTATGACGGGTGGATCCATGATGTATATCGATGCCGTTTGCAAGGGTATTGATGATATCCCCACCGTCACGCCTGAAATACGCGAGGCCATCTATCAGCAGTATGCCCAAGAGGGACTTGCCCCTATCTTAGAAGAATTGAAAGCCGCAGATCCCCAACACTATGAGGAGGTTGATCGGCAGAACTACAAACGGGTCATTCATGCAGTAGAGATCTGTCGGATGACCGGTAAACCCTACTCCTCGTTTCGTACGAACACCATCAAGAGCCGACCCTTTCGAATCATCAAGATTGGTTTGACCCGAGATCGAGAAGAGCTGTACGACCGCATCAACCGGCGTGTGGATATGATGATGGAAGAGGGATTGCTCGAGGAAGCACGCAGAGTTTATCCCTTCCGCACATTGAATGCGCTTAACACAGTAGGATATAAGGAGCTTTTCAATTATTTTAGTGGCGAATGGACACTTGATTTAGCTATAGAGAAAATTAAGCGCAACAGTCGGGTCTATGCCCGGAAACAGATGACTTGGTTCAAGCATGACCCTGAAATCCATTGGTTTCATCCAGAGGAGGAAGACAAGATCTTTCAGTTCCTCACACAAGCTACTCTTCACTAACTTTCTCCTCGTCTAACTTGACCATAAAGGTTCGCAGATAACGGTTTAAGGTGTTGCGGATTACACCACAAATACGAGCGATCCGGAGTTTGGCCACCCCAGAAGAAAGCAACTCGGTAATCAAGCCCTCTTTACCATTTAGCTTGTATTTTTCTCGTGCGGTGAGTTTCCCTTTCGGTCTTCCCAAGATCATACCATCGCTCCGACGCCTGGCTAAGGCCTCTTTCGTTCTTTGACTGATCAGGTCTCTCTCAATTTCCACAGAAAGGCCAAAGGCAAAAGCTAATACTTTACTTTGTAAATTGTCGCCTAAGCGATAATTATCCTTTATGGTCCAAACACGGCATTCTTTAGTCATACATATATTTAAGATTTCCATGATCATGAATAGATTCCTGCCCAAGCGCGACAACTCCGCACAAATAATAAGATCATCTTTCACAACTTGCTCCAAAAGTTTACCTAATGCACGTCTATTATAGGCTTTGGTGCCACTAATAGTCTCCTCTATCCATCCATCGACAGTTATATCGAGAGCTGCACAGAATTTATTGATCTCGTATCGTTGATTTTCGACAGTTTGTTTATCGCAACTAACGCATATGTAACCATAAATCATAGCACTAGATTTTTATTACTTCAAATAAATCACATCAAAACCGATTACACAACATTCGTTGTGTTAAAGCTTGTGGATTTGTTGGCAAAAAAATGTAGTAATAGTAATTTTGGCCTCATTTAAAATCAAAAAGATTCAGTTTATGATAAAAATGGGCAGTCTCGTTGGTCATGGTGCCAGTTTTATCGCCTATGCCATCTTTGGACTCAACATCGTGATATGTAAGGACATCACACGAAGTAATCTGCTTTCACCTCTCGCACTCTTCTGTTTCCGCTCCATCGGAGCAGGGGCTCTTTTCTGGATACTATCTTTTTTCATGCCAAAAGAAAAGGTCGAAAAACGGGATCTTCCTAAAATTTTAGCCGCATCTATATTAGGTTTTTTTCTTACTCAAATCACATTCCTTATGGCGATAGCAGATATCACGCCCATGGATTGTTCCATCATTAGCGCACTTTCGCCTATTTATACCATGTGTATCGCAGCACTTGTCTTGAAAGAGCCTATTACGCTAAAAAAGGCGGGCGGTGTCTTGGTCAGTCTTTGTGGTATTATCTATCTGATCACAACCAGCGTAAGTGCCACGGGAGGCGCTACACAAACAAAGCCCATTGGGGTTTTCCTGATCTTTATGAACAGCCTCTGCTTCTCGCTCTATTTAGGCATTTTCAAGCCGTTGATTAGCAAGTATTCAGTCGTGACTTTCATGAAATGGATCTTTCTTTTCGCCACGCTCATGTCCTTGCCTTTTACAGCTTCGGAGATACTGCATATAGATTATACAACCCTTTCTGGCAAGTTCTTGGCAGAAGTAGGCTTCTTGGTCTTTTGTGCCACATTTATCACCTACTTCTTGATACCGATCAGTCAAAAGCTTATTCGTCCCACACTGGTAAGTATGTATTCCTATGTACAACCTATCATCGCAATCGTTATCAGCATTGCCATCGGTATGGATACACTGACATGGCAAAAGGTACTTGCGGCAATGACCGTGTTTTCAGGAGTGTTATTAGTTAGTTTTAGCCGCGGAGCACGAAAGCTCCGCAGCTAAAAAATAGTGCTTATTCCTCTTTTGTCAAATCCAATTTCTCTTCGCTACCCTTCTCATAATATTGCTTACGCAAAGGACGAGCTGTAGCTTCCTGGAAACGCTTCCGATTGCGATAAATGTCAATTGCCGTATAGAGCGCTTGTCGAAATGAGACTTCTGATGCCCTATTTTGCCCCGCAATATCGTAAGCGGTACCATGGTCAGGAGAAGTACGAACAATCGGCAAACCTGCAGTAAAATTAACACCTTCGTCCATAGCTAACGCCTTAAAAGGAGCCAATCCTTGGTCGTGATACATAGCTAATACGCCATCAAACTTCTCATACATACGAGAGCCAAAGAAGCCATCCGCAGGATAAGGGCCAAAAGAAAGAACACCTTTCCGTTCGGCCTCCTCCATCGCAGGCTTAATAATCTCCGCCTCCTCTTTTCCGATCAATCCTGCGTCGCCCGCATGAGGATTGAGTGCTAACACAGCGATGCGAGGCTTAATGATGCCGAAATCCTGTTTCAAAGAGTGATTGAAGAGCATCAATTTATTGACAATATTCGGCACCGTGATAAACTCCGCAATCCGAGAAACAGGCACATGACCTGTCACTAAAGCCACACGCAACGAATCAGTCAATAAGATCATCAGCGCCTTGCCCTGCGAATCAGCGAAACATTCCTCCAAATATTCAGTATGTCCAGGAAAATGGAAAGTTGCATTCTGAATATTGTGCTTGTTGATTGGGGCAGTCAGCAACACATCAATCGCACCTCGGCGCAGATCGGCCACTGCCGCTTCCAAAGATTGAAAAGCAGCCTTACCTGCTTCTGGCGTCGATTTACGCAATTCGACTTTCGTATTATCCTCTATACAATTAATGATATTCACACGGTTAGCCCCTGCCTCATCCGCAGAAGCTACAATACTGAAATTCACAGGAGGCAAATCCATGGCCTTACGATGATAGGCCGCAACCTTTGAGGAACCATAGATAATCGGTGTACAAAGTTCCGTAATTCTTGAGTCCTCGAAGGTTTTCAAAATCACCTCATAACCGACACCATTGATATCGCCATGAGTCACCCCCACCTTGATCAATTGTTCATCCATATCTTGATTGATTACATTTACTTACCTAAACTCAGCACTTCATCGATCGGCTTCTCAAACTCACCTGGCAAACGTAGTGTGTAAAGAGCCGCCTCAATTCGACGAATAAAATTACGCTTCTCCGTCTCTGGCGCATACACAAACCCTTCTGCAACAATCACACGATTGTTCTGCTCATCCAAACGAGTTAGGCTGACAAAGGGACCACCCATCATATCGCCCTGCACACGCCAAAGGCCACGCATCACACCGCAATATTTCCCTCGCAACGTAATTGCCTGATAATCGACACCAGCCCGTTTCTCAGTCTGCACGTAAGAACCAGGAAACGAACCGGGTAAATTAGCCTTCATGACCGAATCCCGCTTCGCCACTAAATAATCTACCGTAAAAGTGTTTGGATCTGTATAAGGGAACGAATAAACAACCAAATCCATACGTCCTGTATTGGCGTTATTTGAGCTCCAGAAGAAATCAGTCGTATCCTTATAATAGGTAAAATTCGAGGGTGCATTAAGCATCACATCAAACTGATCCTTCAGTTTATCCATCACCAAAGTGCTATAACCATCCTTGAGTTGACTAATCGCACGACGCATCTCCACCTTCACAAAGAAATCAGACAGGGTGTGTCCCTCTTCCAAATAGGCCAAGATAGAGGCCGCATCCGGCGAGCGAAGCGTTACTACCACCTGGTTCTGTGCCCAACGATCCGCCTCATACGCCAACGAGGTCTTGGTATAGACAGCAGGATCGATGTTAATAACCAAGATATTACGCACATATCGCAATAAGCCGTTAAAATCTTTCGGTTGCACATAGGTCACTTTCAACGTCGGTTCCGACTGGGGCAAACCCACAATCGAAGCGGTCAAATCTCCCTTTATGGCCTCACCGGCCTCCCCTTTCCATTGATCTTGATCCATCACGACCACCACCTCATAGGCAAAACCAGTAGCCTGAGTCATAACCGCTCCGGAGCTACAAGCGCCCAAGGCGATCAGGCAGATCAACATACTCAAACATAAAAAACGCATTTTCATATCTTTCGCTATTAATTATGATCCACAAATGTACTATTTTTAGCGGTTGACAGCATACCGCAAGCAGCAAAAATATCCTCTCCACGCGAAGCCCGAATCGTACAAATCACACCCTTAGCGTTCAAACGATCCCGGAAAGCCTCCATACGAGCCATATCGGAGGTTTGCAACGGCACATGCGGGATCGCATGGAAGCGTATCAGGTTCACCCGGCAAGGTATCTGTCGCAACAACCGAGCCAATGCATCAGCATGCTTTAAATCATCATTAAGCCCTTTAAAAACAATATACTCAAAAGAGACCCGTCGCTGATGAGAGAAATCATATTGCCGGATGAGGTCTATCACCTCTTGCGCAGGGAAAGCCTTCTCCACAGGCATCAACGAAAGACGCTCCTCCGAATAGGGAGAATGCAGACTAAAAGCTAAATGACATTCACTCTCCTCCAAGAAGCGACGCAACCCCTTCATCGCCCCAACCGTAGAGACAGTAATACGCTTCGGGCTCCATCCATATCCCCAAGGCGCCGTCAATATCTCCAATACTTTGAAGAGTTCATTCACATTATCTAACGGCTCACCCATGCCCATGAAAACAAGATTAGTAAGCGAGTCACTCTCCGGTAAAGACTGGATCTGGTTTAAGATTTGATTAGCGGTCAAATTGGCAGAAAAGCCCTGCTTACCGGTCATGCAAAAGAAGCAATTCATCTTACAGCCCACCTGAGACGAAACACAGAGCGTAGCACGATCCTCTGTAGGGATATAGACAGACTCCACATACTTCCCCTCGCCCGCTGCATAAAGATACTTAATCGTGCCATCCACCGAACGTTGCGCCATAGCTGGTGGGTAACTACCCACTTCATAACGCTCCGCCAAAGCTGATCGTTTGGCCAAAGCCACGTTCGTCATCTCCGACACTTCCTTGATCCGTTTCTTGTACAGCCAGTCTGCCATCTGCTTCGCCGTATATCCTGGAAGCCCCACTTCAGTAGCCACCTGTTGCAACTCCGTCAGGGTCATTCCCATCAGTTTCTTCTTCTCTGCCATTGTCTATCCTTTCTATGTAACCCGACAAAAGTACAAGAAATATTCCATATTGTATCATAGTTAAGTTAAAGTTCCGTACCTTTCCGCACATTGTCAAACGATCGTTTGACCAATACCAAACAATTGCATGACGGCTATCAAACGATCGTTTGACATCATCCGGAAATGCAATGAAGAAAATGTGACCAAGGATTGAAACTACTAAACAAGCAGTGAGGCTGCACCATAAGAGAACCTTACGATGCAGCCTCACCTTATATGAATCGCACAAGACGTGTGCAACTAACGATTAATAGAAGCGGATACGATTATCCTCAATCTCTGCTTTGTTTACCAAAGACTGAATAGCCTGGAAGCCTACACGATATGCCATGCTTGCATCCAGTGTACGAACCTGCTCAGCCTCATCATAAGTCTTTGAGTCCGTATTTCGTGCGTAAACCTTAAACACATACACACCATTGTTACCCTTCACCGGGGCACTCACTTGATTCACTTGAGCCATAGCTACCGCTGCGTTCAGATTCGGCTCAATACCAATACCAGAGATACGACGAGTAGCGAAGTTCACAAACTTCACACTGTCCATCTTAGCACCCATGGCCTCAGCATACGCCTCAACTGAAGTCAGATTCTTAGCAGCCAAAGAAGCAGCAATCTGCTCTCCCTTCTTCTGTGCAATCAACTCAGCCTTCAACGGAGCAGCAACCATCTCCAACGGACGATAACCCTCGTCAATGGAGCCCTTCATAGCAGCAACAACGAACTTATCGTTGCACTCGAAGATCTCAGAGATCGCACCCTTATCGTTCTGGAAAGCCCAACGGATCACCTGACGAGAGTTCTGCACAGAACCTAACAATTGATCGTCTTTTGTAACCGTTGCATCACTAATCAAGTTATAACCAGCTTCCTTAGCGTTAGCGGCAATCTTATCTACAGAGTGGTTGTTAGAGATAAACTGGTTCAACTCATTGTAGATATTACTATACGTCTTTGAACTCGGAGATACAGTCATATCAATATCAGCCACCTTATACTTCGCAACGTTAGCGGTTTTCTCTGTCACCTTCACCAAGTGCGTGCCATACATAGACTTCACAATAGTCACCTGATTAATAGGTGTAGAGAATACAGCGTCCTTAAACTCGGCATTAACACCACGCAAAGCAGTAGCCTCAGTAAACCAGCCTAGCTCGCCCCCTTTCTCAGCGGCCTGATCAGCAGAGTATTGCTTAGCCAACTCCTCAAAAGAGGCGCCGCCTTTCAATACCGCCATCAAGCTATCAGCCAAAGCCTTGGTCTCTGCCTCACCCTTACCAGCCAACATGATGTGGCTCACCTTTACAGAATCCGCAGCATTTGTCTTATCCACCAGCTTAAAGAGGCGATACTTATCGTTATCAAATACAGGACCATAAATTGCACCTACCTCAGCGGTAGTTGCAAATTGCTTCAACTCAGCATCTAAAGCACCTTCAGAGAAGAACGCATCGACATAAGGAATCTCGGAGTTCTCATTGACTAAATCCGCAATACGATCTGTTGTTTCCAACTCGCTCTTGATGCTCTCTATGTCAGCCTGCACCTTATCATAGTCATCCTTACTCGGACGAATATCTACAGCGATATAATCAATCACTTTTGAAGCCTTTTGCTTATATGACTCCTTGCGCTGCTCATAGAGGCGTTTGATCTCGCTATCGCTAACCGCAATCGTTGAATCAGGGATCGTTGAATAAGATTGCATTGCATAAACAATATCAGAGTTCTCAACAGCCTCATCGTAAGCTGCCTTGGCATCTAATGCATTCGCAGAAATAGCCTTACTCAATAAAGTCGTGTATTTAGACTCCAAACGTTGACGCTTGATATTCTTCTCCCAGAACAACCAGAAGTTTTGAGCCTGTAACAGCTGAGCCTGTTGATCTGCCGGATAAGCGGCAATGTTATCCACATCAATCTGCTTCAAAAAGCTCAACAATGCGCTCTTATCGAAAGCTCCTGTCTGGGGGTTCACAAACATCTGCATCTGTTGAATCAGCGGAGAGATATTCTCGCCCTGTACCATGTCGAATAACTCCTCTGAGCTGACTACCATACCTAATTGCTCTGTTGCCTCATCCAATACGATCTCCTGGACCATACCGTCGAATACCGATTGACGAATCTGTGTCATGTACTCCTCCGGCAGACTGGCCGAACCTGACTGCATCTTGTAAATTTCAGCCATCTCGTCCACACGAGCCTGATAATCTTGGATTTTAATCACCTCGCCATCAATCTCGGCGATGCGTTCTTGTGATTGTCTAAAATAAGTAGATCCGGAGTTCAAAAAGTCTCCGATGATAAAAGCGAACAAGGCCAGACCCACGACGAGTACCAGCAGTCCCGCTTTGCTTCTGATTTTTTCCAGCGTAGCCATTTATCTTTATCGTTATTTAAATTTATTATTACTCATTTTAAGGGCACAAAGATAGGAAAAAAAGGATTGTCCACACCATTTGCCCCTTATTTTTCTCATTTATCCACAGTCATACGGACCAATTCTATTTTCGTAGCCGTCACTTTAACGATCTTAAATGTATAATTTTCGATCTGAATCGTCTCATTCACCTTCGGAAATTTCTGGTAAACATGCAAGATAAAACCAGCGATCGTCACATAGTCATCCGATTCAGGCAATTCCAGGCCAAACATCTCGTTCAACGTATCAATTTCCATTCGGCCAGAAAGCAGATACTCATGATCACCCACTCGTTTAGCCACATGAGACTTAACATCGTGCTCGTCCTCTATCTCTCCGAAAATCTCCTCCACCAAATCCTCCAACGTCACGATACCCGACGTACCGCCAAACTCATCTACAACCACGGCCAGACTCTTCTTCTCCTGCATCAACAGCTTCATCAACTTATTGGCTGCCATTGTCTCTGGGACGATCGGTACCTTTCGAATCTGTTTCGTCCAATCCTCCGGATTCGTAAACAGCTCAGAAGAGTGGATATAACCGATAATATCATCGATGTTATCCCTATACACCAAGATCTTCGACAGGCCAGTCTCCACAAAACGAGCACGCAAATCTTCGACAGAGGTCGCCGTATCACAGGCAACTATTTCTGTACGCGGCACAATACAATCACGTAAACGCACATTAGAGAAATCCAAGGCATTCTGAAAGATCTTCACCTCAGTATCCAACTCCGAGTGCTGAGGCGCATCCTCAATACGTTGCTGGATGAAATAGTCTAAATCGACTTTTCCCAAAGCCTGAGGCGAAGGGCTTAAGTCTTTTACCCCACCCAACTTCAAGATCAGAAACGAGAGCAACGACGATAACTTAGAGATGGGAAATAAAACGATATATATAAGGAATAGCGGCAGTGCAAACAGTCGCAAAGAAAAGTTCGGATTGATTTTAAAAATGGTCTTAGGGATGAACTCACCCGCAAACAAGATCAACAGTGTGGAGAGAATCGACTGAATCAAGACGATTAACGCCTCATTGGCCACCACTTGTGCGATAAACGGCTCTAATACAATGGCCATCTGCAGGCCGTAAACGACCAAAGCAATATTATTACCCACCAACATGGTAGAAATAAACAGATTGGGATTGCGATAAAACATACCCAACACCTTGCTCGATAAACTTCGCTCATCTCGATCCATCTCGAAAAGCAATTTATTGGAAGAGACGAACGCTATTTCCATGCCGGAGAAAAAGGCAGAAAACGCCAATGAAATCAATATATAAATGAATGTGCCCACGTTATTCTTGTTTTGTCGTATCGGCAGGAGAAGTGGTAGCTACCGGGAAAACACCTCGCGACTCTCGAATCGTGTAACGAGTCATGTTTTGATTCGACTCAAACCCAATTCCCGTAATGACCTTTTCCTCCTGCTCTATCCGGATGAAACGATCCGAATAGACCTTATCTTCTTTTTGGTTCCAAAACAGTTCATCGGTCTCAAAATGTTCTCCTTGCAGGCTTTTCACCTCCACTTGACCAACAAACCGAAACAGCCCCTGTTTATCATAATAGTAAGCCGTGTCGGCCACGATACTCGCTTCCGCATGAAACAGCGAGTCAAATTTCTCTACGTAAATTCCCTTCGGGAAATACCAATAGGGCTCCTTAGCCTTGCCATAGACCAACCACTCTTTGGCGTTAGCTCGATAGCGTGTCACGCCAGAGTCTGAAATCAGAGAGATTACCCCCGTTGTTTTCATTGTATAAGTAGTCTCGGGATCAAACGTCACCTCCACCACCTCCTTATGCTCTCCACTACAGGCCTGCGTTAACAAAAGAAGCATAACAACTACCCCAAGGGTAGCTGTTATGCCCGAATGTTTTATTTCATCTTTCGATGTATGAATAATCATAATTAACGAACCGTTGTACGCTCGCCGATCCAACCACCGACAGAGAAAGGCTTCCCCTTCTCCAAATCCGGGTGCATAAAGATCTCCTCTGTAGAGGGAAGATGGGCACGATAAGAAGAGATCAATGAGTTAGCCTCCTCTGCCACGTTCGGATCTACCTGCTTACCCTTCTCAAACTTGTCAATCGCAGCATAATAAACCGCTCTTGCCAACACGCCATCGCCCGGATAAACGGACTTTGCTGTTGAAGCATACATCTTACCAATCAACAGATAGGCAGCGCCATAGTTCGGATTGATCTCAATCGCTTTCTGGCAATATTGTCTTGCCTTTGAATAGCCATTCTGCTCAAAAGATAGCAATGCCATCGAATAGAAGTCATCAGCCTTGGTGGCAGGATCTGTCTCCAAATTAGCTGCCTCCTCAAAATACTTCAAAGCGGTGTCAAAATCTTTCTGCTTCACAGCCTGCTTTGCCATACCCACAGCTGCCTCAGCGCTCGGCTCCAACTTATAGGCATAGCTGGATGCAGCAAAATAGGCATCGATCTCCTGGCAACGCATTCTTCTCAACAAAGAAACAGTCTCTTTCAAATAGGCCAAGTCATCTTTCTTCTCCTCGATCTTGGCAGCATAGAGATTCTGCAAAGTCTCGCAGTCAGCTGCGCCACTGTTCGCAAACTGTCCGTCAACACCAGCTTTATAGGCCGTAACATTATCCTCTTCTTTCTTATTGTTTGCTGCCTGAGCAGCCTTGATCTGTGTATCCAAACCATTGGAAGCCACCAAATAGTCCTGGATATATTGCTCCTTGAAGTTCGGATCAGCAACCATCTTCTTCATAGAAGAGAAAGCGAACAAGGAGAGACCTAACGCCTCACAATTCTCACCCTTCTCATCCACGATCTCCTTCAACCAGCCGTATGCTAAGTTGTAGTCGGCGTTCTCACCTGTCTGTGCGAAATAATCTTGCACCTTACGAGCCACGATCCAATCCTTGCCGTAGCGTTTGTCATTGCCGAAATACTTCACACGCTTGTCATAGACAGCCATCAAATCGTCTATCAGCGCTTTCTTCTTAGCGGCGTCCTTCTCCTGAGCGATCTTCCAGCCCATGATTTTCACACCATACTGATAGACATCCTTCGTAGAGGCCGGACACTCGTCATAGACAATTTTCCAAAAGTCATAAGCATCCTTAAAGTTTCCTGCCTTCGCATAAGGAACGAACAAGCTGATATTGGTAATGCAACGTACGCTGTCTTCGCCAGACCCGAACTTTGTACCATTATCTACTCCTTTCTGTGCGTAAGCGCCGAATGTACCCATCGTACAACCCAGTGCCAATAATAATACCTTGATCTTCATATCTCTTTTTATTAAAGTTAGCTATAATTCTGCTCTTTGGTGTTTAGACATCGACTAACCTCACTCGTTTAATTCACCTTACGCTTAAAGAACCATAATTCGTTAAAAGAATAGTTCACGGTGAATCGAAAATATTGCTCGTCGATCATTGTCTGAATCTCCGGATGAATCTTCACATACTCGAAGGAAAGATTCACATAGGAGCGATTATCGATCAACGGCAAGCCAAAACCGACACTCGCTCCATACTCATTATATCCATGCCCCTTATAGCCGTTCTCCTCCGAACGACCCACACGCAAGTAGGAGTTGCTATAATGAAAACCAGCCCGATAGTTGATGCGACCGAAATAGTTGCGGTTACGATAAGCCGGGATATACTCACCACCCAACGCAATGCGCATCCGATTCTTGAATAGCCCCTTCTCGTTATCGAAGTAGCAATCCTCCCAATTCTCATACTTGAGGTCTGCCGCAACCGTCAACTTGTTGTCTTTCACATAGGAAAGGCCAAAGCCAAAGGAATTAGGCAAGTCATACCGATAATTCTTGATGGTGTCGTTCACCGTATAGCTGGAGGAGGTTCCGCTACCTACCAGCTGAATGTCATACAACGTCGTGTTCAACTTCTGCCCGGGTGAGTAGGTCACGCCAACCGTCACCCGCTCCTCCTTACTCAGGGGATGGGAGTATTGCACACCGAAATCCATCAAAAAGTCACGCACGTCATAACGACGATATTTTTGCACATCGTCCGCATTTGCCGAGGCAAAGATCAAGTTTCGCTCATGCGAGAAATTACCAAATAAAAAGCCGAAGTTAGCACCCACGGCCAATCGCTTCTTCCAAATATCGAAAGAGAGACCCCCATACATCTCCGACAAGCTACCACTTCCGGTAAAGGTCTCCGCCCAAGTCAATCCTGCTTCTGATTTCGTACCTCCAAACTCATAGCCTACATGCGAAAAAGGCAACAAGCCTATACTGACCGCTAAACGTCTTGTGATCGGGAACTGCATAGCTATATACTCCACATTTCCATTCATCTGATGTTGCTTCGTATTGCCATCGTCAAACCAAGAAACCTGCCCCGACACACCAAAATCAAACAAGAACGTCAACGAATCCATACAGCTATAAGACGCAGGATTCAAGGGGTTTATCTGCTTAGAGGAGCGTAAGCCTATCCCCACGCCACCCATCGCTCGACCGGCCCCAAACGAACGATCCGCCAACTCACCATAGCCGAAGCGGGTATAAGGAGAGTTCGTATTATTCTGGGCCCACACGGCCAATTGCGTAAAGATAAGTACACTTATAATTACTACCTTACTTATTCTCAACATTATACTCTAAGATTCTATTTAATCCTATCAACACTAAATTAATGTCTGCAAAGATGCGGTTTTTTAGCCGTCTTTCAAAATAAAACGAATGACCGCCCGTTAAAAAAACCAAAAGACCGGGATATTTCAGACGCAACAGGTCGATATACCCATCCATCTCCAGCACGATTCCATTCACGACACCCGCTTGTATGGCGCTTTCTGTGCTCACTCCCACCAAAGGTACCTCCTCCGGCTCACTCACCAACGGCAATTTCTGCGTGAAATGATGCAACGCACGAAAGCGGGTCGTCATGCCCGGCGAGATGTTGCCTCCGACATAAAGTCCCGAAGCCTCCAACAGCTCATAGGTAATGGCAGTGCCCGCATCAATCACCAAGACATTGCTTCCCGGTCGCAAAGATTGTGCGCCTACCACTGCTGCGATCCGATCCCGGCCCAAGGTATGCGGCGTCTCATACCCAATCCGTATCGGCAAGGCCATCCGTTCATCCAACACGAGAAAGGTGGATAACTCCGCCTTCAGCAGTGCCAATAACGCCTCGTCCCGCTCGATGACCGTCGATAGGATACCGTTTGTGCAAGGATGCCGCCTGAGCAACGCCTCCACCAACGACGGCTGAAACACCGCATTCTTATACGCATAGGTATGCGCCAGCTGGCCCTCCTCAAAGAGGGCGATCTTAGTCAGCGTATTCCCTTGTTCAATGATCAGATTCACGTTTATATCGCTTGAACGAAATTCCGCGCAAAGAAAAAGAAAAAATAGGAGAAATCATACGTTTTGACCATCAAGATTCCAAAAAA
Source organism: Parabacteroides sp. (assembly GCA_022775005.1). Taxonomy (GTDB): domain Bacteria; phylum Bacteroidota; class Bacteroidia; order Bacteroidales; family Tannerellaceae; genus Parabacteroides. The sequence goes on from JALFJR010000029.1 coordinate 21,984, forward strand.
CCGGCATTTCGCCTCCCCTCACAAAGCCCACACAAGGAAAGAACACTCTTTAACATAAGCAAAATTCAATGAATAACAAATGCTTATCTGCAAGATCGGGCATACGATCATCAAAATATTTGGAGCCTAAGAAAAAATAGCTACCTTTGCACCCGGGTAAGTCCTACACGGCATGCTCCCTCGGAATCCCCCAGGGCTTGACCGCAGCAAGGGTACTTGGTTGTAGCGGCGCGATGTAGTTCGCTTACCCGTCTGCCTCTTTAGCTCAGTTGGCCAGAGCACGTGATTTGTAATCTCGGGGTCGTTGGTTCGAATCCGACAAGAGGCTCAAAAGAGAAAAGAGGATATGTCTCAACATATCCTCTTTTTTTATGCACAGAGATCATAAGGTGAACGACATTTTCAAGAAAAAATGGCTCAGTAGATTTTTTGTGGGGATAAATTTGTTAGCTTAACGAGAGTTTGCTGTAAAGACAAGCCTAATAAAAACAGGGATACACCATCCAAAACATGTTTCACGACATAAATAGGCAAAAAACGCAGACAAGAATTTGTTTTTAAAGGAAATAAGGTATTCCTTTGCGACATCAAAGCTTAACTATGTAATAACAAAGATGTACAGATCCACAGCCTTGGCTATGAGATGTATGATCTTTGGAGGGGATCCAGTCTTGGGATCCCCTTTTTTAGCGTGGCTCCACCAGCTCAGAATAAAGCAAGCTACGTGCGCACGGTTTCCATAATGGCCCTCTTGCGGAGTGGCAGCTCGTTTGGCACGCTTGTCGACGCTCCTTTCGTGTTGCTTTTCAGTTTGGTGATGAGCGGTATGGCGTCCACGAGCATCCGCCGGGAGAAAATGTTCCGGGCAGCGGTAGCCAGGGCCATGGGACAGAATCATGGTGATCATGATTTCTGCCTTGGAAAGGGTTGAGTCGCGGCGGTGACATCGCCTCTTGTCAGATCTCGACGTATATTTCGCCATCATGGCGTCAAAAAGCCGGCAAAAATCATCAGCCATACGAAACAATTCCGTAATTTCGTTTTCGGCGATCCTGGTGATTGTTGCTTGTAATGCTTTGTGATGGAACACCATAAAGTTACAACAATTTTCGCTAATCACCAACTTTTCAATCAATTATAATTCGTCGAACTCAGGTTGTTTTTGGTGCTGGGAACACATAAATCAAAGAAATCTTCAAAAAAAATAGCAGCTTAAAGAAAATGAACCGATTTGTGTAGTGATGAACAAAAAAGAAGGTGCATCGCACATTACGACACACCTCCTTCTTGATATAATGGGATAAGACTCTATTAGAGCTGGATCCAACGCACGTAAGCGAAGTCCAT
>JALFJR010000033.1 GCA_022775005.1 Parabacteroides sp.
ATTAAGCGGATCGCAGCGAATGGCAATGCCAAAGAGGCGGAGAAGGCAGCGGCTGATTTGCTCAAGAAGGCTACGAAGGCTGGAGCTACCCAGACGCGTGAGGCTGCCTTGGAGGTGCTTTTCGCGCAACAGCCGGCTAACACCAATAAGTTATTGCAGACAGCGTTGAAAGATGCCGATAAGGATTATCGCAACGCGGCTCTGAATTTCGCTTCCGCCTATGCGGATCAAGCGCTCTATGTGGAGTTGATGAAGATCGTGATGAAGGCGAAACCGGAGGTGAAGGTGGATGTGCTCAACTGGATTGGCAGGGAGAGTAAGCGTCCGAACCAGCATGACGTGATCAAGAATTTGGAGGTACGCTTCGATTTACCGGCCAAGCAGGTAATCTTGAATCAGCTGAATGATACCAATTTTGATGTTTGTCAAGCTGCTGTGTGGGCATTGGTGAAGATTGGTGACAAGAGCGTGATTCCGGCGTTAGCTGATCTTTTGAAGAGCAATGATAAGCAGGTAGTCTTACTGGGACAGGATGCTTTGCTGGCCTTTGCGGGCGATATTGACCAGGCCGTAGCGAAAGTGATTCCCGCAGCGGGTGAGGCCGGTAAGATTGCCGGATTAGAGCTGTTGGCCAATCGCAAGGCAGACGCAAACTTGAATACGGTTTTGGATCAGATCAAGAGTGGTACGCCTGCGGTGAAGACGGCTGCTTATACCGCATTGAAGGATGTGGTGGCAGAGAAAGACTTCACGTTGCTGTGTGGTATGTTGGAGACGGCTGAAGCGGATGCGATTGCTCCGCTGCAAGATGCCCTCATTGCTGCCATTGCAAAGCAGACTCCCAAGACGATGGTGCAGAACGTAAATCGTCGGATGGTACAAGCGGGCGATAGTAAGAAACATCTGTATTATAAGGTACTCTCCGCTACCGGTGAGGCTGATGCGTTGAAGATGATCGTGTCAGGATTCATGGAGGGTAAAGGTGCAGCGAAGGATGCTGCTTTGGAGGCTTTGTTGGTTTGGAAGGGTGATGAGGCCGCTGATCCGTTGTATGTGATTGCGAAGAACACTACGGATGCACAGGTACGCGACAAGGCATTGACTCGCTATGTGCAGCTTGCTTCCAACCCGAAGATGACGGGTGAGAACCGATTGATCCGTCTGCGTCAGGCGATGGAGATCGCAAAGGATAACAAGCAAAAGGTGCAGATCTTGCAGCAGGTGCAACAGACGGGTACCTTCATTGGTTTGATGTATGCTTCGCAATTCCTCGATGATAGTAATGCGGAGGTACGCTCTGCGGCTACCTATGCGGTTTGGAACATCGCCCGGAGTCATCCGGAGTATTCAGGAAAGAACGTGAAGGCGATTTTGACTCGTGTGCTGGGTATGTTTGATGGCGAGGATGCGCGTTATGACATTGACGCCTTGAAGCAGCACTTAGAGAAGTTAGGCGACGAGGAGGGTTTTGTATCGCTTTTCAACGGCAAGGATCTGACAGGTTGGAAGGGAATGGTTGGCAAGGATGGCGATGGCAATCCTTACAAACGCTATAAGATGACCCCGGCTCAGCTGGAGAAAGAGCAGAAGGCTGCCGATGAGCGGATGCGCAAAGACTGGTTCGTGAAGAACGGCTTGATTGTCTTTGAGGGCAGTGGCTACGATAACCTCTGTACGGAGAAGCAATATGGAGACTTCGAGATGTATGTGGATTGGATGCTCGACCCGAATGGCAAGGAGCCGGATGCCGGTATCTACCTCCGTGCGACACCGCAAGTACAGATTTGGGACACCTCTCGTGTCAATGTGGGCGCACAGGTAGGTTCAGGCGGACTCTACAACAACGCAAAGAACGAGCGTAATCCGCTGAAGGTGGCTGACAATAAGTTGGGTGAGTGGAACAGTTTCTACATCAAGATGGTGGGCGATCGTGTGACTGTCAAGCTCAACGGTGAGTTGGTGGTTGATAATGTCATCATGGAGAACTATTGGGATCGTAGTCAACCAATTCTCCCGATTGAGCAGATCGAGTTGCAGGCACATGGCAGCCGTTGCTTCTTCCGTGATATTTACGTGAAAGAACTGCCGAAACAAGAGCCGTTCCAGCTTTCTGAGCAGGAGAAGAAGGAGGGCTTCAAGGTCTTGTTTGATGGCACCAACATGCACGAATGGACAGGCAACACGGTGGATTACATCTTGCAGGATGGGTGCATCGCTTGCGTGCCGACCAAGAGTTTCGGTGGCAACCTTTATACGAAGGATGAGTATGCCAACTTTATCTATCGCTTTGACTTCCAGTTAACACCGGGTGCGAACAATGGTATCGGCATTCGTACACCGATGGAGGGAGATGCGGCTTACGTAGGTATGGAGATCCAGGTGTTGGATTGCGAGCATCCGATTTATAAGGATATCACGCCTTTGCAGCATCATGGTTCGGTCTATGGCATTATCCCGGCGAAAACGGATCACCACAGTGCTTTCAAGCCTGCGGGAGAGTGGAACACCGAGGAGATCATTGCCAATGGGGATAACATCAAGGTTACTGTCAATGGACAGGTTATCTTGGAGGGCAATATCCGTGAGGCTACGAAGAACGGAACGGCTGATCATAAGGAGCATCCGGGCCTTTTCAATAAGAAGGGACACATCGGTTTCTTGGGTCATGGCTCGCCGGTGAAATTCCGCAATATCCGCATCAAGGAGTTGAAGTAAGCTGAGCTGACTCAAATAAAGAAAGGCGTCACGAATCGTGGCGTCTTTTTTTGTCTAACACAGGCAGTGAATACATTGTTTTCATTACATTTGCCGCAATAAATAACCCTGAAAGATGAAAAGAAGCATTATTATCCTGATGTTGGCTTCTGCCGGAATAGTGGCAGGATGTAGCAGTAGCCGGGAGAGTGCCCAGCAAGAGACGGCACAAGCCGCGCCAATGACGCAAAATTCCCAGCAAATTGTGGCGGCTACACCGAAGGTGGTCATCTATAAGATGCGCAAAGATTACAGTCGCTATGTGCCGGTTACGTTGAGTGCGGATCGGAAGAAAATCGTGGCTTACCCTGCGATTACTGATGTCAAGATCGGGGAGCAATTCACCTATCCGACCCGGTTGCAAGATGGTTGGTGGCTGGATAATCGGGGCATCTCGCGTTACGTGGCTTTTCTCACCTATACGTATGAGGAATATGCCGCATTGCCTGCTACGCCGGCTCCCTCCGAGTTGATGGAGCATATCTTAGATAGTGATCCTTTGACCGACATGCGTTTTATGGGCAATCGCTATCAATACAAAGAGCTGGTCGATGAACTGAATGAGAAGATAAAGAACGGACTTTAACCCGTTCCTGAATGGGCTCAAAAACATTGCCCGTGCGAGCAAAAAATGTTGCCCATCGTTTTACAAAACGTTGCCCGTGGAAATAAAAAACCACGGGCAATGTTTTTTGAGAGATTGCCCGTGATTTTCCAAAACCATGGGCAATAAAAAATAGGGTGACGGTGAAGATTATTCAATCACCAAATCCACTTTCTTCAAATCTTTATCAGCGGAAGAGGAACCATAAAGCAGTTGGTATTTACCCGGTCTGATTTCCATGGTTTGCGTCTTGTCGTTGAATGACTGGAAGGACTCCGGTGCAAGCTGGACGCTGACTTTTTGAGTCTCACCCGCTTTGGTGCTGATACGCTTGAATGCCTTCAAGGCTTTGATCGGACCTGCTGGATCATTCGGGTTCTTGACATAGACCTGTGCAACCTCATCGCCGTCTCGCTTGCCTGTGTTTGCTACATCAAATGTCAAGGTAACGCCCTCATTGGCTGCGATCTTTGTCTTGGTGAGTGCGCCATTGCTGTAAGCAAAAGTCGTATAGCTCAAACCATAACCAAAGGGATAGAGCGGTGTCTGCGTCATGTAGCGATAGGTGCGTCCCTTCATGCTATAGTCTTCAAAGTCGGGCAACTGATCCACGGACTTATAGAACGTGATCGGCAGACGGCCAGCCGGATTGTAGTCGCCAAAGAGCACATCCGCAACAGCTGTACCACCCTCTTGACCACCATACCAAGCATTGAGGATCGCATCCACATGCTCATTCTCCCAGTTCAAAGCCAATGCGCTACCTGTACAAACCACATAGACTACCGGTTTCCCTGTCGCTACCAATGCCTTGACCATCTCTTTCTGGACTTTGGGAATCTCGATGTTCGTGCGGTCTCCCTTGCGGAATCCTTCGGCATCTACCGGCATCTCTTCACCCTCCAAACGGGGAGAGATACCGCCTACATAGACAATCACATCCGCATCTTTCACCTTGTTGGCTGTTGCTTGGCAATCCACAGGTGTACGTACGCCTACCGTGAAGTTCAAGTCGGCACTGCCTAATAATTGCATGTACTCGATCTTGACTGGATACTTCTTGCCCTTCTCGGCTTGCAGCGTGTATATGCGTTCTGCACCATATTCATTTGACCATACCTCAGCGACTTTAGCTGTGTCGATAAAGAGGCGGAACGCATCATTACCTGATAGCTTAAATTCGATGGGACCATCCATGGGGGCCTCGAAGACACCTGTGAAACGAGCTGTGAAATTTGACAAGTTCACGTTAGGTGCAAATTGGGTGTTGCCTCCTGTCGTGTAATGCAACTCTTTCGCTGCGCCTTTATAAACAGGCTCACCGCTGAAGTCGGTGTTGTTGAAGTATTCAGCCGTAAAACCTTGTCCGGTAGAGGTGGTGATATAGTTACCCAGATCTGTAATGACAAAATCGGCCGTATGGTTACAACCTAACTCATAGACAACCTCAGCGTTGGGCACCTTGGCACGGATACCTTCCAAGATAGTGGTAGTCTTGGTGGGGAAGCCGTTGTAGTTTGACCACAGCATGGTGGAGTCAGCGGCATTCGGTCCAACCACGGCGATCTTCTTCAAGTTCTTGTCTAACGGGAGGCGATTGTTCTGGTTCTTCAGCAGGACGATACTCTTGCGTGCCATCTCCAAGGCTTGTGCCACGTGCTCTGGACTTTCGACTACGCTATAAGGAATTTGCGCATAGGGAACACGCTCGTCCGGATCAAACATACCTAATTCAAAACGGCCTCTCAGCAAGCGGCGCAGGGAGACATCGAGA
>JALFJR010000066.1 GCA_022775005.1 Parabacteroides sp.
GCGTTCAAACCCGGGTAAGGTTCCTCGCGTATCATCGAATTAAACCACATGTTCCTCCGCTTGTGCGGGCCCCCGTCAATTCCTTTGAGTTTCACCGTTGCCGGCGTACTCCCCAGGTGGATCACTTAACGCTTTCGCTCGGGGGCTTACCGTCTATCGCAAACCCCTAGTGATCATCGTTTACTGCGTGGACTACCAGGGTATCTAATCCTGTTCGATACCCACGCTTTCGTGCATCAGTGTCAGTCACGGCCTGGCAGGCTGCCTTCGCGATCGGGGTTCTGCGTGATATCTATGCATTTCACCGCTACACCACGCATTCCGCCTGCCCCGTACGTACTCAAGCCAACCAGTTTCAACGGCAATTCAATGGTTGAGCCACTGACTTTCACCGCTGACTTAATCGGCCACCTACGCACCCTTTAAACCCAATGAATCCGGATAACGCTCGCATCCTCCGTATTACCGCGGCTGCTGGCACGGAGTTAGCCGATGCTTATTCACAAGGTACATGCAACTGGGGTCTCGACCCCATCTTTATTCCCTTGTAAAAGAGGTTTACAACCCGTAGGGCCGTCGTCCCTCACGCGACTTGGCTGGTTCAGGCTACCGCCCATTGACCAATATTCCTCACTGCTGCCTCCCGTAGGAGTCTGGTCCGTGTCTCAGTACCAGTGTGGGGGACCTTCCTCTCAGAACCCCTATCCATCGTCGGCTTGGTGGGCCATTGCCCCGCCAACTACCTAATGGAACGCATGCCTATCTATCAGCGATATAATCTTTAACAAATATCCCCATGCGGGACCCCTGTTTCATGCGGTATTAGTCCGTCTTTCGACGGGTTATCCCCCTCTGATAGGCAAGTTGCATACGCGTTACTCACCCGTGCGCCGGTCGCCACCCGTGTATTGCTACACCGTGCTGCCCCTCGACTTGCATGTGTTAAGCCTGTCGCTAGCGTTCATCCTGAGCCAGGATCAAACTCTTCGTTGTTCAAATTGTTTTCTTTTTATCCTTAGCCCGGATTCCGTCTCTCATCGTAGTCCAAGGTCTTTCTCTTGACGGTACTCATCGATATACTCGATTCCGTTTCTTGTACTACTTGTCGTATTATGTAAGTATCCTCAAAGATCGCTTTCGCAATCATCGTCGTTTCTCGATTGCGGGTGCAAAAGTAATGCTATAAAACATATCTACCAAACATATTCGCAACTTTTTTCAAAAAAATTTGCGACGGGTATTCCTTGTCATGTCCCTTCTACCTATTATTGAGCGGCTTGCAGGTACCATGTTTTTTCCTAACTGGAGAAATATTTTTCCCAGTTAGGGAAATAGTTCCCTGCTTACTCATAATCCACTTCCACCCGGTTCGGAGTACATCCTCCAAAGATACCTAAACCTCCATCTATATTACTATATACCCGGATGGGGTCCGCCAGACCTGCGTCAATTAAATGATTGGCAAAAGATCTGTCTGACTGATCTTGCAAGGTCTTTAAATACCTATAATAGTCGGCAGAGATCGCATAAAGACGTACACGCAACCGTTTGGTTGCCTCACTGACATAATGAGTACTTGTTTGTAAGCGAATCGTATAGTTCTTTCCGTTGATCGACTCATCAGAGAACACCCGCCCGTCATAACCTGACAAATACTGTGAAAAAAGTATCTGATCCAAAGCGGAAGCACTTTGCACAAAAAGCGGCTCTTCCGCATAATCCAAATAGAGCACTCGCCAACTATACATAGAATCTACCTCATTGATCAAATTCCCCTCCTCCAAGCGGAACAGGTAATAGTCGTCTTCCTCGACTGCATCTTGAAAACTGATAGAGTACAAAACTCTTTTTACCGTACTATCCGTCGTACTTACTTCTCGTGTAGCCTTAGCTTCCAAAAGCTTGGAGGCTTGCGGGATTACCGTCTCCGCATGAATCGCCTCATAGCCAGGCGCTGAGACCTCCAGCCGAAGTCGATCAGAAACATCAGGAACAAAAGCGGCCTGATAACTACCCACCGCATTGAACAAGGTATCCCCAGGCACAAAAGGGATCGTCTCCTCATAGTGGTCATTCACATAAAGGCGTACCGTCGCATCGGGTATCACCACATTGGGATGATCATCGGTATAGAACCAGGTACGTGTCACGCTCAATCGCAAGGGTTCTCCCGCCACAGCCACTCCATTCACCACTAATCGGGGCGATTCACGCAAGTCCGAAAGGTCCACCTCAGTCAGACAGGCGGTCAAGCTTATACCCAAAAGTATATACAAAATCGTTTTCATACGCATTTTTATCAAAATTGATAGGTGTAAGAGATGGAGGGAATCACTGGCACGATTCCTACCAGCTTAAATACAGGACGATACACATAGGTTTGCCCAAGTGTATTTACCAAGGAATAGCAATTGCCTCTTCGCTCATCCTTGATGATAAAAAGGGGATTCATGCGGCAATAGGCGTTGTATAACCCCACTTGCCAAATTCCCATCCTCCCCCTTGCCATAGGACGATAGAGGGTCAGTCCGATGTCCAACCGATGATAGGGCGGCAACTGATAATTGTTGCGTCGGCCATAAGCATTCAATGACTCCTCATACGTATTATGCAACCAGTTATCTAAGCGTCCATAGCCATCCATCTGCCACCGAGAGGGAATCACTGGATTGGCCAGTTCATAATTATCCACGGAAAGAGTCAAATGATTGCCTGAGGAGTAGGTCCATGCGGCTGCCAGTTCCACCTTTTGAGAAAGTTTTTGAGTGAATGCCAGATTCACCTTATGCCGGTTGTCATAACGGGAAGGGAAACGCTGCCCGTTGTCAATCTCAGCAAACTGACGATCCGACCACGATAGGGTATAACCCAGCGAAACACCCCAACGCCTTGCCTCTTTCCGAGCCAGCCATTCCACGCCATACGCCCGACCTTTCCCTACGGTCAGCTTCTCCTCCCAATCAGCAAACGACCCTATCACATGAAAATCATCTTTATAGGCCAACAGATTACGCATATTCTTATAATAACCCTCCATTGAGAAGTAATAACCATGCATTCCCTCATAGCCTATGGATAGTGTGCCTTGATCACTCCGCATAGGTCGGAGGTGAGCGGTGGAGGGTGCCCAAGCATCCGTGGGTAAATTGATGTAGCTCTCGCTCAATAAATGGCTGTATTGGTGTTGGCGGGCATAGGATAATCGCACCGAGCCACCCGAAAAGGGTTGCCAAGTCATCGCCCAACGAGGCTCAATCCCCACGTACACCTTTTGCTCAACGAGGAAAAGCCCGAAGCGCACACCTCCATTTATGCGCATAGCCGGGCTAAGTTGGAAATCACCCTCCCCATAAATGACTCCCTCGTGGGTCCATAGCTGCTGGTTAGTGAAGTTGCGCTGTGTGGGTTCCTTTAAATCTGCCGAGAGGTTACTGCTCTGTGACAGGGTAGCTTCCGGACAATAGCGGTGTAACGTCCAAGCCAAACCTCCTTGCCAACGGTGCGACGCCCAGCGATGCTCCAAAGAGCCACGCAATCCCACATCTAACAGCGCATTGGATTGCACAGACTCAGCCACAGATGCCTGATAGGTGGAAGAGTTCGGTTCACCATAACTGTTTCGGGAGAGCGCTGAGGCACGGGTATGGTAGCGGGTAACAAACAGGTTGGCTTGCCCATAGCGTGCGCTATCCACCTGCCACCGCCATCCTAAAGTAGCCATCAAGTTTCCCCAGCGCAATGCCCCCTTTTGCTCATCCAAATAGGCAATCTGTTCCGAGGTGGAAGGGGTTTCTTTCCGTCCACCCTTGAAATAATCTGTCCCTTGATACAAACTGAGGAAGAGTAGGTTGTGCCTATTCAGCCGATGATCTAACCGAACATTGAGATCGTGGAAGGCATAACGGAAATTGAACCAATCCCCCCGATCCCTCTTCCGACTGTTAATGATCGCCAAGGTAGGGGCGGAAAGCAGATCCAACCAAGAGCGACGCAATCCGACATGGAAAGAGGTGCGCTCCTTGATCAACGGTCCCTCCAACCGAAAAGCACCAGCAGTCAATCCCAAAGTCGCACTTCCGTGCAACTGTTCAAAGTTGCCCGAACGGGTATTCATATCCAGTACTGAAGAGAGTCGCCCCCCATAACGAGCCGGGAAAGCGGACTTGTAAAAGGCGAGGCTACGCACCATATCGGTATGGAAAGCGGAAAAGAGCCCACCTACATGATTCACCGGATAGATAGGTACACCATCCAACAGGAAGAGATTGTCATCTCCCTCTCCGCCACGCACATAGAGGCCTGCCAACCCCTCCGTACCGTTCGATACGCCAGGAGTTTGTTGTAAGGTCTTCACCACATCCGGCTCACCCAACAGCGTAGGGGTATGATGAAATTGTTTGCCAGAGAGCATCGCTGCCGCCATCCACTCCAACGTATCCACAGAATCGTTTATCGCCTCCGCAGTAATCACCACCTCGCTCAGTTGCACCTGTCGGGTAGGTTCAGCAGTCCTCGTTTTTCGTTTCAGAATAATGACCCTACCCGTTTGGTGATAAGTTATGGGTGTTTCCGCAAAAAGATGTACCAAGCATTCGCTCAAAGGTTGTTGCTCTACATCTAATGTATAAGGAGGCTGATCATCCAGCAGGGTCGATTCATAGGAGAAGGAGACATCCGCCTCGGCCTCCAACTGCGTCAGGATCTCTCGCAAAGGGCGTTGGCTGAGGTGTAGAGTGAGGGTTTTCTCTTGGGCGATCAACCATTGGCTGATCCCCAACAGACTGCATAACAGATACCTAAACACCTTGCTCAGCCTCATGCGTTCAAGGATTAGGGGGATTCTGCGTGATACGCACATCCAACGTTTCATTGACCACTTGCAATGCCTCCTCAAGGGTCAGCTCTTCCAAGGTGACCGTCAAACGTTTATCCGCATCGCCTGAATAGCTAAGCATCGTCTGATAGGACTGTTCCAGATCAGCAACCACCTGAGGTAAAGGGGTCTCCTCAAAACGCAGGCGATGGGTCAGCCAGGCCAATTCATTCGGATTTGGTTGTTCTGTTACTTTTATACGTTGATCTCCCGAAGTATAGTACGCCTGCAAACCTGCAGTTAGCGCTACAGAATCCTTTTTTTCCCGCAAGGCAAAACCCACTTTCCCGCTCATGACATCGACCACAGTTCGCTCCTTTTCGGCCACGACCTGAAAGCGAGTGCCCAATACCGTCACTCGGCTCTCCGCTGTCTCTACCCGGAAAGGACATGCCTCGTCATGCCGCACCTCAAAAAGCGCTTTTCCCTCCAAACGCACTAAACGCACCTCCTGACCATAGTGCCGTGCGTCATAAGTCAATCGGCTACCTCCCGCTAACGAGATCTCGGTCTGATCAGGCAATGTCAACTGTTTAACTTGTTGCGCTTCTGCTGTAAAGGTCACCCAGTCGGGCTGTTTCTGTTGCCATTGATAGAATCCAATGAGGCTGACAAGCAGGGCTACGGAGGCAGCCACGGTCCAGGCATAGGTCGATCTCATCCACACACGCTTCAAAGAGGAGATTCCCTGTGCCTCGGAGAAGCGTAGCCATGCCCGGTCAGGATCCAAGGCTCCCGGTCGGTAACGCTTAGCCACAAATCGAATGGCCTGCTCACTCCTCTCCCCTTGCTTGTCAACACTCATCGACATTCTCTAACAATATGAAAATATGAAACTAAAGTTCGATTACTTACTCATCCTAAACCGATAACCAATGGTCAGCATCAGGGTGTTATAGTTTGCTCCAATAGAGGGATAATAACCTCCTACGATCGAGGGAGTATGCTGAATGGTGTAAGGCTCTCCTTCATCGCCTAATGAAAGCTCATAACCCACCTTAAACTGCCAATTGTCCACCTCCAGACCTAAACCAGTCGTGACACCCCAGTCGAAATGGCTATGCCCAACGTAGGGATTGTCGTTTCCCGACTTCATTCCGTTTATTTCAGATGACTCCTCCTTGAAAGAATAGCCATATTGCTTCTCCAACACCTCCTTCAGCTCTGGCGTGACGGCTGTCCAAGTAGTAGCCCCATAGTCACCCCACTCCCAGTCATTCTTCACAGCGTAAGCGGCATACATACCCGCCTCGAAGTGCATCCGCCAACGGTCGTTCACCTGCCAAGAGAAGTCAGCCACAACAGGCACTTGCAGGAAGTGCTGCGTAATCCTTCCCTGCCGCAAGCCATAACCTATGCGATCCTCATTGACACTCATCCAGAGGCCAGTGGGTGCACTGTTACCCCGATTAGTATAGTAAAGGCCAGATTTGATGCCGATCCATCCCGGCTTGAAAGTATAATCCATGCCAACACCCGCACGCACTGCCGGATGCCAAGTTGTTCCATTCACTCGTTTAGAGACCGTGACACCTACCTCCGGCATCACGCTCCAACCCTCTTGCGCCTGCACTGTCCCCAAGCAGCAGGCCGCAACCATCATTAACACGAATTTTCTCATCTTCTTTTTTCTGTTTTAAAGGTTGATTCTACCCCTAAGACAGCGAAGGGTCGAAAAACCCCTATCCCCTTTTCGAAAAAAATCAACTAAAAAAGAACAGATAAACACGGATCGCCGCTTCACGTAGGCTCTTTAGCGCCTTACCCATCTGATTCTCTACGGTTTTCAGGGAAAGATGCAACCGATCAGCAATCTCTTGCTGTTTCAGGCCATCTCGTTTGGAAAGCAAGAAGATCTCTCGCCGAGCTGGCGGTAATGTGTCAATTGCACGCCACAGGCGGGCATGTTCCTCCGCTTCTCTTATCGCCTCCTCTTCCGATTCATCCGCCACATCAAGCAAACCCTCCGCAGGGATGAGCGTCTCCGTACGCATAGCGAAGGAGAGCGACCGATGCTTGACCGCCTGAAACAGGTAGGATTTCAAGTTCTCGATACACTCTCCGGCTCTCAGCTTCGCCCATACTTCCGTAAAGGTCTGCTGCACAATATCCTCCGCATCGTCCGTAGAGGTGATGTAGCGCAACGAGAAGAGGCACAAGGGTTGATACCAACGTTTAAACGCACCCTCGAAAGCCTCCGCTGTTATCATTGCTGTCATATACCTATTTAATAAGGACGGAAACCGATGATCTGACGCACCTCGTTCAAGGTCTTCGCCGCACTCTCACGCGCCTTCGCCGCTCCCTCACGTGCCACTTTCTCCATATACTCCGTATTAGCGGCAATATCGAGGATACGCTCACGGATTGGCGCACAAAAGGCGTTGATATCCGCAGCCAACTGCTTCTTCATATCGCCATAGCGGATCTCGCAGTTGTTGTATTTCTCGTTGAAGTAGTCGTAAGTGTCCTTCGTGGAGACAATCTCCATCATGGTGAAGAGGTTCTGGATCGGTGCCGGCTTCTCGCTGTTCGGCTCCGTAGGGCCTTGGTCAGTCACCGCCTTCATCACCTTCTTCTTGATGGTCTTCTCGTCGTCGATCAAGTAGATCGCATTGCCCTCGCTCTTACCCATCTTGCCAGAGCCATCCAAGCCGGGCACCTTCACGCTGCGCTCACCCAAATGGAAAGAGGCTGGAATAGGGAAGAACTCCACGCCATAGGTCGTATTGAAGCGACGGGCGAAACGACGAGCCATCTCCATATTCTGCTCTTGGTCTTTTCCCACAGGCACCTTCAACGCCTTGTGAATAATAATATCCGCCGCCATCAAAGTCGGGTAGGTCAGCAATCCAGCACTCACGCTGTGCTTGTTACCCTCGTTAAAGATCTCGCGCTCCACATCGCCCTCCGAGCCCTCGCGGCTGATGTGCAACTGCTGGCGTGCCTTGTCCTTGAAAGAGGCGGTACGCATCAACTCGCCAATACCAGCGTTCATATTTAAATAAAGGTAAAGCTCCACTACCTCAGGCACGTCGCTCTGCACGTAAATCGTCGCCTTCTCAGGATCCAATCCGCAAGCCAAATACTCCGAGAGGATTGTCTTCGCACTGTTACGAATATTGTCAGGATGCGGATGCGTGGTCAACGAATGCCAATCCGCAATAAAGAAAAAGCAATTATACTCCTCTTGCATCTGCAAGAAACTCTTCACAGCACCGAAATAGTTACCCAAATGCAGGTTACCTGTGGGCCGGATGCCACTCACTACAGTTTCCATTCTTTCGTTCGTTTTGTTAAAATTCTAATCGCCGCGAAGATAGCAATATTCAACTAAAAAGGCGATTATTCTCTCAAAAACGCTATTTTTGCGCCTTGGTTAGATAAAGTGGACATTATGAATGTACAAGCTAAAGGTTATCTTTTAGGGGCGATCGCCGCAGCCAGCTACGGCATGAACCCGCTCTTCGCACTCCCTTTGTATGAAGCAGGCATGGCGCCAGATTCCGTGCTCTTCTGGCGATACCTCTTCGCACTGCCGGTATTGGCCATCATGTTAATTGCCCGTGGACGTCATTTTCGGTTAGAGAAGCGACATCTTTTCCCGTTGATTGCCTTAGGATTGCTACTTGCGCTCTCCTCGCTCGCCCTTTTCGAGAGCTACCATTACATGGCGGCCGGCATTGCCTCCACATTACTGTTTGTCTATCCCATCATGGTAGCGTTGATCATGACACTCTGCTTTCGGGAGAAGCTGACCAAACTCACGCTTTTCTGCATCGTGATTGCCCTAAGCGGTATCGGGTTGCTCTATCAAGGAGATGATGGAGACACATTGAACTTGGTGGGTGTACTTTTGGTAATGGCCTCCTCGCTATTTTATGCCATCTACATTGTGGCGGTCAACCGTCCTTTCTTGCAAGGGATCGCCACCTTGAAACTGACCTTCTATACACTGCTATTTGGTGTCTCACTCTTTATTTTCCGAGTCGATTTTGGGCAAAGCCTTCAATGTCCAACGCATTGGTACTTATGGGGTAATGCCATCTGCTTGGCGATCTTCCCAACGGCTATCTCCTTCCTGTGCACCACCCAGGCGATTCAGTGTATAGGTGCGACCCCCACGGCCATCTTAGGAGCATTAGAGCCTTTAACCGCCGTCTTTTTTGGTATCACGATCTTTGGAGAGGCAATGACTCCCCGGTTAGCTATCGGCATTCTATTGATCATCTCAGCCGTCACCTTGATCATTGCCGGCAACACGGTTACCACGCACTTGCTACGCCTTCGCAAGCTGTTTCCCCGACTGCCGTTTCGTCAGTTTTGGTCTGTGTAAACTCACCTTAATTCCATCATAATATCCAAGTAGGAGCGACGACCCTCGATATAGTCGGCAAAAACCAACTCGGCCTCTTGGTGATGCAGCACTTGACAATTGCCACATTGATCGCAATCGGCGATGCAACGAAAGCGCTCCCGTATGAAACGGGCGCGCTCGTCACGATCAGATTGTGTGATATCAGGTGCTTTCATTTGCGTTGCTTCCCGGCGAACCGTTCACTATAAGCTTGATTGATCTCCGCAAGCTCACGGCGACCTTCGATATAATCCTCATAGATCTTATCCACACTGCCACCGCCTAACCAGCAACTGGAGCAGAGCTCACATCCGCTGCTGCCACAAAAGCCTAATGCCTTGTTGACAATGCGGATGCGTTCCTCCCGTGTGGTATCTTTGATCAACAAGCTGCTACTCATACTAACGCCTCCTTCAGGATCTCGCCCACCGTAGGATGGGGGAAGACGAAACGGGTAAGCTGCTCAGCCTTCATACCTTGTTCGATCGCCATGCCCGCAATGACAATCAACTCCGAGGCGGGATTACCCAGCAGATGCGCACCGACCAATGTGCCCTCTCCATCCAACAGGAGCTTGCAAACGCCATTGCCCATCTCGTTCTCCGCCACGAAACGGCCTGAGAAAGCCATCGGGATTTTCTTCACCTGATAATCCACGCCAGCCGCCTGCAACTCATCCTCCGTACGACCTACGCCTGCGATCTCTGGATTGGTATAAACCACACCTGGAATGGCTTTATAACTCATAGCATGAGGTTTACCCAAGATATGGTCGATCGCCACCTCTGCCTCACTGACGGCCGTATGCGCCAACAGCGAGAAGGCTGTGATGTCTCCGCAGGCATAGACATTCGGCAAGGAGGTTTGCATATACTCGTTCACTTTCACCCCATTGCGGAAAGGTTCCACGCCTAAGTTCTCCAAACCAAAGCCTTTCGTCACCGGGCGACGGCCCACGCTCAACAATACCTTCTCTCCTGTCAACGTAAACGATTCTCCATCCTTTTCCACAGAGACCTCCGTGCCATGCACACCCGTCACCTTATGACCCAGGTAGAACTTCACGCCACGCTTCGCATACTCCGCTTGCAACATAGCAGACAGCTCACGATCCATCGGGCCTAAAATCTTATCCAACATCTCCACGACATGCACCTCCACGCCAAGGCTGTTGAAGAAAGAGGCGAACTCCATGCCAATCACGCCACCACCGATAATTACCAACGAGGCTGGCAACTCTTTGCTCTGCAACGCCTCACGGCTGGTCCAATAGGCCGTCTCCGACAAACCCGGAATAGGCGGAATCACCGTTTCAGAACCGGTGCAAATCAACAGATTGGCCGCCTCATAACGGGTATCTGCCGCAACAATCGTCAGCGTGCCATCCTCCGCACGTCCCTCGATCGAGGCCTCTGCATTGACCACGGTCGCGCCTGCCTCCGTCATCTTCATACGGATACCGGCCGTCAGTTTCTTCACCACCTTGTTCTTGCGGGCAATGATCTTTCCCAAATCAAAGGAAGGATTCTCCGCCTTCACCGCATATTTCGACGCATGGCGGATGTTGTCGTAAGTCTTTGCCGAATAGAGCAAGGTCTTTGTGGGCACACAACCCTCGTTGAGGCAGACACCTCCCAAGGCATTCTTCTCAAACAGAATGGTGGAAAGTCCACCCTTCGCCGCACGTTCCGCGGCGGTATAACCGGCGGGACCTCCGCCGATGATCGCTACATCATATTTCATCTTTAGGTAGTTTTAATTTGTATCGTAGGATTGAATTGACGCAATTGCTTGACAAAGTCTTTGCGATTGACCGGCGAGATGAGCATCCACGGCCTCCCCTTGCTCCAGATGATCAAACGGTTGAGCGAGAGCGCATAGGAAGAGACTGGCATCACCGTAGGCTCTACGGCCTCTATCTCCTCGATGGCGATTCGTTTCTCAGGGAAGATGCTGCAATGCGCAATCAGCATCCCATCAGCCGTGATACGATAGTAGGTGTTGAAAAAGACATGCAGCACCAGCAGGGCAGCTAACAGAGAGGCCACGATAGGCACCACCCCTCCTACCAAAAACGCACGCACACATCCGACTATCACCAAAATAATCACCAGATGATAGATCCATCCCACCTCCGACTTATATTCTTTATCCATGATGTTACTTTTGTTTTGCAGCAAAGATACACCTTCCACAGGAATCCGCAAACATTTACCCCACTGATATGCATGTTCCCAGCACAGCCTGTCCGATTTTTACATAAGCAATCAAACAATAATCGTTACTTTTGCCCCCGAAAAAACAGATACTACCGCAATGAGAGCTTCAACTTTCCCATTCCATCACCAAGGGAACCTTTGGTTGCACCTACTGGCTATCGCCATTGTCGCCGTCTGGGGCACGACGTTCATCTCCTCCAAGCAACTGCTTCTGGCGGGGCTCAGTCCTTCCGACATCATTTTCTACCGATTCGTGATTGCCTACGTCTGCTTGGCTCTCTTCCAACGCCCTTTTCGACTGTGGGCAGACAACTGGAAAGATGAGGGGAAGTTCCTGCTGGCCGGATTATTCGGTGGCACACTCTATTTCCTGACCGAGAACTCCGCCTTGAAATTCACCTATGTCTCCAATGTCTCCCTCATCTGTAGCACCACCCCCTTGTTGACCCTCTTGATGAAATATGGGTTCATGCGCAAGGAACATCCCGGCAAATGGCTTTTTCTGGGCTCTATCCTTGCTTTCTGCGGGGTGGCTATCGTGGTTCTCAATGGCCAATACACCTTTCACCTAAGCCCCAAAGGGGACCTGCTCTGCTTAGGATCTGCCTTGTGTTGGACCTGCTACACATTGTTGATCGAACGGCTCAGCACGAAATATGCCGTGGGGCTCATTACCCGCAAGGTGTTCCTATACAGTCTCCTTACATTGCTTCCTTTCCTGATGCACGACTCCCTGCTGACTACCCCCGTCATCCTGCTATCAGCCCCAGTACTTGGGCGACTCTTTTTCTTAGGATTTGTCGCCTCTTTCCTCTGCTTCCTGCTCTGGAATATCTGTCTGAAACGGTTAGATGCCATTGTCACCACCAACTACATCTATCTCATGCCAGCCATCTCCATCGCCGTGTCTAACCTCACGTTGGGGGAGCGTATCAACGGGATCCTGATCGCGGGAACCCTCCTCGTCATCGCCGGGATGTACTTGGCTCGCAAGTAAAAATAGGGATCAGCTGCGATTTATCGCCCAGAAATGTGTACTTTCGCAGTCAATTTAGCAATCATTCAAATAAATCATCCATGAGAAAAACTGGTATATCGTTACTACTGTGTCTCCTCGCTTTGCTCACGGTTTGGGCAAACCCCAACGAGTTAGAGGCACGCTTGCAAGCATTAAAAGGAATCAGCGGCATCGAACGCTTAGACTCAGAGACCTATCCCGAGAAATATGTGGTACGCATCACGCAGCAAGTGGATCCAAAAGATCCCGCAGCAGGCACCTTTACGCAACGTGTCGTGATCGGTCATCGGGGCTTCGACCGCCCGACTGTCATTGTCACAGAGGGATATGGAGCCGCTTATGCCCTCAACCCCAAATACCAAGAGGAGCTGACAAAACTGCTCGACGCAAACCTGGTCTTCGTGGAATATCGCTACTTCTTAGAATCCACCCCCGAACCGAAGAACTGGGACTACCTGACCGCCGAGAACTCCGCCTACGACCTGCATCATGTGCGGGAGACCTTTGCAGAGCTTTATCCAGAGAAATGGATCAGCACCGGTATCAGTAAGGGCGGACAGACCACCATGCTTTACCGGGCCTTTTTCCCAAACGACGTGCATTTCTCTGTGCCTTACGTTGGACCGCTCTGCAAAGCCGCAGAAGATGGACGGCACGAGCCTTTCCTGCGCAAGGTAGGCACCAAAGCAGAACGCAAACGCATCCAAGCCTTCCAAAAGGAGGTATTGAAACGCCGCGGCGAGATGGAGCCACTCCTGGAGTGCTTCTGCCAAGAGAAGGGCTACACCTTCCGCATCGGTATGCCCGAGCTATTAGACTATTGCGTGCTGGAGTACTCCTTTGCCCTCTGGCAGTGGGGCACACCGGTCGCCCAAATTCCCTCCCTCAAGGCAGACACGCAAACACTGTTCGATCACCTGATGCAGATCAGTTCGCCCGACTACTTCGCCGAGGATGGTGCCAACGTCTCCTTCTTTGTTCAGGCAGCCAGAGAGTTGGGCTATTATGGCTATGACGTGAAACCATTCAAGGGATTACTTAGCATCAGCAGCACCCAAGGCTATCTCAACCGCATCATGCTGCCCAAGGAGTTGGTCGGCAAAGTGGAATTCCGCCCCGCACTCTATCACAAGATCCATGATTTCTTGCGAGACAACGACCCCAAGATACTCTTCATTTATGGAGAAATTGACCCCTGGAGTGCCGCTATGGTGCCTATTTTCAAGGGAAAACAAAACGAAAAGGTCTATATTCAGCCACGGGGCAGCCACCGGGCGCGCATCAGCAACATGCCGGAGGAGCTGAAAGCAGAGATTCTGACGCAACTCAACCAATGGCTGGCTGAATAATGTTACCTTTGCTTCGCAAAAGCGAAGATAGGCGGCACCTCAGCAAAACATTCAAGCCAGCTTGATGATTTTGCCTTCGGTTTGCACTATCTTTGCGGCAAATATGCTTAATAGAATGAGACATTACACGCACTATTTTTTAGCCTTAGTAGGCCTACTATTGCTTTCTGCCTGCGGAGATAAACGACAACGGGCTGAGCGTATGATCTCCGTCACGATCGAACCGCAACGCTATTTTGCGGAGCGCATCGCCGGAGAGCACTTCGCCATTCATTGCGTCGTGCCTGCCGGACAAAGCCCGGAAACCTACGATCCAACCCCGCAACAGATGGTACAGATCGGGCAGAGCGAGGCCTACCTGCGTATTGGCAGCATCGGGTTTGAGCTGGCTTGGATGAAGGCCATCTCCGAGAATAATCCCAACTTGCAAATCTTCGATCTCTCCCAAGGGATGCCCCTGCTGCAGGGCGAAGAGGAGGCCGAGGAGGAGCATGAACACGATCATGCGCACGAGGCTGCCGCAGAAGCGGAACATCACCACCATCACCACGGCGGTGTAGATCCGCACATCTGGAGTTCCATTCAGGGCGCACGGATCGTCGCCCAAAACACCCTAACGGCGCTACAGACGTTAGACCCAACGAACGCAGAAACCTACAACGCCAACTATCAACAGGTAGTAGCACTTATCGACTCTACGGAGGCAATTATCAACACCCTGTTGAAACCGTTGGCACATCGCTCCTTCATCATCTACCACCCGGCATTGACCTACTTGGCGGCCGAGTATGAACTGGAGCAGCTCTGCATCGAGATGGAGGGGAAAGAGCCCTCGCCCGCCCAGCTGAAGACTTTGGTGGAAACCGCCCAAGCCCATCATACGAAAGTGGTCTTCGTGCAGCAAGAGTTCGACCAAAAGAACGCGGAGCTGATCGCCAAAGAGACCGGTTGCCAGTTGACCCCCATCAATCCCTTGGCTTACGATTGGAGCCGGGAGATGATCCGAATCGCTAAAGCCTTGGCCGATGGAGAAGTTGATTGAGCTGCAGCAGGTGACAGCCGGCTATGAGCAGAAGACCGTCCTACGCGACATCTCTCTCACCGTTTGGGAGAAGGACTTCTTGGGCATCATCGGACCGAACGGTGGTGGAAAGACGACCCTCCTGAAGGTGATCTTAGGACTGCTCACGCCTCGTTCTGGTGCGATTCGTTTTTATGCCGAAGGGCAGGAGGTGCCCGCCTTAAAGATCGGCTACCTACCCCAAATGAGCCTCATCGACAAGAAATTCCCGATCTCTGTCAAGGAGGTGATCGCTTCTGGATTATCGGCAGAAAAACCGCTGTTTCGTCGCTACAACACCGCCCAGGAGCAACGCATCACCGAGGTGATCGCCCAAATGGGCTTGGAGGAGTTAGCCAACCGACCCATCGGAGCGCTCTCAGGCGGTCAGTTGCAACGGGTACTGTTGGGACGCTCGATCGTCTCCCGCCCGCAGCTCTTGATCCTCGACGAGCCTAACTCCTACGTGGATAAGCGCTTCGAGTCTCGTTTCTACCAATTATTGACCGAGATCAACCGGGAGAGCGCCATTATCTTGGTCTCGCACGACATTGGCACAGTCCTCACGATGGTGAAGAACATCGCCTGCGTCAACGAGACGCTGCATTATCACTCCGGTTCGGATGTGTCAGCGGAATGGTTGGGTGAGAAATATGCCTGTCCCATCGAGCTGATCGGCCACGGTGATCTGCCTCACCGTGTGTTGAAACGGCACAACTGCGAGGGACATTCGACATCTGCCGCAGACCCCTGTCGAGGTTAGCAGCAGACCCCTGCCGAGGTTAGCAGCAGACCTCGATTGACGTCAGCAGCAGACCTCGGAAGACGTTAGCAGCAGACCTCAGTTGAGGTTAGCGGCAGACCTCGGAAGGCATCTGCAACAGATCTCAGCGAACATGAAAAAAGATATTTTGATACATATATAATAAGGAATAACGATGGAGAATGATCTCAAGAAATTAGTAGGACAGCGGCTGCAACTCCTCCGTCAGGAGAAGAATCTCAGCCAAGAAGAGATGAGCGAGCGATTGGATCTCTCGTTAAGTGCCTATCGCAAAATCGAGTATGGGGATACAGACATCACATTGACCCGACTCAACAAAATTGCCGAGATCTTCGATATGCCGGCAGTGGAGCTCTTCAGCCGAATCGACGGAAACACGCAATTCAACAACTGCCAACATTTCATCGGCTACGCCCAACATAACAATACAGTCAATCTGAGTAATCCAGAGGACTTACGTGCACTCATTAAAGCGAATGCGATGCTGATCGAGATGATGGACAAACGGATCAAACAGTTGGAGGAGAGTCAACGAAAATGATCAGCTTCCCGGAAATCGGTTTGATTGTTGGCATCGCAGTCGTACTCTTCGGCTGCAAGGCGGTGTCGCAGAACCCCTTTATCAGCCGGCAACAGAAGATCCTGTGGATGCTGACCATCGTCGTACTCAACTGGATCGGCCTGCTGTGGTATTACTATACGTTTTATATGAGAGATAAAGATGAGTGAAACACGAAAAAAGATATTGATCACCGGAGCCAGTGGCTTCATTGGCGGTTTCCTTGTGGAGGAGGCACTCCGCCGAGGGTATGAGACGTGGGCAGGCGTACGGGCCAGCAGTAGCCGGGCACACCTGCAAGATCCCCGCATCCGTTTCATTGACCTGAAGTATAACGATCCAGCGGCATTGACTGCCCAACTGGCTGAGTTCGCCCGCACGGAGGGGCCGTGGGATTACGTCCTGCACAACGCCGGGCTGACCAAGACGACCGACAAGCGCAACTTCCTACGGGTCAATTGCGAGAATACCCGAAACTTTGCCGAAGCATTGGCCGCTGCCGATTGCCATCCCAAGAAATTCCTCTTGATGAGTAGCCTCAGCAGCTACGGCATCGGCGACGAGACCGGCTTCACCCCGATTCGCCTGGATGATCCACAACGTCCCAACACCGCCTATGGGCAGAGCAAGTTGGCCGCTGAGCAATACATACGCAGCCAACAGCATTTCCCCTACGTTATCTTGCGCCCCACAGGGGTCTATGGCCCGGGGGAGCGAGACTATTTCTTGCAGATCCAAGCCGTTCAGCAGGGCTTCGACTTCGCCGTAGGCAGCGTGCCGCAACGCATCACCTTTATTTATGTCAAGGATTTGGCGTGGGTAGCCCTCACGGCCTTGGAGAAGGAGGAGATCCGCAACCGCCACTACTTCGTAGCGGATGGCGATGTCTATACCGATGCCCAATTCTCTCGGCTGATCCAAGAGCTTGTAGGGAAAAAGCATGTGCTCCATGCCCGTATTCCCCTGCCGCTCGTACACCTCGCTTGCCGCTACTGCGAGACGTGGGGCAGATGGATGAAGCGGAGCGTGACGCTCAACAGCGACAAATACCTCATCCTGAAGCAGCGCAATTGGATCTGCGACATTGCTCCCTTGCAACACGACCTGGGCTTCGTACCCCGCTATAACCTGCGACGTGGATTGGAGGAGAGCATCGCCTGGTATCGCGAAAAAAGATGGCTTTCTTAAAGATTATGCGGTCTTTTTCAACAAAAAAGAAAATTATCGTTTCATAATCGAACAAAAAGCAGTATTTTTAGAGCCGATTTTTAAACAGAAATGCTAATCAATACTCATTTAATGAAATAATGAAACATTTCAACAGTAAAGCGTGCATCCTTGGCTTAGGTGTGATCATCGGCGCAGGCATCATGATCGCCACCTACAAGACCTCGGTCTATTTCTCGACCGACGAATCCTGCATGATGTGCCATGTGCACCCGCATGTAGAGAACAGTTGGAAACTCTCTAAACATGTCAACAACGGAAGTGGCGTGAAGACGCACTGCGTGGCTTGCCACCTGCCGCCTCAAAACCAGACCTGGGAGCATTACAGCGCCAAGGCGAAATTGGGCTTAAAAGATGTTTGGGCCTACCTGACAAAAGACAGTGCCGATTTTCAATGGGACACCAAGTCGGAGTTGGAGCATGCCGTGACCTACATTCCCAACGCCTCCTGCAAGGAGTGCCATCAGAACCTCTTCCCGGAGGGTATCACCGACGATGGTGTGACAGCGCACCTCTATTATGAGGACAACGAGGAGAAGCTGAACCTGCAGTGTATCAGTTGCCACCTCGATGCCGGACACTATAACCCCAACTATGTCCACTCCAAACTGGCCGGTGTACCCGGTGCCAACAATGCGCAAGCGGTTGATACCAGCCTCTTCTATAAAGAGCCGACGACGGTGACCAGCTTCACGGATTACGTGGAGCAGATCCCGGGAACCATGGTCGCTTTCAAGATGATCGCCGTGCCGGGTGGTAGCTTCCAAATGGGTAGTCAGAACAACGAGCCATTCCACCAAGCAGATGAGGCCCCCCTGCACAAAGTGACACTCGACCCCTTCTTCATGGCAGAGGTGGAAGTGACCTGGGATCAATATTGGGCTTTCTACGCACAGACCATGAGTGAGGGACGTACACCGCCCGAGACAGTTTACGCCAACAACAGCAATCCCGATGTAGATGCCATTTCTGGCCCTACTCCTCCGTTTGGTTTCCCCGATCAAGGATGGGGCGGTGGCGATCGTCCGGCCATCACGATGACACACTATGCCGCAGAGACCTTTTGCCAATGGCTCTCCAAGCAAACCGGCAAGAAATATCGCCTGCCGACCGAGGCAGAATGGGAGTATGCCGCTCGTGGTGGCACGGAGACTCCCTACTTCTTTACGGGCAACCCGAAAGACTTCTCCGACCAGGGCTTCTGGCGTAAGTTCTTCGACGCAAAGACCGACAGCATCAGCAGCTACGTGATCTACGCCAAGAACAGCAAGAACAAGACAGCCGAGCCCTCAGCGGTCAAGGCGAACCCCTTCGGCTTGAAGAACATGCTGGGCAACATCATGGAGTATTGCGCCGACAAGTACAACCCGGAGGCATACAGCAAGTTGGGCGACAACGCACATAACCCGCTGATCACCGAAGGTGAGGAATGGGTAGTGCGTGGCGGCAACTACACCTCCGACGCAGCAGACCTGCGTTGCGCGGCTCGTGGCTACACCAAGCACGATGCCTGGTTGAAGACCGACCCACAGCAGCCGAAGAGTATCTGGTGGTATTCTGACATCCGAGGCATTGGCTTCCGTGTCGTATGCGAGCCGGATGCGGCTATCGCCACAAAGTAAACAACGTATTTTATAAACATATTATAGATATAAAACAGTATATATCATGAAAAAAGAAAACGGAATCAGCAGACGTTCCTTCTTGAAGAGTTCTGCTTTAGCAGGTGCGCTGGGCGCAATCGGAACAGGTAGCACCATGAGTGTATTAACCAGTTGTGGTGGTGGCGAGGGTGCCGCTAACGCCAACAAGCCGTTGAAACAACCGGGCGAGTATTACATCCCCGAGTTGCCGGATCTGGCTGCTGACGGCAAAGAATTGAAAGCCGGTGTGATCGGTTGTGGTGGCCGTGGTTCAGGTGCCGCATTCAACTTCTTGAACGCTGCCAATGGCGTAACAATCACAGCCTTGGGCGATACCTTCCAAGAGCGTGTGGATGATTTGGCCAAGAAATTGAAAGATGAGAAGGGCATCGACGTGCCTGCCGACCATCGCTTCGTCGGCTTGGATGCCTATAAGCAGGTGATCGATAGCGGTGTGGATGTAGTGATCGTGGCTACTCCTCCCCTCTTCCGTCCGATCCACTTCCAATACGCAACCGAGAAGGGCAAACACTCCTTCTTGGAGAAACCGATCTGCGTAGATCCGGTCGGCTATCGTACAATCATGGCTACTGCGAAGCAGGCACAGGCGAAGAACCTCTGCGTCGTAACTGGTACGCAACGTCACCACCAGCGTAGCTATGTAGAGTCCTACAAGAAGGTGATGGAGGGCTTGATCGGCGAGATCACCGGCGGTATCGTTTACTGGAACCAGAGCATGCTGTGGTATCGTGAGCGTCAGGCTGGCTGGAACGACTGCGAGTATATGATCAAGGACTGGGTGAACTGGAAATGGCTCTCTGGCGACCATATCGTAGAGCAGCACGTGCATAACATCGACGTATTCACTTGGTTCAGCGGTTTGAAACCAGTGAAGGCAGTCGGCTTCGGCTCTCGTCAGCGCCGTATCACAGGTGACCAATACGATAACTTCAGCGTAGATTTCACGATGGAGAACGGCATCCACCTGCACAGTATGTGTCGCCAGATCGACGGTTGCGCCAACAACGTCAGCGAGTTCATCCAGGGTACGAAGGGTTCTTGGGACAGCTCTACAATGGAGATCAAGGACTTGGCAGGCAACGTGATCTGGAAATATGACAGCGAGGCAGAGAAGGCCAACTTCAAGCAGACCGATCCCTACACGCTGGAGCACGTGAACTGGATCAACTGCATCCGTCAGGGCAAGCCGATCATGCAAGCTACGGAGACAGCCGTATCTAACATGGCGGCGATCATGGGTCGTGAGTCAGCTTACTCAGGTGCGGAGACCACTTGGGATCAGATGACCGCTTCTCAATTGGACTATACGCCGAAGGATTTGAACCTCGGCAAGATGGATATGAGTGGATTCGTGGTTCAGGTTCCGGGTAAGCCCATTGATAAGAAATAAGAACCATGGATAGAAGAAACTTTATCAGAACAGGTATGGCGGGTGCGGCAATCGCGATGAGCGGTTCCACCCTCGCCGCTTGTGCGTCAAAACCGACTGAAGCTGCGGCCGAGAAGCCAGGCAAAGGCTTAGAGCTGAAGCTCTCCTTGCAAGAAAACAAGGCTCCGGGCAAGACCTTGGAGGAGCAGTTCGACTACATGGAGGCAAATGGCGTTGTCGGTTTTGAGCCGGGAGGTGGCGACCTACCGCAACGGGTAGAGAGCCTGAAGAAAATGCTGAGTGGCCGCAATATCCAGGTCAGCGCGATCTGTGCCGGCTTCAAAGGATTCATTCTTTCTACGGATCCGGCTATCCGCAAGCAGTGCATGGACACCATGAAGGAGATCATCGCCGCTGCGGGTGAGTTAGGCTCTACCGGCGTGATCATCGTGCCAGCGTTCAACAGCCAGGTTCCGGTGTTACCGCACAACAAGGAAACCAGAGATTTCCTCTGCGAGCAGTTCAATGAGATGGGTACTTATGCCGCACAGCATGGAACGACTGTGATCTTTGAGCCGTTGAACCGCCGCGAGTGCTTCTACCTGCGCCAGGTGGCGGATGCCGCTTCACTTTGCCGAGACATCAACAATCCCGGCGTGCGTTGCATGGGCGACTTCTGGCACATGACTTGGGAGGAGACCTCCGATATGGGTGCTTTCATCTCCGCCGGCAAATACCTACAGCATGTGCATGTGGCCAGCCGTAAGAACCGTAACATTCCGGGTACGGATGGCGAGGCGGATAACTATGTAGAGGGATTCCGTGGTTTGAAGATGATTGGCTACGACAAGTATGTCAGCTTCGAGTGCGGTTGTCCCGAGGATCGTGAAGCCCCCATCACCGCCGCCTTGAAGTTGCTGCGTGAGCAATGGGAGCAGGCTTAACACTGTATATATGGCTATTGTTTATGCAAATATGAGATTGAGTGAGGTGGTGGAAGAGCACCCCTCACTCATTCGTGTAGTCAATCGCTTCGGGATTCGCTTGGGTTTAGGCGACAAGAGCGTGCGCACCCTCTGCGAGGAACATGCGTTAGACACCGACTTCCTCTTGACCATACTGAACACCTATCTCAATGAAGAGTATTTCCCCGAGAAGAAGCTACAGACTTTCCATGTCTCCCAACTAATCGGCTACCTCACGAAGACCAACCAAGATTACCTGCGCAATCAACTGCCCAACATCGAGCGGCATTTAGGCTATTTCATCCAGCATAGCCCACAAGGCAATCAATCCTTGGCCCTCTTAGGTCGCTTCTTCGCCTCTTTCAAAGCAGAACTGACCGCACGTATCCGGGAAGACGAGGAACGCAGATTCCCCTATTGCCGACAGCTCATTAAGGGTAATCCGTTGCCAGAGCTATCCAGGAGCCTGCAACAGCAGACCAACCAACCAACGGATGACTCCATCGAAGCACTCTTGGCTGACTTGAAAAGCATTATGGTGAAACACTTGACCGGAGCGTTCAACGATAACCTTTGCTGTGCTGTACTGCTCGCTATCTGCAGCTTGGAGAAAGACATCAAGCAACACAACCGCATTCGCTATCGCATCCTCCAGCCGATGATCCTCTCAATGGAACAATCATGCGCCGAAACAAGAAGATAGCCCTGATCCTCAAAGACACCCTGCGTAGTTGCGGCCTGCAAAGCCTGTTGGTGGACTATTTCCAGCCCGTGGAGATTTCCCCATTCCCTACGTTAGAGGCGTTGCAAGCCAATGGAATGGAGAGTTTCGACTATTACTTTACCGAGGCGGAACTATTCACCGAGGGAGCCGACTATTTCTTGCCACGCCGCAACAAGACCATCGTCGTGGTCAGTCACAGCGAGGCAACGCACAACGGCAACACCTTGCAACGCTTAGCGACCGACCTCACGCCCGAACAATTGATTGAGCAGCTGCAACAAATCTTCGAGGCCACGCCTCAACAGGAGTTCGAGGGCAGCAAAGAGCTCTCCACTCGTGAGATCGACGTGCTGCAGCTGGTAGCGAAAGGCATCACCAACAAGGAAATTGCCGACAAGCTGAACATCAGTCTCAACACCGTCTTGACCCACCGCAAGAACATCACGACCAAGTTAGGCATCAAGACAGTCTCCGGCCTCACCTTCTACGCCATCATGAATGGCTTCCTATCCGGAGAGGAATTCTGAGGTTTCTAATCAGATAAAATTTTAAAGTAGCCTAAAAATTGGCAATTCTCTTCTTTCCCTTTCCTTTTCCTATTACCTTTGTGAGCAAACAGGTGTTGAATCTACTATGTACCGTATAGAAAAAAGGAAAGCTGTTCGTTGGATTTGTATGATCTTGTTACTGCTCATACAGTTTGATGCGTATGGATACGACGCATTGAATGCCATGACCCAAGAGACAGCCTACATCAGTCTATACGAAGAGACCATAGATGCAGACACCGAACAAACCGAATGGTCAGACTACCGCTATCGAGTGGTGAAGCAGAGGGCTGAACTGAAATTCACGGCTATTGCCCAAGGGGTAGTTGCCGCATTCCTATCAGACAGCGTAACAAAACCCATACATGCGTTCATCCCTGCAACACCTTTAGGATCTATCGTTTCACATGTTAATTTACTCTATTGCACATTCCTGATTTAGGCCAAGCCACGGTCTAATCATTTGTGCGTGAACAACGCTTTTGAGGAATAGATCATAATCCTTTCCATCTAATTTGCATTTCGGATTTGGCATGTTATCGGCTTGTCAAACCACGTTGCATGGAATACGTACATCATAATATTATCTAATCATAAATAAAGACAAACATGAAAAAAGTAGTCGTATTGGCAGCATGCTGCCTATTATCCATCGGAAACAGTTTTGCACAAGACGCTGACGCATTGAGAGATGCGGGTGATGCTGCGATGAAAGCAAAAGATTACCCAACAGCCGTAGCGAAATACAGCGAGTATTTGAAGCAAAACAACTATCAAGACACCGTTCGTATCTTTAATTGTGGTTTCGCCGCCAACCAAGCGAAGAATTATGCGGAGGCTGCTAAGTTTTTCGATATGGCAGTCAAGATGAACTATAACATGGACGATGCCTATGTAGGTGCAGCCATGGCCTATCGCAATCTCAACCAGACAGAGGATTTCTTGCGCACGACAGAGGCAGGCCTCAAAGCCATCCCCGCAGACAACAAAAACAAAGCCAACTTAGAGAAACTGGTTTACGCCTATTGCATCAAACAGGGACAGGCAGCCCAGAAGAAGGGGGACTTGACTGCCGCTGAGAAGATGTACAAGGAGGTGGTCGATCTTTCCAACAAGAGTTATCAAAGCAAGGCTTACTATTGCCTGGGTGCCATGATGTATGGAAACGGAGCCAAGATACTGCAAGCCGCCACACCGATCGCCACTTCTGATCCGGAGAAATACAAAGCGGAGAAGGCTAAAGCGGATAAGGATTTCAAGGCTGCCAAGGAGTACCTCACCCAAGCCGTTGCCTTGGATCCCAACGACGAGAACTCCAAAAAGATTTTGGCTTCCATTGATGAAGTGCTGAAATAGAAAACTTCATTTTTCAACATACAACTTGATTCCAAGGGGAAGGGAGGGTACGCTCCATGCACATACCCTCCTATTTTTATTTTATGACAAATTTCCTGTCTCCTTCACGGCATAAATGCGACGGATGATATCGACGACCTTCAAACCCTCCAAGGCAGTGGTCGTGATGGTGGCACCCGCCTCTCCGCTCAAGGCCTCCACCACATTCCGAATCACGAAGTTATGGTTTTGCGCCGACCCTTTATAAGGACCGTAATCATTGCCCGGATTGGTCGGTGCCAAAGTAGGCATCTCATAATCTTGCACATGGCAATAGGTCACCTCGTTCATGTATTGTCCGCCGATCTTCACGCTTCCCTTCTCTGCCACGATGGTCATGCTGCTCTCCAAGTTCTTATCCCACACCGCCGTAGAGTAGTTCAAGCAGCCCATGCCTCCTTTGGCGAATCGAAAATTGACAAAGCCGGAATCCTCGAAAGCGGTCAGCGACTGGTGGTTGAAATCAGCAAAACGGCCCTGAATATCGCAGATATCGCCAAACAGCCAATACATAATGTCAATAAAGTGCGAGAACTGCGTGAACAGCGTGCCACCATCCAACGCCGCATCGCCGTGCCAGCCACCCGGTTTGTAATAACGGGCATCGCGGTTCCAATAGCAATTCAGCTGCACCATATAGATCTGCCCCAACTTACCGGAGTCAATCAACTCCTTGATCCAGACCGAGGGAGGCGAATAGCGATTCTGCATCACGCAGAACACCTCCCGACGTTGCTTCAAGGCGGTTTGCAAGACAGCCTCCGCATCGGTGCGTGTAAGCGCCATCGGCTTCTCGATCACCACATGATGACCGGCCTCCAACGACTGGATGGCTAACGCGGCGTGCAAGCCATTGGGCACACAGATGTTGATCACATCAATCGCCAAATCAGCGGCCAAAAGAGCCTCTATCGTGTTGAAAAAAGGAACGGGATAGGCCTCAATGCCCAACTCCTCCTGCGGACGAACGTCGCACAACGCCACCAACTCAGCTCCCGCATCCCGGGTAACCATCTCTGCATGGCGCTTTCCTATATGGCCGCAACCGACTACGGCAAAACGGATTTTCTTCATTTCAATGCTTTTACTGATTCAATAATCGTCTGTATCTCCTTCTCCCGCATCTCGGTATGGATCGGGAGCGAGAGCACACTTCGGCTCAACCGCTGGGCAACCGGGCACTCACCCACCACACGTGCCTTTCCCTGCATCACCACCTGCTCGGTGAGCGAGAGCGGGTAATACACCATCGAGGGGACACCTTGCGCCTTCAAAGCGGCTTGCCAAGCCTCCCGTTTATCGGCCGGCACCTGCACGGTATATTGGTGATACACATGCGTAGAATAGGGGGCACGCCAAGGGGTTTGCAATGCGGACAACGCAGCGAAAGCGGTATCATAACGGGCGGCTACCACCTGACGGGCAGCGGTAAACTCCGCTAAATGCGCCAACTTCACCCGCAACACCGCCGCTTGCAACGTGTCTAAGCGGGAGTTGCAACCTATGATCTGGTGGTGATATTTCACCTGCTGCCCATGCGTAGCCATCATGCGAGCCCGCTCCGCCAAAGCGACCTCTTTCGTAAGCAGTGCTCCGCCATCTCCATAGCAGGCCAACGGTTTGGAGGGAAAGAAAGAGGTGGTTCCTATATCACCCATCAAGCCGGCCTGTTCGACATGCCCATCCGAGAAGCGATAGGTCGCCCCAAGCGACTGGGCATTGTCTTCAATCACCCGCAGCTGATGTCGTTTTGCCCAGCACAAGATCGGCTCCATATCGGCACATTGCCCAAAGAGATGCACCACCACAATCGCCTTGGTACGTTCGCTCAACGCCGCCTCCAACTGCGTGGGATCGAGATTAAACGTACGGGGATCCACATCCACCAACACGGGGGTGAGCCCTAACAACAATGCCGCTTCGGCAGCGGCTATATAGGTAAAGGCGGGGACGATAATCTCGTCACCCGCCTTTAAATCCAAGGCCATCAATGCGATCTGCAAAGCGTCTGTCCCATTGCCACAGGTCACGACATGCGCTCCTCCCAAATAGGCAGAGAGCTCAGCGGTAAAGGCCTTCACGGCCGGGCCATTGATGAAGGAGCTCTGCTCCAGCACGGCACGCATCGCAGGGTCTATCTCCGCACGCAAGCGTTCATACTGCCTGCGCAAATCCACCATCTGGATCGCCTCTGCACCCATTATTTCACCTCGCTACCCGGTTTCACAGCCTTCTCCGGCGTGATCACCGCCAAACCGCCATCCCAGTTCTCCGCAGAAAGGATCATACCCTCAGAGACAATGCCCTTCAACTTACGCGGAGCCAAGTTGGCGATGAAGCAAACCTGCTTGCCGACCAACTCCTCTGGTTTGTAATGCTGGGCGATACCGGAAACGATCGTACGTTTCTCCAAGCCATCGTCGATGCGGAACTGCAACAGCTTATCCGCCTTCGGCACTTTCGTGCACTCCAAGACCGTACCCACACGAATATCCAACTTCGTGAAATCGTCGAAAGTGATGTTCTCACGGATCGGCTTCGCCTGATAGTTCGCCTCCTCGTTGGCCTTCTTCGTGTCGAGCAGCTTCTGGATCTGCGCCTCGATCACGCTATCTTCGATCTTCTCGAAGAGCAGCTCCGCCTTACCTAACTGATGGCCGGCAGGCAACAGGTCGGTCGCACCCAAGCGATCCCAACCCAACGGCTCCACATTCAGCATCTTGTTCAGCTTCTCCATGCTGAAGGGCAAGAAGGGCTCGAAGACAATCGCCAAGTTGGCCGTGATCTGCAAAGCGATGTTGAGGATCGTGCCTACACGAGCCATGTCTGTCTTCGCCAGCTTCCAAGGCTCTGTGTCAGCCAGGTACTTATTTCCGATGCGGGCCAAGTTCATCGCCTCGCGCTGTGCGTCGCGGAAGTGGAAAGTGTCGAGCAGACGCTCTACGTTGGTCTTCACATCGGCAAACTCCTGCAAGGTCTGGCGGTCGTAGTCCGTCAACTCACCCGCAGCAGGCACTTGACCTTGGAAATACTTCTGCGTCAAGACCAACGCACGGTTGACGAAGTTACCCAAGATAGCCACCAACTCATTGTTATTGCGTGCCTGGAAATCCTTCCAAGTGAAGTCATTGTCTTTGGTCTCCGGCGCATTAGCGGTCAGCACATAGCGCAACACATCCTGCTTGCCCGGCAAATCCACCAAATACTCGTGCAACCAAACCGCCCAGTTACGGGAGGTAGAGATCTTATCCCCCTCCAAGTTCAAGAACTCGTTGGCGGGCACGTTATCCGGCATGTTGTAGCCGCCATGTGCCTTCATCATCACGGGGAAGATCAAGCAGTGGAACACGATGTTGTCCTTACCAATGAAGTGAATCATGCGGGTCTCCGGATCTTGCCACCATTTCTCCCACGTGCCGAAACGCTCCGTCTGCTGGTCGCAAAGCTCCTTGGTGTTTGAGATATAGCCAATCGGCGCATCAAACCAGACGTAAAGCACCTTACCTTCCGCACCCTCAACCGGCACGGGAATACCCCAATCCAGGTCGCGGGTCATCGCGCGCGGCTGCAGATCCATGTCTAACCAAGACTTGCACTGGCCATACACATTGGGACGCCACTCTTTATGGCCTTCGAGAATCCACTCCCGCAACCAGCTTTGATACTGGTTCAAAGGTAAATACCAGTTCTTGGTCGGACGTTTCACGAGGCCATGCCCCGGGTTATTCTTGTTGGTCGGGTTGATCAACTCATCGGGCGAGAGCGTTGCGCCACACTTCTCGCACTGGTCGCCGTAAGCGCCCTCCGCACCGCAGCGCGGACAGGTGCCGACAATGTTACGGTCGGTCAGGAACTCGCCCGTCTCCACGTCGCAATACTGCTCCTCCGTGATCTCCTCCAACTTGCCATCGTCATACAGCTTGCGGAAGAAGTCGGAAGCGAACTTATGGTGAATCGCACTCGTGGTGCGGCTATAGACATCAAACGTAATGCCCAATTCCTCAAACGATTTCTTGATGATGTTGTGATAGCGGTCCACCACATCCTGCGGAGTGATTCCCTCCTTGCGGGCACGCAGCGTTACAGGCACACCGTGCTCATCTGATCCACCAATCATCAACACCTCCTCGCCCTTCAATCGGAGGTAACGCGCATAAATATCGGCAGGCACATACACGCCGGCCAAGTGTCCGATATGAACAGGACCATTTGCGTAGGGCAACGCCGTTGTTATCAAGGTTCTTTTAAACTGTTTCTCCATGCTTCACCTGTTTTCGTTTTTTAGTGGGCAAAGATAAATATAATCTCTGGAAACAGGAATTATTTGTTATCATAATGACCATAAGCTGAAAGGACAAGCACGATCACCTCATCAGCCAAGCGTTCATGTCATCTTATTGGTAAAGCAGATACCCTCGCCTCGCTTAATCTCGGCCAAACCCTTACCGACTTGAGCGAAAAACTCCTTTCTACTCATCAATGTATCATCCACAGTAGCCTGTTTCCGGAATTGTGCCAAATGTGCGAAAAGCAAAAAAGCCGCCAGGCTTTTTGATATCCTGACGGCTCCTTTTTTTTGTGACTTGCTGTTCGCCCCTCACGGGATTACTAAGCAAAAGAACTTTTTTAATTTTTTTATAACGATCCCGCTTGTTCACTTTCGCAAGCTACTTGGCATGAAGCCTCGCGGGAACTAAATTATTTATTCTGTCTTTTCTGAATATACTTACTTAACCACTACCTTCGTAGCCTCACCTTCAACAGCAACTACGACTACACCTGCCGGAGCAGCGATCGTTACGTTGTCGGAAGTTGCTACCTGGTTAGCGATCGTCTGACCCAAGATGTTAGCTACGGTAATTACCTTACCTGCTGCACCCTGAACCGTTACTACGCCCTGGCCACCGATTACCTGAACACCAGCTGCCTCGATTGCCTCGTTAGCGGTCGGAGAAACAGTATCAGCGATGACGAACTTCATAGCCTTCGGCTCATTGTAAACCCAAGTCAATTTGTCATTGATACTGCTCAAATACTGAGTTTTACCGTTATATCCAGCAGCAATCTGACGGATTACATACAAATCATCCTCAGCGTCTGCTAATACGATTTGATACTTGAAGCGATTCAAATCACCCTTCGTACCCTTGTTGTCAGACTTCATAGCTACCTCAGTTACTTTACCCTTGATAGAGGTTGTCATTGTGTCGTTGCTCTCGCTTAAGATACCGCTCTTGAAGATAGCCTTCTTTGTATCCTCTGCCCATTCATAGTTCTTATCATAAGCTCCTGCACCTACATAGTAGTTTACAGAATCCTCCGGATTGAACAAGAAGTTGCGAGCCTTATCCTCAGCATCAAAGCCAGTAGAGATTAAGAATGAAGGAACAGCGGCATCCAAATCCGTTGCGAATACACGATAAGTCAACGGCTCATTGCTGATCACAATACCATCCTTCTCACCATCCATAGCAATGTAGTTACCCAACTCACCCTGCAAAGTTACATAAGTTGCAGTTGCAGGCAAGCTAACCGCAGGAGCATCCTGTACCAAATAAGTTTTGATCTGATTAGCGTAAGAGAGAGTCTGAATGCTGTTATTAGCCATACAACGAGTCAACTCTTTATCAATATCTGCATACGGATTCTGCATATGCTTATTCACAGAGATAAAGGCCTTTCCATCAATTGTAATGATCTCAGAATAATCCCAGTCTGTTGAAATGATGAAGTTTCCTGCACCTGTTTTAGCACCAATTGAGTATGCGTTTGCAGAACTTGCTGCGGTTGTGCTGGTCTGCTTCTGAAGATACTTATCCGTAACGTTACCATCATCCACCAAACGGAAGTTATACATGTAATAAGCGATAGTATCACCCTTTGTCTTATAAGCTACCTTCTCATTCTTGTCCAGATAAGCGTATGTATAAGTAGTATATTTGGGCTTGGATGATTTCTCCAACTGCCACTGAACAGCCTCAAAAACATCATCTGTCAATTCGATCTTGTCCAAATCAGTTCCAGCAGCATTCAACTGAGGATACATTTTATTAGACGTAGGCGCATTATCACGAGCGAAAGCAATCGTTACTTGTGTGCCATCAGCTACATTCCAACCACTGATTGCCTCAGTCTCAGCAGGAATCAACTGAACAGGCATACGGTGGAATGACAACTCTGTATTACCCGTACTATTAATAATTCTCTTCTTTACATCACCATTATTCTGGATATTCAATATTTCAAACTTTTTATCACCCGTGTAAGCTAATGAATAATAGTCACCCCGCTCATACAGTTTCACTGTCAACGTATTACCGGATGCACGGTTTGTAAATGTTACGCCAGCATCACTAACCTTAGTAATAACAAACTGATATGCGGGAGAATTCAAATCTGCCATAGCAGAACCGGTAGCAAAATAACTGTAAGTACCTGCCTGAACCATATGATTCTCCAAGAAGAGATCGTCACCGATTTGAATGTTGTAAACTGATTTACCCTCAGCACTCAACAGCTCAGTAGCATCCTTGATATTACTCTCAACAAATTTGAAGATATAATTCGGAGTTGTACTCTCCTCAGACACCAAATATTCATTGGAGTTATAGCTTGCATCGCTCTTCACACTCAAACGGATTTTATTATCCTTTCTTGACTGCATATCCGATGCCTTGTCTGTTGTCTTCACATAATACAAGTGCGCCAACGAGAGAGCATAATAACCGGCATTATTAATGTCGTTTTTCTTCACCGTGAAAACGGTATTCCAAACATTGATTGTAGAGCCACAAGGTTTATCGGAAACATCCAGGTCATTGATCTCAGAGGTTTTCACTGTCTTCATAAGGTTCAATTCCTTACCTGCAACCGTTGTCAGTTAGAAACCTTCACCCTTGTTCTGGTTATCAGCCTTGTTAGACGCATTGTCTGTCGGGCTTACAGCCACAAATGTTGAATTCAACAGATAATCCAATTTATCCGCAGCATCCCATGAGTTATCATAATCATACGCTGGAGTCTCCACCGCCAAATAAGTACCCGCTGGGAAACCAAATTTAGTATTCTCGTTAGTTACATTTACATCATTTGCCAACTTAATAGCATAAATGGCATTACCGCCATTCAAGATACTATTGTCAACAGCCTCATAGCCCTTCTTCAAATCAAAGTTGAAACCAACAGCATTGTAGAGTGAATTCAAAGCTCCATCTGATACTTCCTGATCTGTTGCCTCGTAGAGTTGAATGCACTGATTGCTAACAGTTCCTCCATAAACACCACCACCATCATAAAAAGTTAAGACTGCATTTACAGAAGTAGATTCCTCATATTTCCCTTTCAGATAAAACGTCGCATCCGTCCCACCCTCATACTTCAAATACTGATTTGAACTACTATTCAAGATAAAAGAGGTCAATCCATTTTTATAATTATCTGTATCCTCAACCTTATCCTCGAAAGCTACTGTCTCACTAGCTGCCACAGTAGTATTGGGCACTCTCAGCAGTTCTCCTGTCGCAACGTTTTTAAATGAATAATAGTACTTAGAGCCATTACCCTCAACTGTGGATTGAGTAACTTCCCGCAAATAGTTATTCACATCAAATTGGTCAGCTGTAGAGAATTTACCATTACTGTACGCAGCGGCATCGTAATACAATTCTTTAGTATCAGGATCTATCCTCATACCTAATGCTTTATCGGCAGCATCTAAACCTGTGGTTGCCCCTTCACCCGTAGTAACATTTTGAACCAAGAAGTACTTTTTACCTTCTACCTTTTGTGCAGGAGAGGATGCCAAAGGAAGGACATCGGCCGCAAAAGCACTTGTACTTAAAGCCATCAAGGAAATGGCCATCAGTGTAGAAAACTTTTTGTTCATAATAAATAATACAATTAGAAATTAATAATATGTTATAAACAACTCGTTCTTATGCTCACATCCCTTTTCCGAGCCAATTGTTAATACTACGTTAAAAAACGGGGTAAAACTGCTCAACGAAAAGGTTCCTATTTGCGGAGCACTTTTAGGGCGCATTTTGAACCTCTTGAAAGCCTTTTTATGCCTGCTCGTGTCTTGCCGGGCTCGACCCGGCATCCCATCCTATCCAAGAAGTAGAGACGTAACGTGTTACGTCTGATGGAGCGAGTATGAGATTGCGGGTCAAGCCCGCAATGACACAGTGAATGAGCGATCTGGAAAGAATCTCGAAGGCTTCTCGAAGAAATAGCGCACCGAATTGATGCAAAAAACAGTGGTTTTCGTTGCGCAAACCAACGCCCTTGTTCATAAAAATGGGGTAAAAAATATTTTTCTTGGAGCAATACTTGTTTGTACCGAAATTACGCATACCTTTGCGTCAGGAAAGTAAACCTTTTTGTTGAGCAGTCCCGCTCAAAGCAATCATCCCAATAAGATACAAAGAACCAAGTAGTTATCATCGAATAAACAGCCGTGGAACATAATGTTCCACGCACTAATTTCTGTTAAAATCAGCGTTAAAATGGGCCTAAAATCAGTGTTCCACGGCAATTGTTCCACAGAATGCGCACCCTTTTCGTTGAGCAGTCTTTCTCTGCTCTTTGTATATTGCTAGTTATCAATAGATTACGAAGATTGTAAACGCACGTAAACCGATTGCGCACTTTATAACATTTCGTTGAGCAGTGTTCCACGAATGTTCCACGGATGTTCCACAATGTGTATCAGCGTATTAACGCTTTCAGACTGCTCAACAAAAGTCCGTGGAACATTTTGTTCCACGCGCAACAAAAGTAATGTTCCACGGCTCGATTGCGCCATTTAATGGAGCCGTCTTTTCCCTGCTTCGTGATCCCTATATACTATAATGTTCGCGCACAGAAGGAGGCGGGTTAACCATTACTAATCTTCAGCGTCGGTCATTACTAATGTCAAGGGCTCGGCATTACTATCGACAGTAGAGACGTGCCATTGGCGCGTCTCCCGGTATTCCAGCCGTTGCACGCAACGGTTCTACTGCCAATTGGGCAGAAATTTTTCTCCAGTTAGGAAAATATTTTTTGCTAACTGGGGAGATAAATATGATTGCTGATAGGCAGAAATTCTGTTGCCCGTAGTTTTGAAAAGTGTTGCCCGTAGTTTTGGAAAACATTGCCCGTAGTTTTTTCAGCCGTTGCCGATGGTTTTTCAAAACAATGCCCGTGATTTTTTCGAACCACGGGCAACGTTTTTGAGTCAGTCTATATTCGTTTCTCTGCTCTCTTTACAACTGGTCTATTTGCGTTTGTGTCAAGCCTGTGAACTGCATGATAACCTGTGCATTGAGACCGGCTGCTTTCATGTTTTTAGCGATTTCCATTTTACTTGCCACCATTCCTTGCTCGATACCTTCCGCCAAGCCTTCTGCACGACCTTCTGCCAAGCCTTCCAGCTTTGCCGTGTCGAGCACATCCTTCTGCACCCGGAGATTGTCCATGTGGGCGAGATAAGCCTTGCGGTCAGCATCCGACATGGTGAGGTAGAGCAGACGTTGACGAGCCTCCTTCAAACCTGGCGTACAGGTGTCGTCCTTGATGCGATTGTTCTTCAGGTAGTCTAACCATTCCTCTAACGGGGTACGAGCCACGTCGTTGAACTCGTTGACACGCACGATATAATACTCCGGGAATACGTCTGTGGGCATAGCCATCTTGATTCCCTCCTTCTCTCGGGTGTTCACCTTCAGCAGGTCGCCCGTATGTACACCCGTAAAGACGGTCTTGCCATGATAAAGATAGTCGCTGCCCTGCCCAAGGTCGAAATAGACGATGTTGATGGAATAGACCTTCTTTACCTCACCGTAGGTATCACCTAAACCAATGTGTTCCGTGATGGTCTTCGACACGCCGTAAAGTATGCGACGGAGGTAATAGAGCTGCCGAGTCAACTGCACCTCCACGATGATGATGTCGCCACGCTCGTTCTTCGCCTTTATATCGACCCGGTTAAACTTGTCGGAGGCATTCTCTTGATTGCCCTCGCTCTCCAGGATCTCGACGATCTTCACTTGCTCGCCCGTAAGGACCGTGATCAGCCCCTCCAATACGGCAAAGTTCGCCTTGTCGCGAAGCATTCGCTTCACGGCCCAGTCAAATCGTATGTATTTCTCGTTTACCTCCATAACTTATTTCACTACCTCTTCCACTTTTCCCTTGCCGATCACACGCTGATCGACCGCTACGGGGCCTTGGTAACGGATGTTGCCCTTGCCTACGATTTGTGCCTTGAGGTGCTGCGTCGGGGTGATCTCAGCCAAACCATTGCCCGTCACCTTGCAGTTGATCTTCGGAATCGACAGGCCGAACGCATGGATGTCTCCCTTTGTCACGATGTTAAAATCGCCCTCCTTGGCGGTTCCCTTCTTCACGGTGATGGAGCCATCGCCATCAATATCTAATTCCACCTGATCGGCTGTTACGTCGTTGACCACCATATTGGCACTGCCGGCCACCTTCAACGCCAACTTGCCCACCTTCACCGGTTGCTTAAACTGCACCAAACTATTGGCATTGGCCTTGATCGTGGTCTCGTCGCCATTCAACGCACTATTGATCATCAGGTTCGCATTGCCCGTCACCTTCGCGGATGCTAACCACTTGGAGTTGGTCTTGACAATAAACTTGGTGAAGTGATCGACCTTCGCCCCCTTGAAGCCAACCGAAAGGGTACGATCTTTCACCTCGATATTGACATAGGGATGCAGGTTGCCGTCTACGGTCACCTCAATGCTCGGCGTCTCATTCGACTGGACATAGTTAAAATCGATCACGCCATCCACCTTAATCTCGTTAAAATCCTCGATCTCAATCTTCTTGGTTGTTAACTTGCCATCGCCTTTCACACGATCAGCTGCCCAACCTCCGGCTGCCCAACCAAAGAGCATCACCACCAACAAAAGCGTCTTTGTTCTCATTGTTCAATCTATTTAGTTGATTTTGTTTTCCGCAAAAGTAAACATAAAAAGCCACCCGATATCACATCCGATGGCTTTTCTCACTATAAAAAGCATGTCTATATGCGTTTTGTCCTATCTTTTTCTCACTTTGCCCGAGCCGATACAAGAGCTCTTGACTTTCGGATCACCTTTGTAGAAGATATCGCCACTGCCCACGATATTGCCAGTAAGCTCACGTACAGCATAGACTTCCAGGTTTCCACTACCGGCTACGTTGCCCTCCACTTCTTCCGACTCACAGTCCTCAGCCTTCACATCGCCACTACCGGCTACGTTGTATTTTGCCTCACGCACCTTGCCTTTCAGGATCAGATTGCCACTGCCCGCGACATTGCCCTCCAGCTCATCGGCTTGCAACATCGCGATGCGCATCGTGCCACTACCCGACAGATTCAATTCCAGCTCCTTGGTTCGCACCATTTGATCGGCCTTGAAGGAGCCGCTTCCCGCGAGATTCACCTCCTCCAATGCCTTGGAATTGCCCTTGATCTTAAAGACCGTAGGACGAAGATCTTTGGAGCGCCCCAGCATCCCCTCTGTTTTCGGGCCAACGTGCAACTCGCTACCCTTCACTTTCACCTCCAGATAGGGCAAGAGGTTCTCGTCGATCGTCACGGTCACCGAGGGAGCCGCCTCCGATTGCTCATAGGTAAACTCCGCCGAACCGACAAAGGAGATCTTGTCAAAATCCGCAAATTGATATTCCTTCGTGATCACTTTCCCATTCCCTTTGATTGTCTCCGCACGCAAGGTGCCACACAAGGCTGCCATACAGATCAGGCAGACCAAACTCCATACTGTTCGTTTCATCATCATTTCTTTTTTAGTTTGTTTTCCCTATAAGACGAGTGATGCCGTGCGGAGGTTGCATCAATCCTCAGAAAAAAACATTACTTTTGCGGGACAACGTAAAAAGATCCGTAGTATGAAAACATTAGTACATCAAGATCAGCTATTTATCGAAGAGGTGTTGAAAGCGGCAAAGATCTGCTTTGTCGGTATGGCCGACACCGACGGCACCCCCTACGTGATTCCCATGAACTTTGGCTATCGCGATGGCGCATTCTATCTGCACTCAGCCCAAGAGGGGCGAAGCATCTCCATCCTGAGCCGCAATCCACGGGTGTGCATCTCCGTGAGCGTGGATAACAGCTTGGTCTTCCAACATCCGGAGGTGGCTTGCAGCTACCGCATGAAGGCGAAAAGTGTCATCGCCTGGGGCAAAGTGGTTTACGAGGAGGA
Organism: Parabacteroides sp.; assembly: GCA_022775005.1. Classification (GTDB taxonomy): domain Bacteria; phylum Bacteroidota; class Bacteroidia; order Bacteroidales; family Tannerellaceae; genus Parabacteroides. The sequence goes on from JALFJR010000066.1 coordinate 36,333, forward strand.
GGACGAACGCAAGCGGGAAGCGCTCGACATCATCATGGAGCAATATGTGGACAAAGCTTTCCGCTACAGCGATCCCGCCGTGCGCAACGTCAAGATCTGGCGAGTGGATGTAGAGGAGATCACCTGCAAGGAGTTTGGAGCGCCGCATCGGAAACCGTAGCATTACACTTTTCAAAGGATTTTGTGCCCTAAAAACTACACTTTTCAAATTAGGAGCGCATTATTGCGCAAAGCGGACATTGATGCCGGGGTCTTCCTTCGCTATTTGGCTGAACGAGCGGATGCGATTCTTCACTTCGCCGGTGATGAACTCCGGGATGTTGTAGGACTTCATGAGGCGAAGGTAATAGTCGGTATCGGCTTGGGGCAACAGGAAGGGTTTGGCCACCTTGCCCTCCGCATCGACATAGGCAAAGAAGGGACGGGTGTAGAGTCCATCAAGCCGACGACTACTGAACACAATCCAACGGCTGTTGCTGCTCCAAGAGTGATAGCTCTCCACATCATCGCTGTTGGCCACGGTCAGCGGAACAGATGCTTTCGTCTGCAAATCGGCCAAATAGAGATCGGCATCCTTATGCCAAATCGAGAAATTGCCATAGCCCGAGAGCGTATAGAGCAACCAACGGCCATCGGGAGAGACCCGCGGGAAAGAGGCACTTAACCCTCCCTTACCCGCCGAGTAGAGGGTATCTACTTGGCTACTAAAGCTCCGCTGCTCAGGGTCGAAGCCAATCGAACAGAGATTGTATTTCACCTGTTTGAAATCGACCGGCATGGTTTGCGCCTCTGCCGTACAGAAATAGAGCGTGCGGCCATCGGGCGAGAAGGTGGGGAAGGTCTCAAACGCTCCCGTCTGGCTGAGTTGCGCACAAGTCACCACCTCATGCCGCTGCACATCATAGACCACCACGTCGGAGGCCTTATCGAACACCTCAACCCTATTCTTGTCGTTGGCGTGAAAGCTCTGCTGTGTCTGATTGACCGAAAAAGCCACGAAGCGTCCGGAGGGATGCCAAGAGGGATAGACCAAGGCAGAGAGCGTCTGATCGGTCTTGGTGTTTAGTTTCTCGATCTTATCCCCTTGAATCAGATAGGTTCCCGCATGTTTATCGCGCATGTGGAAGAGGAAGCGGTCGGGATTCTGCATACAGAAAGAATGGCAATTCATACAATTCTGATCGCTGTATTTATTCTCCATGATCGGGGTCTGCGTATAATCGCCCAAGGCCCGTTGGTAGATACCCATCTGATTCCACAACTCATAGCCCGGCTCAATGAGGCGATAGGCGATATAGGGATCGATTGGCTCCGGTGCGATATGCAGCGAACAGGCAGGAAAAGCCAACCACTCCGCATCCTGCGCAAAAAGTTGGATCGTCAACGTTTGACCACCAGCCTCTCCAATCAGCTTCTTCCAATCAGCGGGCGGGATCGTAAACTGCCCTTTGCGCTCCTTTACCCGCACCTGTTTATCGCCTACGCTCAGCAAGGCATAGGCTGCCGTATGGGGATTCTCCAACCGGAAGTTAAGCGGAGCAATATTGGTCGGGATCGTCACCTCCGTATAATCCGGAAAGAGACGAGCCGCTTCATCCGTCGGCTGAGCGGTCGGGATAGCTTCGTCACAAGCCATCAGGCCCATGAACCAACAATAGATCAGTCCTGTATAAAAAGAGATGCTGCGTATCATGATTCTATCTATTTCGTCAATAAATAATAGGCCCAATAGGTAGAGCCGAAATACCGTTGAATCAAAAGGGGCAATTGCGTATTCCCTCGATTCTGTAACACCAAGTTGCGATACTCCCCGTATCGAGCCGTGACAGCGGGGGAAACTTGGTAATAACTCCACCGTTCCGGTTGCTTCTCGGTAAGCATGATGACCGCCTCCTGAAAGCTTACCGGCAGTGTCGGCAAGGCGGGTGTGCCATAGTAGGTATCGAGCAACGCTTGAAAACCTTTTAAGTCTTTCGCCAGCAAACGCTGTACGCCCACGAACTCTATCGGCAGGGTATGCTCAGGTTGTTGCTCCGTCCGCAACAGCAGGTCGTGCTCCAACCCATAAATCCCGGCCAAATCGCTTTCTTTCGGTAACCCCCTGCGTTTCAAACCTAACAGAGGATCAGCCTCCACAGCGGCATCGTTGTAGAGAAACGCCCGATGCCGTTTCGCCCAATCTCGATACACAGGCATCTGCTCTAACAGACGCAGGTATTTCTCCGCGATGGGGTAAGCCCCAAAGATCAAGTTGGTCTGCACTAAACGCATCAAGCAACGCGGACTTCCCGCCCCTATCACACTGACGTTGGCCTCGAATGCCATCTCTTGCGAGAGCGCAACCTCGCCCAAGGTAAAATAGACATCACTCAACAGCAACGAAACCGAGAAGGTCTTGTCCCAACCTACCATCAATCCTTGCGGGCCATGCTGATTGAAAGCAAATGCCTGATCGCCCAACACACCCTTCTCAGCCAAAGCACGGTTGAGGTAGTTGAGATAGAGGTAATTCTGTATCGGTCCCTGAGAGAGACGCAACACCTCGTCCCAATCTTCTTGCCGATTCGCATAATCCAATTGTTTCAACGGATAGGCCTCCCGATGGGCATAGCGGGGAATCGCCACATAGCAAAGCGCAGCAAAGAGCGCACCTTGCAACACCCCCTCCACGCATTGACGGCGAGCGCTCAACGCTGTTTTGGCCGGCCACAGGGCAGTCAGCAAAATCCCAAAAGGCAAGCTGATCCAAGCAAAGTAGATCTCCAGCTTGGGGGATAAGATCGGATGATAATAGGCTTGTGCCGTCCATGCGAAAGCGGCATTGCGCACCCAAGTCGTTTCTACCGCCAACCAAGCCAAGAGCGCAAAAGCTACAACAGCTAATAAATCAAATAGATAGAAAGACTTTCCTCTTCGGGCGAAGAGGTCGATCAAAAGGGCAGAGATCGCAAACAATCCGGCGACAGGTCCCATTGTGACATAAAGCGACAACACGCCAATCAACGCAGCCCCCCCTCGGATCCAAGGCCATCGCAACCCCATCCAACCCAACAAAGCCAACTCCATGCCGGCAAAAGCGACCGTTCCTTTCAACAGATAATTGAAATCGAACTGCATCAACAACAGGGAAAGCGCAGGCAACAACGCCAACAACCAAGGCTCTCGCTTCGGTTGTATCCGACGCAAAATCGCAGCGGTCAGCCAGAAAATCCCAGTCAACAAAGCCGCAATCACCACAGGTCCCACATAGGGATAGGCAAAATATTGCGTGAGCAGCTCACCCAACAATGCAGCTACACCGCCTACCTCAGCCACCTGAGCGGCCCAATAATCAACAGCATAGCGGAACAGTTGCAACTGCTCAATGTAATAAAAATGAAAGCTATTTGTTACTTGCAAGAAAACTGCTGTCACCACAAAACAGCAGATTCCCGCCATTAGTCGTATGTATTTCATGTCATTATGTGCGCTGTATTCCATCCTTCGCCGGGCAAATGTACAGAAAAGGCAGGATATTCTTCCTATAGAAAGCCGCTTTTCTTAGGAGATCAGCAAATAGGCCCGATAGTGCGTCTTTGGATTGACCGGGCAAAGCGACAAATAGCCTTTCACAATCCGCCCCGCCTCCACGCACAAAGGGTGCGCCTCTTGCGCCTCCTGATGCAACCGATAAGCTTCCCCCTCTTCCTTTTGATACGTGATTTGGAAAAGTCCCGACACTTGATCTGCCAACAGACGTTGTGTCAGTTTCAATGCGACCAATCCCATGGTACGACGCATATTGATCTCCACACAAGGATGCCAAGCGTAGGCCCCTGCTTCAGTCCGATAGATCAACATATCCACACCAATATATCCCTGGTAATAGGGCGCATACAGTTCTTTCAGACAGCGTACAAGCGTCTGTTTTACTTGCTCAAAAAGGGATTCCTCCACATAGGTAAAGAGCGTTTGCCGCAACCGCTTTTCTGAGGCTAACCGATTGCCGGTATAGGCCCCTCGCTCCGCTGTCTCAAAAAGCGAAAGCCCCTCATACCTTACCTCTCCTGTTTCCTCAACCAGAAATTCCATCGCAAAATCAAGCACCTTATCCAATCCACGCTCTACACTGATTTCGCCCTGCCTGCGCAGCGCACCCTGCACCCAAGCCGTTTCCTTCTCACCCAAACGATCCGCACACCACAGCAATCCCCTACCGGAAGAGGAGAAGGGCGTTTTCAACACATAGGGTCCTTTCCCCATAGCCATACAATCATTTACCTCCGCCAAAGAGGAACAAAAGGTCGGCACTTGCGGCCACTCCACCGCAGGCAAGAATCTGCGTAACCGACTCAGACAGATAGCCGCTGTTTGTCGACCCGTCAATCGACGATAATCCGTTTTCCATGCTGTTCCTTTCACTTCTCCGGCTACCTGCTGAGCCAATTGCGCCATCCGGTAAAGGCTATCAGGAGATAAACCCCAAGGTTGTGCCTGCCAAACCGTTCCAATCGTCAGCTGTCGCATCAAGGCCTCCGTCGTCATGGCTCGGCCAAAAGGTTGTATCGCAGCCGAAGGTAGGTGGGCTACCATAGGCGTTGCATTCTCTTCGCACCACACCAAGTCGCCCGGCTCCGCATACCACATAGGCAAGGTCGCCAAGTTGCGCCGCATCAGCTGCACATTGACTGGAGGCGTATAGCGCACCTGCCCAGAAAGGACCGCCGCTTCATAGCCCGGATTAAATAAATGAATCGCACGCATATTTCTAACAGAAAAGCCGTCTTCTACTCAGAAGAAAACGGCTTTTCAAACATCTGTTCTTATGTTTACCCGTGTGCTATTTATTCCAAATTCTCATCGATCGCATCAATTTTCTTCACGATCAATGCCATATCTGATTTCAAGTTCTCAATCTTACGCTCCAATTCTTTCAGCAAACCGCCTCCGCCTTTAGAGGAGATACTCAAGAAACCGATATTGTTCTCGTAAGTCTGCAACTCGCTTTTCATGCGCTCATACTGACGCAGCAATTTATCACGCTCGCTGAACAGACGATTCTTGCCCTTCTCGCCACCGCTCATTCCTGTCAAGTTGTTACGGAATGCCTGCATCTTCCGGTCGTTCTGATCCACCTTTAAGCGATCAAACTGTTTATCCAAGGCCTCACGATAAGCCTTTTGCACCTTATCCTTATCACGCAAGGGGACAAAACCGATTTGATTCCACTCAGCCATATAGCCCTTCAACTGCGCAATGGCCTCGTTCGGTTCCAAGCGCTCGTCTAATTGCTTGATCTGTTCGATCAATGCCTTCTTCGCTGCCAAGTTGCTCTCCTCTGCCGCTTTCTGCGGAGCCAGATTCTTTTTCTTCTGGTCAAAGAAGTAATCGCAAGCCGCATTGAACCGTTTCCAAAGCGCATCGATACGTTTCCGATTCGTCGGGCCACCCGTAGCCTTCCACTCTTTCTGCAAAGCGATCAGCTTATCGCTGGTAGCCTTCCAATCCGTACTATCTTTCAATGCCTCAGCCTGTTCACACAAAGCACGCTTTGCTTCAAAGTGTTTCTGAGCCTCAGCCTTGAACGCTTTAAAGAAGTTGCCTTTCCGCTCAAAGAAATCATCACACACCTTGCGGAAACGATCGAAAATCTTTTGGTTATGTTTCTTTGGCGCATAGCCAATCGTTCTCCATTTCTCCTGAACCGCAATCACCTCCTTGCTTTTCTCATCCCAGTCCTTAACCGTCTTCAAAGCGGAGTAATCTATGGCCTCCATCTCCTCGCAGATCGCAGTCTTTGCCTGTAAGTTAGCCACCTCGGCCTCTTTCATTTTCTCGAAATGAGCCTGATGACGCTTATTGACTACGATAGAAGCCGCCTTGAAACGAGCCCACAACTCCTCGCGCAGCTCCTTCGCTACTGGTCCGGTCTCTCGCCACTGTTGATGCATTTTCTGCAACTGATGGAATGCAGAGAGCACATCGGGTTCCGTAGCCAATTTCTCCACCGCTTCGCATAGAGCTGTCTTCAACTCCAGATTCTTTTTGAAGTCATATTCACGGAACTGGTTATTTATCTTGATCAAATCATAGAAATGCTCTGAATAGGTTTGGTAACTACGCCACAGTTCATTGGCGTACTCCTGGGGAACCAATTTAATCTCTTTCCAACGCTGCTGGATATCCTTGAATGCAACATAAAGCTTATTGAAATCCTCTTGACTCTCCGAGAGTGCTTTCAGCTGATCGAGCAACTGAAGCTTCAATGCGTAATTCGCAGCTTTAACACGCTCCTCTTCTGCCAAGACTGCGGCTCTTTTCTCTTTATATACGGTTAGCAAAGCTTTGACCTTCCCCTCTGTCTCATCTTCGGGTGCGACAAAATCAGCCTCTTCTCCTCCATCGGCAACAAAAGCCTTCTTTTGTTCCTCCACCTCATTATGACGAAGTTTATAGTAAGCCTGCTTGAGCGCTTCCACCTCACCACGTATGCCCTCCTCGTAGGAGTCAACCAATGCAGCGAGTTTTTCTACCATCTCTTCTTTGGATAAATTACTTACGTCCATAAGGTTGACCGCCTCCTCAGTTACGTCAGTAACAACGTCTGTGGCAGTCTCCATCTCCGGCGTTTCCACCGGGCTCTTCGTCTCTTCTACTTTGACCTCATCTTGCGACAAATTGGTCTCTTGCGTGTCCTTCATACAAAATTTCTTTTTAGGAAAGAATTATTTCCCGATTATGTCACAAAATAAGCTAAATAATTTGGTATTCCCAGCATCTAAACCCCACTTTTTTACCTATAGGCCCCAAGAATCATCATTTATTTGCTTTACATCTCTCCTAAGCAACTGCAGCAGCTTGGAGAATCAGACACGATAGGCATCAGGAGAATAAAAAAGTGAGGAGTCAGGATAATCTCCCCACTCCTCACTTTCTCGTTCTAATTCCCAACTTATACGTTCACTCACCCCAGGAATGAGATCAACACACCGGCTGCTACCGCCGAGCCAATCACACCTGAGATGTTGCTTGCCATACAATATTGCAGCACGTGGTTCTTAGGATCATACTGCAAAGCAATCTCGTTGGCCACACGAGAAGCCATCGGCACCGCGCTCAAACCAGTCGCACCGATTAACGGATTGATCTTCTTGTTGGTGAAAAGATTGAATATCTTCACGAAACAAATGCCACCCGCAATGGAAAGCGCAAACGCCAAAAAGCCTCCAATCACAATACCAATTGTCGTTAAATTCAAGAAGGCCTCAGCTGTCATCGTCGCACCGACCGACAAACCCAAGAAGATCGTTGCCGCATTCATGATGCTATTGGACGCAGCATCAAACAGGCGAGAGGTGTTGGTTCCAACCTCCTTCACCAAGTTACCGAACATCAACATACCAATCAAGGGAACAGCACTCGGCACAAACAGAGCCACCACCGTCGTCACCACAATCGGGAAGATAATCTTTAAGACGGTCAAGTTCTTAATCTCATTCTTAGAGGGGAATTTCTTCTCCTGCTCCTTCATGTTGATACAAAGCTCTTTCTTGGAGCACAACGCTTTCACCACCAATGGAATGATCACGGGCACCAAAGCCATGTACGAGTAAGCCGCAATCGCGATCGGTCCCAACAAATGAGGAGCCAGCTTAATGGTCGTAAAGATTGCCGTCGGGCCATCCGCACCACCAATGATACCCAAGGAGGCTGCCTCTTTCGGGGTGAAGCCCATCAAGATAGCCACCAGCAAGACGGTGAAGATACCCAACTGAGCCGCCGCACCAAAGATAGAGAGCCGCAGGTTGCGCAACATAGGACCAAAATCGGTCAACGCACCGACACCCATAAAGATGACAGGGGGCAAAAAGCCAGTCTTAATCAACATATAATAGATGAAATTCATCAAGCCCAACTCATGCGCAATGTCGTGCAACGGTATCTCCCAGACATTCTTCATCACCCCATGCACGTTGATGAAACCATTCTCATCCGCTTGGATCACGCCCATATCACCGCCGGGGAAATTAGCCAGCAGCACACCAAAGGCGATCGGGATAAGCAACAACGGCTCATATTGCTTCTTGATACCCAAATAGAGCAACAAGAAAGCAATCGCATACATGACCAAGAACTGCGGTTCAGCAATGATATTGCTGAACGCAGTCATCTCGTATAGATTCTGAAATATCTCCTTCATTATTGAATCGTCATTAATACGTCATCCTCTGACACCGCATCACCCGAATGGAAGCAGATGGCCGTGATCTTTCCAGAGAACTCCGCACGCACGGCATTGTAGGTCTTCATGGCCTCCACGTAGCAAAGCACATCGCCCTCCTTGACCTCATCACCTACCTTCACAGGAGTGTCGGATGCATTCTTAATCATATAGAACTTACCCTCCAACGGAGAAAGCACCTCTTTGCCCTCACCCGCAGCAGGGGCAGCAGCCGGTGCCACAGGAGCAGCAGCTGGAGTGGCTGCCGGAGTAGCTGGTGCAACCGGTGCTGCACCAGCGGTATCACCAAACGCCACAGTCACCCGATAAGCCTGACCATTCACATCCACCGTCATCACCTGAGGGGTAGTCGGCATAGTCAATGTCACAGGACCTGCGGGCGCAGCCGGAGCAGCAGCCACTTGCGGTTTACCCGCATTGGCCTTCTCAGCCTTGCGTTTAGCCACATCCGCCTTGAACTCCACCTTCGCCTTACCTGAACGATAAGCCTCATACTGAGCCGGGTGCATTGCGTATTCGAAGAGTTCCTCCTCATCCTCGCCCACTTCCCATTGCTTCTCGTTCATCAACTTACGATACTTGTCCAAAGAGTCAGGATAATTGTCTTGCGGATTGCCCTCGAAGAACTTACGACCCTCGGCCTTCGCCTTCTCCACGATCTCAGGAGCCAACGGACCCGGCAAGCGACCGGCCTTGCCCAAGATCATGTCCCAAATATCGTCGGCAATCATGCTCCAACGAGCCTTGCCCTTCTCCATCTGCATCACGTTCATCAAAGCCAAGTTCTTCACATACTGACTGAACGGTGTCACCAATGGAGGATAACCGACACGCGGCCATACGTAAGCCACCTCGTTGAACAACTTGATCAACAGCTGATCTTGCGACATCAACGGACGGTTATTCTTGATGTTATTCTTATTGATCGTCTCCAAGTTCTTCTCCAAGTCAGCCATCAAGCTACCCATCATACCGCCAGGAAGACCCGGACCGATCAGCAACGAGTTCATCAAACGGTTCTTCGGGCTGATGTAAAGACCCAAGAAATCGTCCATAAACTCCTGAATCAAGGCACGTACCTTCATGTAGGCCTCCATGTTGATCTCCGGCACTTGGAACCCGGCATCTTTCAACATAGCTTGAACCGTCAAGAGATCCGCATGGCCCGTACCCCAAGAGAGCGGCTCCATACCAACATCCACATAATCGCAACCAGCCTCACATACCTCTAAGATCGAAGCCACATTGAAACCGGGACCTGCGTGGCTATGATATTGAACCGGAATCTCCGGATATTTTTCCTTGATGTTGGCCACGATGCGGCCCAAAGTATGCGGGCGACCGATACCAGCCATATCCTTGATACAGATTTCATCCGCACCTAACTCGATCAACTCATACGCCATCTTCGTATAATACTCCACCGTATGTACCGGAGAGTGCGTGATACACAACGAACACTGAGAAATCATACCAGCCTCCTTGGCATACTGAATAGAGGGAGCGATGTTGCGAACGTCGTTCAAACCACAGAACGTACGAGCGATATCCGTACCTTGCGCTTTCTTTACCTTATAGAAAAGGCGACGTACATCATCAGGCACCGGGCTCATACGCAGACCGTTCAAAGCACGATCCAACATGTGTGTCTGAATACCAGCCTCATGGAATGGCTTTGTCCACTCACGAACTGCTTTATTTGGATTCTCGCCGAATAATAAATTCACTTGCTCAAAACCTCCGCCATTGGTCTCTACACGGGCGAAACAGCCCATCTCAATAATAGCCGGAGCCACACGGGTAAGTTGATCTACGGTCGGGACATATTTACCGGCAGATTGCCACATGTCACGAAAGACCAAACTAAACTTGATTGCTTTCTTCATGATAAATGTATGCTATATTATATTTTTTCAATTTTCACTACTTTACCTTGGCCTGCAGTCAATACACTGACCGCTGAAACAATGGCTGCCGTTTCAGGCCCGCCCATCACGGGTGCAGAAGCTACCACAGGAGCCGCCACTCTCGCTCGACTGGGAGCCGCTTTTTTCGCAACCACCTCTTCCGGGGCATACTTGTTGACCAAAAGGATAAGACCCTTCCCTAAATTAATCACTATCAAAAGGATCGCAAAAACGGTCATCATACCGACCGCCATCAATAAAAGTCCTGTTTCTATATTCTCCATATCTCTATCTGTGGTTACCTCTTATATGGCAAGAAAAGCCGCTGAGAAACTTCTCCCCCAAGTAAAAACAGTTGCAAAATTAGCAAATAGTCGCAGATTGCCACAGGCATTTTCATTAAAAAATGAAAACAAATAAGTTAGCAAACGGATAAAACTACGCTTCGTAAGCAAACAGCCCGTTATACTTTCATACTGTTTCCTCCCGACGTAGCAAAGTTTACATCGCTACCAAAGCGCATTTCGCCCATTGGAGAAATATTTTTCTCCAGTTAGCGCAATATTTTTCTTCAGTTGGCAAAAAATAGCGTACCTTCGCACGCAAAAACAAAATAAGTCAAAACATGGGAAACTTTTTCACATCGTTGTTCTCCTCATCCAACAACAAAGAGAACACAGAAGAGACAACGCAAGCTAAAAACGAAGAAAAGAATTTCGACATCTTAAAATACGATGGTGTACGTGCACATCAAATGGGGAAATTAGGCTATGCCATTAAGTGCTATACGGAAGCTCTCGCAATAAAGTCTGATCCCGAGACGATGAACTTTCTCGTTACAGCCTATACTGCAAAAGGCGAAATCGCAAAAGCAGAGCAAGTGGTCAATCAGTTGGTCGATTTAGATCCAACCAGCGCTGAATATCGCCTCGCGCGCGTACATATATTATTTATGTGCGGTAAAGAGGCCGATGCCGTCACCGATTGCGATGCCATCATTGCCCAAGATCCCAACAACGCATTAGCCTATTTCCTGCGTGGAAAAGCAAAGCAGATGCTCGGCGGACGCCTGAATGCCGTTACCGACCTGACCAAAGCCATCACTCTCCAACCCAATTTCGGCAGCGCCTTCCTCCTGAGAGCCGAGCTGCTACTCGTCATGGGACAAGGGAAAGAGGCATTGGATGATATGAATCAAGCCGTTACATTGATGCCGGAAGAAGAGATCGCCTATTTACTTCGCGGACGCATCTACGGCATGAGCCATCAATGGGAAGCTGCCCAAGCTGATTTTGAGCAAGTATTGGCACTCAATCCCTTCAACGAAGAGGCGCAACTGCGCATTGGCCAGTTGATGACCGAACAGGGTAAGTTGGACGAGGCTATCGCCTATTTTGACGAATTGATCGCAGACGAGCCCAACTTTAGCAAAGCCTATGGCGAACGTGGACGAGTGCGCAATCTCAAAGGAGACAAGCAGGGCGCTTTAGAGGACCTGAAGAAGGCTATCGAATTAAATCCGAATGGTGAGGAAGCGCAACGCATGAACGGGCAACACACTAATTTCAATAATTTATACCAAGGCGGCATTTACTGATCCGAATGATGAAATCAAAGCTGACAAACGAAAAAATCTCGCTTCCTTTTGTTTATTACAAAAAAGGGGCTATCTTTGCAGCCCGAATCAGTATGCGAATAATATAAAAATAGAATAGTAAAATGAAGAGAACATTCCAACCTCACAACAGAAAGAGAAAGAACAAGCATGGCTTCCGTTCAAGAATGGCTACCGCTAATGGCCGTAGAGTATTAGCAGCTCGTCGTGCGAAGGGCAGAGCTAAATTGACAGTATCTGACGAGTACAACGGATAATCGCTCGTTCAAAAGATTTACTTGGAAAGTAAAGGTTTTTGTGAAGAAAGCCTTTACTTTCTTTGTTTTTAGGCCCCTCTTTTCCCCTTTCGACCTTAAATAGCGTTATTTCGCTATGTGATTGGTGTTTTTTTGCTACTTTTGGGACCGTCAACGAATATATAAGTGAAATGAGTAACTTTATAACGAGACTGATCAAGCATCCCTTCATCATCAGCTTGGTGCTGATGATTGTTGCAACATGTGGTATTTTCTATGGCGTGCTGTCATGGCTGGACACCTACACACGGCATAATCAAGCTATTGTTGTTCCCGATGTCAAAGGGATGAAATTGGAGGATGCCATCCCCTTCTTGGAGAATAATCATTTACGCTATAACGTCATCGATTCAGTTTTTTCCAAAGATGTCGCACCGGGAGCGATTGTGGAGATTGTACCCTCTGTGGGTTCAAAAGTGAAAGAGGGACGCATCCTCTTCGTCACTATCAATGCTTTAACCTCCCAAATGGCAATGATTCCAGATATCGAGGATCAATCATTCAGACAAGCATATGCGCTATTGAGAGCACGTGGGTTCAACTCGGTAGAAATTGAGTATGTGGCAGGGGAATACAAAGACTTAGCCGTATCGGTTGAGCATGACGGACGCACACTGACCAAAGGAGAGCTCATTCCACTCACTTCACCTTTGGTTCTGAAAGTAAGCAGTGGTGATCCAAATTTCTCACCGGATTCCTTGGCATTAGACAGCATCCCCGTCGAGCAGCTGAATAGCGACATTGAAAAGTGGTTTTAAGGTGATGGATGAATATTTCTACGATAAGGATGATGAGCAATTAGAGGATGATCTGTTGCTGGAAGAGGAAGATGGCGAGACATCGGCCAACCCGATGTATGAGCATTTTCGTTTCGTTGCCGACAAAGGACAATCCTTACTCCGTGTTGATAAATTCCTGGTAGATCGTATGATGAGCGCCACACGCAACCGAATCCAATTGGCTGCTGAGGCTGGTTGCATCTTGGTGAATGGCAATCCGGTAAAGAGCAACTACCGAGTGAAGCCGTTAGATGTAGTTACGATCGTAATGGATCGCCCACGCCGAGAATTAGAGATCATCCCCGAAGAGATTCCATTAAATATAGTCTATGAAGATAATGACCTGTTAGTGGTGAACAAACCCGCTGGCATGGTCGTACACCCGGGTCACGGGAATTATACAGGTACCTTGGTGAATGCCTTAGCCTATTATTTAAAAGATGATCCGCTTTATGATCCCTCCGACCCTCGTTTGGGATTGGTGCATCGCATTGATAAGGACACGTCTGGACTTTTGGTGGTAGCGAAACGTCCCGAAGCAAAGAGCCACCTTAGCTTACAATTCTTCCATAAGACAACAAAGCGCAAATACCGGGCATTGGTATGGGGCATCGTGCGAGAGGATGAAGGACGCATCGAGGGAAACATTGGGCGTGACCCAAAGGACCGGATGCTAATGCGGGTTTTCCCAGAGGGCGATCAAGGTAAAACAGCGGTCACCCATTACAGTGTGTTAGAACGACTTGGCTATGTAACCTTAGTGGAATGCCGTTTGGAAACCGGACGCACCCATCAGATTCGTGTACACATGAAACATATTGGCCATACGCTTTTCAATGATGAGCGCTACGGTGGCCATGAAATATTGAAAGGAACAACGTTTACTAAGTATAAGCAGTTTGTGCAAAATTGTTTCGCCATCTGCCCGCGGCAGGCCCTACATGCCAAGACATTGGGTTTCATACATCCAACGACAGGCGAAGAGTTGTTTTTCGATTCGGAAATCCCGACAGATATGCAACAACTCATCGACAAATGGCGAAACTATGCAAACACTAAAGAAGGATGAAGATGAAAAAGAATATCGCTATCGTAGCTGGAGGATACTCTTCGGAGTATGTCGTCTCTTTAAGGAGTGCACAAGGAATACACTCCTTCATCAACAAGGAGCGGTATAATCTCTATATCGTATTGGTTACCCATGAGGAATGGAAAGTGCAACTTCCAGATGAAAGCTGGACACCCATTGACAAGAATGATTTCAGTTTCACGGAAGGAGGAGAAAAGAAACATTTCGACTTTTGTTACATCACGATTCATGGCACACCCGGAGAGGACGGACGTCTTCAAGGCTATTTCGATATGATCGGGATGCCCTACTCCTCATGCAGCATGATGGTTAGCGCATTGACATTCAATAAATACATCTGCAATCAATATTTACGTCATTTTGGTGTCCATGTCGCCGACTCTATTCACCTGTTCCAGGGAGATCAAATCACTGACGAGGAGGTAATCGCTCGCTTAGGGCTACCGATTTTCGTAAAACCCAACGATGGAGGAAGCAGCTTTGGCGTTACAAAGGTAAAGATAAAAGAAGCTATCCAACCCGCCATCGAGAAAGCATTTAGCGAAGGTAGAGAGGTCGTATTGGAACGCTTCATTGCCGGCACCGAGGTAACATGCGGATGCTATAAAACGACCCATAAAGAGGTTGTTTTTCCTCTGACTGAAGTGGTCACGTCCAATGAGTTTTTCGACTACGACGCAAAATATAATGGTCAGGTGGACGAGATCACCCCGGCCCGTCTCTCAGAAGAGCTGACAAAGAAAATCCAACAGGAAACGTCGAGAATTTATGATATATTAGGGGCTAAAGGCATTATACGCATTGATTACATCATTACGGCAGAAGGAACACCCATGCTGTTGGAAATCAATACGACCCCAGGTATGACCGCAACCAGCTTCATTCCTCAGCAAGTCAGAGCTGCAGGATTAGCGATTGAGGAAGTCATGACTGATATCATCGAAGACGAACTTAACAACAAGAAAACTAAATGATAAGATATGGATACAGCAACCATTTCCCCTAATTTCGACGACATTCGTCCGTTAAACAACGACGAAGTTAAGGATGCGATCGAGAGTTTGATTGCTAACAAGGACTTTGAGCGCGCTTTGCGTTACATTAAGCCGCAGTTGGATTGGGCGGAATTCTCGGCAGCCATGCGAGCCTGTAAGACGAAAGAGGAGTTCAAATCAACATTAGCCTACGATGCAGTAATGACCGTAGCGAAAGCAACAACTTTTTCGTTGACCATCTCCGGACGCAGCCGCTTACCTAAGGACAAGGCGGCCTGCACCTTTATCTCCAACCACCGTGACATCGCACTGGATGCCTCATTCTTAAATGTCATGCTTTATGATGTGGGTTACGGTATGACACAGGTAGCGATAGGCGATAACCTGCTGATTCGCTCATGGATTGAGACCGTAGTACGCCTCAACAACAGCTTCATCGTGAAGCGAAACATCCCCGTTCGTCAGATCTTAGAGGCCAGCCAACGGCTTTCGGCCTATATCCATCATACGATTCGCGATACAAAAGAGTCTGTTTGGATCGCTCAGCGAGAGGGACGTGCGAAAGACAGCAACGATCGCACACAAAGTAGTGTCTTGAAAATGTTAGCCATCGGAGGTAGTCATGAAAATCTGATTGAAAACCTCATGGAGTTGAACATTGTTCCGGTTGCCATCTCTTATGAGTATGATCCATGCGACTATCTGAAAGCAAAGGAGTTCCAGCAGAAACGAGATAACCCTGATTTTGTGAAATCGCAAAGGGATGATCTCCTAAGCATGGAAACGGGTATCCTGTGCAACAAGGGGCGCGTACACTTTACGCTCACGCAACCTATCAACGAATTACTGGCGCAGGTTGACCGTAGCTTAGACAAGAATGGATTGGTCACTGCCGCAGCAAACATTATTGATCGGGAAATTTATAAGAATTATCGTTTTTATCCTTGTAACTATGTTGCATATGATCTGCTGATGGGAACTCGCCGTTTCCAAGATCATTACGGTGTAACGGATAAAAAACATTTTGAGGAGTATCTGCAAGGCCAGATCGAGAAAGTAGATCTTGAGAACAAGGACGAGACGTTCATCCGGACAAAGATCCTGGAGATGTATGCCAATCCACTCAAGAATCACCTCACTACACTGTAAACAGGGAAAAAAAGATTTTCATGCCCGACGTTTCTATCCACAAAGAGACGCCGGACTTTTTAGTGCTATAAAAAAAGGCAGGCGAGAATATCACTACTCAGCCTGCCCAACAACTTAATATAAAAAAGGGGAAATATAAAGTGCTTATTTAATGTTGCCCACCTTTAACAGATACTCGGCGATCTGCACGGCATTCAGGGCCGCACCCTTCTTGATCTGATCGCTGACTGTCCAGAAGGTCAAGCCATTCGGATTGCTTAAATCCTTACGGATACGACCCACATACACAGGATCGTGATCGGCTACGAACAACGGCATCGGATAAACCTTGTTTGCGGGATCATCCTGCAACACAACTCCCTCCTCCTTGGCAAACGCCTCACGAGCCTCCTCTACGCTGATCGGACGCTCTGTCTCAACCCAGGTAGATTCGCTATGCGCACGCATAACCGGCACACGAACACACATCGCACTTACCTCGATGTCAGAGTGCATGATTTTACGGGTCTCGTTATACATCTTCATCTCCTCTTTGGTATAACCATTATCCTGGAATACATCAACATGAGGGATTACGTTGTATGCCAATTGGAATGCGAACTTCTCTACGGTAGGTTGCTCACCCTTCAAGAGTTGCTCATATTGTTTCACCAACTCAGCCATTGCGGTTGCTCCCGCACCACTGGCCGCTTGATAAGTTGATACGTGTACACGCTTAATATGTGACAATTTCTCAATAGCATTCAAAGCAACAACCATCTGGATGGTTGTACAGTTTGGATTAGCGATCACACCACGCGGACGATTGAGCGCATCCTCCGGATTCACCTCGGGAACCACCAAAGGTACATCTGCATCCATGCGGAAAGCACTGGAGTTGTCAATCATCACTGTGCCATGCTTTGTAATCGTCTTCTCAAATTCCTTGGATGTACCAGCCCCAGCTGAAACAAAAGCGACATCAATACCCTTGAAATCATCGTTGTGCTTTAATTCTTTGACGGTATATTGCTTATCACGAAACGTATATACACGTCCGGCACTACGAGATGAGCCAAAAAGTACCAGCTCATCGATGGGGAAATTCCGCTGGTCGAGTACACGCAGGAACTCCTGTCCTACGGCTCCACTTACACCAACAATTGCTACATTCATTTTGAGCACTGATTTAATATGATTTAAAAATTTAGTTATAACTTTGCTGCCGCTATGGGTTACTGATTTCAGTCGATTAGCCGCCCTTTTGTGACAGTTGTTTGTTAATCGGGTGCAAATATAGATAATTTATTACTAAAACACAATGACTATGAAACAATTATTCCTATTTCTGTGTTTACACATCTTTACATGCTTATACGCACAGTCTCAGTCTGACATTATTATTAACGAGGTAATGGCCAATCCCAAGGGATTGATTTTGCTTCCAGAAACCGAATATATCGAATTGCACAACACCACAAAACAGGCCATTTCATTAACCGGCTGGTGGCTTGTCTATGGTCAAACCCAAGTGAAACTAAGCGAATTGGCTCTTCCTGCAGAAGGCTATGTCGTTCTCTTCCGATCAAACAGAACGATTCAAGTGGAAACAAACGGATTGCAAATGCCTTTGGAGAAATTTCCATATCAATTAAATAATGACGGCAAATTACTGCAGCTGTATGATGCTGATTGGGCATTACACGATGAGGTCTATTACCCCAAAGCACTGGCAGCAGTCTCTTGGGAACGTTGCGGAAATGAATGGATCAGCTGCACCGATGAACGGGGAGGGACCCCAGGAGGAATCAACAGTTGTGGAACATCCGGCAACGAAACACCTGAGGAGCCCTTAGAACCGGAAGAGCCTACGACACCCGAGCTCCCGGAAACGCCGATCACCCCGGAAGAGCCCGAGAATGAACCTACGCCAACCTATACAGCAGGTTGTATCTGGATCAACGAGGTCATGGCCGATCCGAATGGATTGGTGGCATTGCCTCAAACCGAGTATGTGGAACTGTATAACCGAAGCGATCAGCGCATCAATCTGGAAAACTGGCAATTTATATATGGTGATAAACCGACCCTCTTGACTGACTATGAGCTACCCGCTCAAGGATACGTAGTGCTCTATCGTTCCGGCAGAGAGATAAAGGTAGATGCGCAAGGAGGAGCATTGCCATTAGCGAAATTCCCCTCTGCCTTGCTCAATACGGGGAAAGAGCTCTCGTTGATAGATCCCATAGGACAGGTAATAGATCAGATTACGTATGAAAAGGCCAAGGCTGGTATCGCTTGGGAACGATCTACAACGGGTTTTTACCTCTCTACCGATCCTCGAGGTGGAACACCTGGAGAAGCTAATTCTGCCCAAACAACCACCTCTCCAGACGAGCCGACTGAACCGGAAACACCCAATGAGCCAGAAACGCCAGACAAACCCGAAACTTCGACCGACCCAGAAACACCAAACAATGTATCACTGGTGCAACCTGGTGAAATCATATTGAATGAGTTGCTACCAGCACCTTATTCAGACGGTAGCGAATATATTGAGCTTTACAACCGTTCACAACAAACGCTATTTCTTACAGGACTTGCCTTGGCAACTCGCAAGACGGACGGAAGTTTAAGCACGCTCTACCCGCTATCTTCCATAACAACACCCTTAGAACCTGGTGGATATGCACTGCTGAGCAAACTGTTGAGTGGCGTGGAAGCCTTCTATCTCATCTCCTCACCCCAAGCGCTGCATGAGGTGAAGCTACCGGTATTGGCAAACAACGGATCGACAGTCGTCCTGCTCCGCTTGGCCGATCGCACAGTCATTGATGAGGTCAGCTATTCCCCGAAATGGCACGACAGCGCTATCAAGGATTCGAAGGGGGTAGCATTAGAACGTATAGATCCAGATAAACCAACCCAAGATGCGACCAACTGGCACTCCGCTGCCGAATCAGCTGGCTACGGCACACCGGGGTACCGGAACTCGCAACAACTCCTGCCATCCAGCACACAAAATGGCTTTGAACGTCCCTATTGGTCGGAAAGTGAACGCAGCTATATATTGCGTTATCAGTTGGCTGATGCCGGCTATCATTGTCGCATTTGGGTATTCGATACGATGGGAAGACGCATCGCCGAGATCGCCAATCTCACCATCTTAGGCACAGAAGGCCTATTGCGTTGGGATGGTTTGGGACACGATGGCAGTCGCCCCAAACCGGGCATCTACATCTTTTACGCGGAGCTATTCCTGCCCAATGGCACGACACATACCCAACGGGAGGTTTTCTTAATCCACTAATCAAACTACTGATAAACTGCTTGGTACCAATCTAATTGTTGGTACCAGCTGTTTAAATCCGCCAACTCCGCTTGTGGAACGTAGATAGACAGGCCACTAAAGCGGTTGATAGGCAAGTAGGTGCCAAAAGCGTAGGCATAAGCGCTCTTGGGTGTAGTCGCTTTATAGATGACTGCCCGCTCCAAGCAAGACTGAAACTCCGCATATTGTGCGTCGGTAGCCAGCTGGCGCACATAATCCGCACAATCATACAGCGCATGGACATTACCCGTCAGATACTCCATGATCTGCAACTCCTGTACAGGAACAGCGAAAAGTTCCTCCTCACGCTTCCCTTGGAAAATCGCTCGGCAAGCGGTCGCTAAATCACCTAATTCCGCCGTTTTGGTAACGGAAATCGTGCCGTAGGAGGATTGATAATAGGTATAGAACTGCTTCGCCATATCCACTACGTTAGCCTCAGGCATAAACATATCTTGCATAAAGAACTGATAGGGGAATCCATCGGCCAATACCTCCGTGGGAGAAGCGATTAGGTAATCTATGCAATGCCGTAGGGCGTAAGCCACCTCCAAAGAGGCCATGTAGCAAGCATCAAACAGGAGGAAATCGAAATGATAGTCGGACAAAGCCGCAGTCAAGTCATCTACACGCATGGCATGATTCCCGGTATCGGTGCCAAATGAGCGTAAGTAATTCTTATAATCAAAAGGTAGCCATGCAGTGCCATGGCTCCAGAGCACCAAGCCATACTGATCGGAAGGGTAGGCTTCGGTCACTTGTCGCAGCACTTGACGCAATCGCTCTGCCGTAGCGGAAGCATGATCGATCACATATTCCTCGATCACCTCTCGACGTACGCTGTCTCCCTCCTGCACCAAGCGAAGCAACTGCGGGGATTGTCCCTTTCTATCTGCATATATCAATAGATTACCATCGCACATGTCCATACCCGGCAATCCCTCCTCCATGGCTGCGATGTCTCCCTCTACACTGCTGCTGAGGTTATTGTCAGCAGCGAAATAGACCAGCACCGTACGCCCAGCCACAGGAGTCACCTGTGGCTCCTCCTTCTCGCAAGCGCAAAGCAACAAGAGAACAATCACCCAAAACCAATGTCCTACACCTTTCATCACCTATTCCTTAAAGTTTCACCTTCTTTGCTTTACCTTCGCTCTCATTGTGAAAGCGATCCACCGCCGTCACCACATAGCGATACTTCACCTGCCCATGATCATAGGGCAAGCTATACCAGGTGTTGCGTGTGATTGAGACAATCTTTGCCGGATTGCTCAAGTCAACGGGCTCATCCATACGGAAACGGTAAATCACGAAATAGTTGGCCAATTCCGGATTCGTAGGACTCTGTTTGGCTTTCCAATGGAGCAGGAAACCATCCGCTGTCCACTCGGTCTTCAGCCCCTTCACCTTCTCAGGTGCCCGATCATGTTGATGGGTATAAGCCGGGATCAAGGCCGGATAGCGGTGATAGTGTTGTTTCAAGCTATCCGCTACACCCTTATTGTTCCAAAGAATCTCGTTTGCCGGCCAAAAACAGTTACCTAACACATGAGGCAGAGCCCGCTCATACCGCATCTTGCGGGTCAGTTGATCCGCTTTCATCGTGCGATCCACATCCTGCCCAATATACAAATGGCCGCCGTTGGCATTTTTATCCCACCATTTAATTAAAGTAATGTAATCCGCTGCCGAATGGCCAATCTCCCAATAGATCTGCGGAATGTTATAATCGATCCAACCCTGTTTGACCCAATACAGCACATCGGCATAGAGATCATCATAATTCTGCAAGCCGTTGGTATCGCTGCCTGATCCATCCGGTGTACTCTTCTTGTTACGATAGATACCAAACGGACTGATACCAAAACGCACCCAAGGCTTGGTGAGCAAAATCGTCCGACGCAACTCACTGATCAACGTGTTCACATTCTGACGACGCCAGTTACCTTTGGTTGCCTCCGTATATCCCTTCGGCACACCATACTTGCGGAAGCTATTCTCATCGGGGAAGGGGGCTCCAGCTGCTGGATAGGGATAGAAATAGTCGTCCATGTGGATCGCATCCACATCGTAACGGGAGACAATATCTTTGACCACCCGACAAATGAACTGACGACACTCCGGTAATCCGGGATCGAACAGGATCTGCTTGTTATAGGTCACGAACCATTCCGGATGACGATGGTAGATATGCGTAGCTGCAAAACGGGTATTGCCTGCCGTGCTCGCCCGATAGGGATTCAGCCAAGCATGAAACTCCATGTTCCGCTTGTGACACTCCTCGATCAGGAAAGCCATCGGATCAAAATTGCCCTCGGGAGCCAATCCCTGCTCACCCGTGAAGAAACGGCTCCACGGCTCAATATCTGATTTATAGAAAGCATCGGCCTCCGGACGCACCTGAAAGATAATGGCATTAATGCCACACGCCTGTAAGGTATTCAGTTTACGAATGAAATCTTTCCTCATCTGTGCCGGTGTCATGGATTTATACTCCCCTTGGAAAGCGGTCTGTATCCAGGCTCCGCGGAACTCCCTCTTGGCCTCCTTGCCCTGCTGCGCTACGGGTTGAGACTGCCTGCGTAAAGTCGAACAGGAGGTGATTGTCAAACAAAAAATCGCTATGAGTAAGCGATATAAGGTTGATTGCATAGTGATATATTCTTGTTATTTCGATTAAATTTCCAACAAAAGTAGCGCATTCTGCTAAATAACGAAATAATTAGGCTACGTTTTATGGCGGTTAATGGCTATCTTTGCTGCCCAAGCAGCGATGACAGGCTGCAGGTACGAAAAAAAGCAACAGATAGCATGGCTGAGAAAGATACGATTTTCATCAAGGGCGCACGCGTCAACAATTTAAAGCATATAGATGTAGAGATTCCTCGCAATAAGTTTGTAGTCATCACCGGATTGTCGGGCAGCGGTAAGTCCTCCTTGGCATTCGATACCCTCTATGCCGAAGGGCAACGACGCTACGTGGAGAGTCTTTCGGCTTACGCCCGTCAGTTCTTAGGACGCATGAGCAAACCAGAATGTGACTATATCAAAGGTTTGCCGCCTGCTATCGCTATCGAGCAACGGGTGAACACCCGCAACCCTCGCTCCACCGTAGGCACCTCCACCGAGATTTACGAATACCTGCGCCTGCTCTTCGCACGCATCGGAAAGACCATCTCGCCCCGCTCAGGCACGGAGGTCAAGAAACATCAAGTCAATGATGTGGTCAAAGCGGTGATGCGCTATCCCGAAGGTACCCGTTTTGCCATCTTCGCCCCGGTGATCCTACCGGAAGAGCGCTCCATGAAGGAACAGTTGGAGATCTTGCGGAAAGAGGGCTACGCCCGCTTGTGGGTGAATGGCTTGGTTTACCGCATCTCTGAGGTATTGGCGAGCGAGGAGCTGCTCTCCTACCCGATTGAGTTGATGGTCGATCGCCTGACGGTGGCCGCCGATCAAGCATTCCGCAGCCGTTTGGCCGATTCCGTAGAGACCGCCTTTTTTGAGGGACAGGGCTATTGTTCGTTGCGCTTCTTCTTGGAGGAGAAGGTGGAGACACTGGAGTTCTCCAAGAAATTCGAAGCGGACGGACTCACCTTCATCGAGCCAACCGACATGATGTTCAGCTTCAACAATCCCTTAGGAGCCTGTCCAGTGTGCGAGGGATTCGGCAAGATCCTGGGCATTGATGAGCATTTAGTCGTGCCTGATACAAGCCTCTCGGTCTATGAGGGAGCGGTCGTTTGCTGGAAAGGCGAGGTGATGAGCGAATGGTTGCAGGCTTTCATCCATGACAGCGAACGCTACCACTTCCCGATCCATCGCCCCTATTACGAGCTAACCCAGGCAGAGAAGGATCTGCTTTGGCATGGCGCACCGGGGCTGCATGGTATCGACGACTTCTTCAAGTTCGTGGAGGAGAACCTCTATAAGATACAATACCGCGTGATGCAGGCCCGCTATCGCGGGAAGACCACCTGCCCGGCTTGCCATGGCAGTCGCTTGAAGCCGGAGGCACTTTATGTGCAGGTAGGCGGCAAGAACATCGCGGAGCTGGTCGCTCTACCGGTCAGCGAGGCCAAGCGCTTCTTTGATGACCTGACCTTGGACGAGACAGATGCAGCCATCGCCAAACGGTTGCTCACGGAGATCAAGAGCCGTCTGCAATTCCTGTTGGATGTAGGCTTGGGTTATCTCACCTTAGACCGCCTCTCCTCCACCCTTTCTGGTGGTGAGAGTCAACGCATCAATCTGGCTACTTCATTGGGCAGCAGCTTGGTGGGCAGTCTCTATATCTTGGACGAGCCCAGCATCGGCCTCCATTCTCGTGACACCGATCGCTTGATTCATGTGCTGCGACAGCTACAGGCTTTGGGCAACACGGTCGTGGTCGTGGAGCATGACGAGGAGATCATCCGAGCAGCGGATTACATCATCGACATAGGTCCAAAGGCGGGTCGTTTGGGTGGCGAAGTAGTCTATCAAGGTGATGTCAACCACCTGCGTCTGTGCAGCGACAGCTATACCGTGCGCTACCTGACGGGCGAGGAGCGGATCGAACTGCCTGCTTATCGCCGTCCGTGGAACAACTTCATCGAGGTGAAGGGAGCCCGGATGAACAACCTGAAAGGAATCGACGTCAAGTTCCCGTTGAACGTGATGACGGTAGTGACCGGTGTCAGCGGTTCGGGAAAGAGCTCGTTGGTACGAGGCATTTTCTACGAAGGTGTAAAACGGCTGTTGGATGACGCAGCACGGCTATCCGTTGAGTGCAGCGGCATCGAGGGAGACTTGAAAATGATCACCGGCGTGGAATATGTCGATCAGAACTCCATCGGAAAGAGTTCCCGCTCCAACCCGGTGACCTACATTGGTGCCTACGACGAAATCCGCAAGCTATTCGCCGAGCAAGCACTCGCTAAGCAGATGGGCTACAACGCCGCCTATTTCTCGTTCAACAAGGAGGGTGGCCGTTGCGAGGAGTGCAAGGGAGAGGGAAAGATCACGGTTGAGATGCAGTTCATGGCCGACATCACCTTGGAGTGCGAGGCCTGCCACGGCAAGCGGTTCAAGCAGGAGGTGTTGGATGTGGAATACCGTGGCAAAAACATCTACGACCTGTTGGAGATGACCGTCAACCAAGCCATTGAGTTCTTCGCCGAAGGAAAGGACAGCCAAGCCAAGAAAATCATCAAACGCTTGCAACCCCTGCAAGATGTTGGCTTAGGCTATATCAAATTAGGACAAACCTCCTCTACGCTCTCCGGCGGAGAGAACCAGCGAGTGAAATTGGCCTACTATTTAGGACAGGAGAAGCAACAGCCTACGCTGTTCATTTTCGATGAGCCGACCACCGGCCTGCATTTCCACGACATCAAGACGCTGTTGAAAGCCTTCAATGCCCTGCTTGACAAGGGACATTCCATCGTGATCGTAGAGCATAACTTGGATGTGATTAAATGTGCGGATTATGTGATCAACTTAGGTCCGGAGGGTGGTAAAGCCGGCGGGCAGTTAGTGTGTGCCGGAACACCGGAGGAGGTCGCCGCCTGCGAGACCTCCTATACCGGTCATTTCCTGAAAGAGAAACTCTGACTTATTGCTGTACAGAGAACTTATAGATACACTCGCTCTTATAGGTCTCACCCGGGCGAACCACTACGCTGGGGAAGTTCGGCTGATTGGGAGAGTCGGGATAGTGCTGTGTCTCCAAACAGAGCGCACCGCGCACGGGATACACCACGCCTAACTTACCCTTGTCGCCATCCTTGGCCATCATGTTACCTGCATAGAACTGGATACCCGGCTCGTTGGTATAGACCTCCATCACGATACCGCTTGTCGGAGAAACCACCTTGGCAGCCACCTTCGTGATGTCGCCACCGTTGTTCAACACCCAGTTGTGGTCGTAACCACCGCCGTAAACCAACTGCTGATAGGGATTGTCGATGTCATCACCCACAGTCACCAACTGACGCAGATCCATCGGAGTGCCCTCCACCGGCTCAAACACGCCCGTCGGGATCAAGGTCTCATCTACAGCCGTAAAGGTATCGGCATCAATCATGATCTGGTGATCAACGATCTGAGAGCCCGGCACACCGGAAAGGTTGAAATAGCTGTGGTTCGTTAAGTTCACCACGGTAGCCTTGTCGGTCGTAGCCTCATAACGGATGTCAACCGCATTATCGTTCGTCAACTGATAAGTCACCTTCACGGAGAGGTTGCCGGGGAAACCTGCCTCGCCGTCCGGAGAGAGATAGGTCAGCTCCAGCGTCTGGTTGTCGATCTGCTTCGCATCCCAAACCACGGCGTGATAACCCTTCGGACCGCCATGCAAGCAGTGACCGTTGTTGTTCTGCGGCAAGTTATACTCCGCTCCATCCAACGTAAACTTCGCATTTGCGATACGGTTGCCATAGCGACCGATCAATCCACCGTAGTTGTTGTCCGGATTGGCCACATACTGGTCGATGTTGTCATAGCCCAGCACCACATCCGTCAGTTTGCCGTTCTTATCCGGCACCATCACAGACACCAAGCGGCCACCCCAATTCGTCACGCAGGCCTCAGCCCCTTGCTGGTTGGTCAATACATACAAAGCGGTCGGTTTACCATCGACCTCTGATACAAATTTCGCTTGCTCCAAACCGGAGAGCGTCTTCTGCGGGGCAGCCTCCTTTTTCTCTGCGCCACCGCACGCTGCCAAAAGACAGAGCGTCAAGGCAGCCATACAAAATTTCTTCATCGTCCTTATTGATTTAATGATTGAAATATGAGTTTATTCGGTCGCGAAGATACACAAAAACGAGACACGCTACCTTAGGAAAAGCGACTCCCCTTTCGGTTTTCTCTCTCGAAAAGGGACAAACGTATCGGCAGATTCCGACCAAAAGATGGGCAACAAAACTTCGTGAAGTAGGCACAGAAACTTTCTGATACACGGACAGAAACTGTGAGAACTGCCCACCTAAACTTCAATTCATGGTTTGGATTTTGTAATCCAAAGCTTGGATTATACAAACCAAAGCTTGAACTATACAATCCAAACCTTAGATTTGAGTTTTACTCGGCAATTCGACAAGTTTATGTCGGGGATCTACTAAGTTTTGGTGCCGACATCGCCAAGTTTTACTGGGCAATCTTTTGGGGAAATATGGGGAACGGCGGGCACTACCTCCGAAATAGTTCGTATCTTCGCCGTCGGAAATCCATTAACGAGTGAGCGATATGAAATACCCCATTGGCATGCAGAGTTTCGACCAAATCCGGGAAGAAGGATTTGTCTATGTGGATAAGACCGACATGGTCTATCAGTTGGCGACACAGGGAAAGATCTATTTCCTCAGCCGCCCCCGGCGGTTTGGCAAGAGCCTCTTGATCTCTACTTTGGAGAACTACTTCTTGGGCCGCAAGGAGCTCTTTCAAGGGCTTGCCATCGACCGGTTAGAGCAGGAATGGCTGACTTATCCCGTGTTTCATGTCGATTTCAACGGCAAGGTATTCACCTCGCCCACAGAACTCGCTCAAACGCTGGAAACAATCGTGGCCACAGGAGAGGACAAATATGGTAAGAGTCCGCATGCCACTACGTTGGGCGACCGACTGGCCTACGTGTTCGAGCAGGCACATGCACAGACCGGTCGGCGAGTCGTGATGCTGGTGGATGAATATGATAAGCCGCTGTTGGATGTGCTGGGCACCCACATTCCCTCCCCTGTCGTAGAAGGCGAGATCCAGACTTTGGAGGACTACAACCGGGAGCTACTCAAAGGATTCTACAGTGTGTTTAAACTGGCCGATAAACACCTGCGCTTCGTGCTCCTGACGGGTGTCACCAAGTTCTCGCAGATCAGTGTCTTCAGCGGGTTCAACCAACCGGCGGATATTAGCATGGATAATCGCTATGAGGCATTGTGCGGTATAACAGAAAAGGAGTTATACTCTGTTTTTGCAGAACCGATCCGTAAATTGGCTGCAACCTATAAGGTAGATGAGACCGAAATGAAGCAAATGCTGAAACAGCATTACGATGGCTATCATTTCAGCGATAACCTCTTGGATATCTACAATCCTTTCAGTCTGCTGAATTGCTTCTCCAGCTGCTCCATGCGAGACTTCTGGTTCGCCTCCGGCACGCCCACCTATTTGGTACACCTGCTAAAGCATTTCAAACAGAATATCAATGAGCTGATCAAAGACTACCACTTCCCCGAGGAGTTCATCGACTACAAAGCGGACGTGGAGCAGCCACTGCCGATGATCTTCCAAAGTGGCTACCTCACCATCAAGGAGGCAGATCCTCTCACCGGAAGCTACCTGCTGGATTTCCCCAACAAGGAGGTACAGCGGGGATTCGTCACACTGATCGCTTCCAGCTACCTCGATACTCGCACGCACAGCCTCTCTAACTGGATGCTCCGATCGATCCGTCAGCTGCAACAGGGCAAGATCCAGGAGTTCGGCGAGGCCTTGACCGCTTTCTTGGCGGACATTCCTTACGCCATGCGCCGCAAGGATTCTGAACGGGAGCGAGAACGTTATTTCCAATATACCTTCTTCCTATTGCTCCGGATGCTCAGTTGCTTCACCGTCTATATCGAGAAGGAACAGAGCCAAGGTCGTGTGGATTGCATCGTCAAGGTGCTCGACTACGTCTATATCTTCGAGTTCAAGTTGGACGGCTCTGCTCAGGAGGCCTTGCGACAGATCGAAGAGAAGGGCTATGCCCGCCCCTACGCCGCCGATCCCCGCAAGCTCTTCCGCATTGGCGTAAACTTCTCCTCCGAGACAGGGACAATCAGTGAGTTTGAGGTGGAGTGATTTACTCCACACTCATCTTGAAGCTGTCCTTCTCCTCATCCCGTAGCTGCTTCTTGTTACGCTGCTTGAAAGTTACCTTGTTCTGGAAATAGTAGGAAAGGCCGACCATCGGTGTCCAGTGGCGATCCTTAAAGTCGGTCTTCACGTAGCTGCTATATGTGCCGTCTTGCGTCCAGGACTCTGCACCCGCCATGTTGTCACGCAAAGAAAAAGTAAGCGACCAACCTTTGGGCAGGCTCCATCCTAAAGTGGCATCCGTCATTGCTGCCGAACGCTGATGGGTGGTCTGCGTGTAGAGGTCACTTGTGTAGTTGATCATCGCATTTAGGTAAAGCCGCTTGTAGGAGAGATAGAGGTTGCTGCTCACGCCCCAGGCGTTACCGCCAAAGGCCATGTCGGGAATGATGCTCCGCTGGAAGAAGGGCGTGACATTGATATTGCCATATTGCCCCAGGTTGATCCGTCCCGTCAGAGAGAAACGCCACGTCTCGGCATGACCCAAATTGTGGTAGGTGCGATGATAGACATCGCCCTCCACGAAGCCGATCGGTAGAATGCGATCTTCGATATAGGTGTAGGTGATACCGGGTTGCAGATAGACCGCCTTGCCATTCCAAGCAAAAGAGAGGGTCGCTCGGTTGCTCACCTCTGGCAGCAAGTAGGGATTGCCCTCAGTGACATAGAGGCTGTCGGTCGAAGTGTTCAGCGGATTCAAGGCATTCAGTTCGGGTGAGGTACGCTGACGATTAAGTGCCAAACGGAACGTGCCAGAGGGGGAGACTTTGTAAGCCAAGTTGACAGCTGGCAAGAAATTGACATAGCTCTTCCGGGCATCCGAGGCGTTGCGGGTCACGATGTCCAACCCCACAGAGAGGGTATAGCTGAAGGGGCGTTTCGCCAAGCTACGCATATCGGCATAAAGGTATTCTCGTCCCTCCTTATAATTGAAGCGGGTCACGTCAGCAATCCTCGCCTGCTGGTAGTAAGCGTTCAAACCCACGTTGAACACCAATCTCTCCGGCAAGGCAAAATCATAATTACCCTCCAAGCGAAACACCTGCCGTCGGTTTTCCATCCGGATCTCGTTGCGGTAGCCATCCTGCTCGCCTCGCCGCTCCTCTCGCCATCCCTCAGGAGAAGTGTTATAATGGTTCGCCCGGGCGGTCAGTTCCAAGTGACGACTGGGAGTGAAGGTGTGACGATACTGCGCATTGTAGCTGCCCATGAAATAATTGCTGTGCAGATAATTAGAGGCGGTGTAGGTGCGCTCGCCCAGCTGGTCGGTCAGCGTGCCCTGATCGTCGGTGTAGTTCTCCGCAGGATTGGCATTGAAGGTCACGGAATAGATCAGCTGATCCTTTTCCGTGGCGAGCCAGTCGCCACCGGCATTCAGGTTCAGATTGGTGGCATTGTAGCGGCGTGTGCCTGTGAATTGGCGGAGCAGGTTTCCGCTGTCGCTCCATCCCTCTCGCTCGCCGTCATCGTGGTGGAAGTAGAAGAGCTGCCCATTCAGATAAAAGGAGAGATTGGCCTTCTCCGCCTGGTAGTTGCCACCATAGATACCGAACTTGCCGTTGGGGATCTGTCTGCCCCAGACATTGACCGTCTGCGCTAACTGTGGGCTGCGCTTCACCCGGAAGTTGATCACCGAGGTCACCCCTTCCTCCGCCAAGTAGCGGCTGGAAGCGTTCTCGATCACCTCCACGCCCTCGATCATGCGGGGGTCGATAGAGGCCTCTGCCCCCGTACGACGCACCCCGTTGATCAGGATGATCGGCGTGGAGCCATCCACCATCTTGATCGATCGCTCGGTCTCGTTCACGCTGAGCAACGGTACTTCTCGCAACGCTTGATAGACATTGTGCGCCTCCGCTTTCAGTTTCTCCGAGATATGGAAGGTGGATCCCGCCGCCCCGGTCTGGACAAGCGCCCGCTGATCAGCCCGCACAGTCACCTCGTCGAGCGCATAACTCTCCTCTTGCAGGCGGATCGTCTCCAACTTGCGGTCGGCATCGAGCCGCAACGAACGCTCCTCCATCTTATAACCGATCGCCGTGAGACGTAATAGATAGGTAGCTTGCGGTAGTCCCTCCAAGGCGAAACGCCCTTTCGCATCGCTCATACCTCCGGCAGCCAACGTGTCTTCACACAACAGCAAGACCGTTGCCCCCACCACCGGCTGCTCCGCTTGATCGAGCACCACACCCGTCAGCCCAACCCGCTTCTGGGCAGCAAGGGCCACAACCATAAACAATCCAAATAGTAGCATCATCGAGATGCGGAACTCTCTTTTTGGCGTCCACTCAATTACATGCGTTTAGCCATCCTGCTCTCAGGCTTGATGATCCTCGGGACGATTGTCCTATTAGTCGGTTTGCTGCGCCGCATCCGTCAATCCAGCCAGCAATTGGCCGAGCGGGAGACAGTTATCCACACCGCCATCCATGACCTAAAAGCCCCCTTGAACATCGCCTACTCCACGCTTGATCTAATCATGCTGACCGAACAACAACAGGAACGCCTCCAACAGTTAGAAACCGGGAAAAGACAGATCCGACTTTTGGTAGAGGTGATTGAGTCTATGCTCTCCTTGCTCAAGCGACCGTTTACTCTTGCTTGACCTGGAGTTAGGTGCACGCAACGCGGCTGACCTGCTCCCTTTCATTCACTCGAAATATCCGGAATTGCATTTGATCGTTGCCTCCTCGCATAGCGATGGGGCAGAGATCGCCAAATGTTACGATGCGGGCATTCAAGCCTATATCAAGAAGCCCTACGACATCCGTGAATTGGATTGCATCATGCGCCGCTTACCGGTAAGAGATGAACCGTCTTTTGCTCAAGTGCCCGAAGAGGCATACTACCTGCGTGCACACGTCTTGTATCGGGGCGATCATGAAATCCAAAGATTGCCGGATGTGGAGTACCGAATCCTGCGACAATTGATCGCACAACGAGGGGCAGTCGTTACCAAAGAGGAACTTTGTCAATCCATCTGGGGAGAGCCCAACTTGGATGATCGGTTGAACACCGCCATATCCAGATTGCGCAAGCTCCTGCCAGCGGATTGCCCGTGGGTGTTAGAAAATCAAAAACGGGTCGGCTATTCCGTGCGCATGTAGGAGAATAGTTCGTATCTTCGCCGTCAAAATAGAACAACATGAAACAATATTTGGACCTGCTTGACAGGGTACTCCACGAAGGAGTACATAAAGAAGACCGGACAGGCACCGGTACGATCAGCGTGTTTGGACACCAGATGCGCTTCAATTTAGAGGAGGGTTTCCCGCTTCTCACCACCAAGAAACTGCATCTCAAGTCAATCATCTACGAGTTGCTTTGGTTCCTCAAAGGGGACACGAACGTGCAATACTTGCAAGAGCACGGGGTGCGCATTTGGAATGAATGGGCCGATGCCAATGGCGACTTGGGACATATCTACGGCTATCAATGGCGCTCTTGGCCTGATTACGACGGCGGGGCGATCGACCAGATCACCGAGGCGGTGGAGACGATCAAGCACAACCCAGACTCGCGACGCATCATTGTCAGTGCCTGGAATGTGGCGGATCTGAATAAGATGAACCTGCCTCCGTGTCATGCCTTTTTCCAGTTCTACGTGGCCAATGGCCGACTAAGTTTGCAGCTCTATCAGCGTAGTGCCGACATCTTCCTCGGCGTACCGTTCAACATTGCTTCCTACGCCCTGTTGCTCCAGATGATGGCGCAGGTGACCGGCTTGAAAGCGGGCGATTTCGTACATACCTTGGGCGACGCACACATCTACAACAACCATTTGGAGCAGGTTAAGCTGCAACTGACCCGTGATCCCCGTCCGCTGCCGCACATGACGTTGAACCCGGAGGTAAAAAGTATCTTCGACTTTCAGTATGAGGATTTCCAATTGACAGACTATAATCCGCATCCACACATCAAAGGGGAGGTATCGGTATGAATATAGCTATCATTGTCGCCATCGCCGAGGGCAATGCCATTGGCAAGGATCAAGAGTTGCTCTGCCACATGCCAGCCGACTTAAAACGGTTCAAGGCATTGACCACGGGACATACCATCATCATGGGGCGCAAGACCTTCGAGTCGCTACCGCACGCACTGCCGAATCGCCGGAATATGGTCTTGTCTTCCCAGCCCAATGCCAATTTCCCCGGCTGTGAGGTCTGCGCTTCGCTTCCCGAGGCCTTAGCGCTATGCGCAGGCGAGGAGGAGGTGTTCATCATCGGAGGTGGACAGGTCTATCAACAGGCCCTTGCCCTCTCCGATAGCTTGTATATCACCCGCATCCACCACGCTTTCCCCGACGCTACCACCTTCTTCCCGGAGCTGGATGCCGCACAGTGGGAGGAGATAGAGCGAGAGGCACATCCAGCCGATGAGAAGAATCCCTATCCCTATACCTACGTCAATTACCGCAGGAAAAGGAATTCTTAACGGCACCTTTACACTTTTTTGTGCACGCATTGTATCTATGCGAATAGGTAAATGTGTTGCACAACTAAAAAGAGAATCATTATGAAGTTAAGCGCAGTGATTATTTCTGTATGCATGCTTTGCGGACTCTCCGCAATCGTCGCCTATAGCTGGCCATCCGCTCCCCGAAAGCAGGCAATGGAGCAGCAGGAAGCAGCCAAGCTAATTAAAGCGTGGATGACCCGTTCCAAAGAGGCATTGGAGGTGGATACCGACCGATTCCCGGAGCTGTTGAAACAGGCGGAGGAGATGTCCGCAACGAACAACGATCCGGCCACTACCGCCCTGCTACATTCCATGATTGCAGAGATGTATCAGCACTATTACAACCAACAGCGTTGGCGCATCGATCAGCGTACCCCATTAACGGGTTATGTACCTACCGACATGCAAGAATGGAGCCGTAACCTCTTCGAGGAGAAGATCAAAGAGGAGTTGAATGCCTCTTTGCAACCCGCAGACACCTTGCAGTCCACCCCGACACGCCACTATCAAGCGTTGCTGACCTTGGGAGATGATTCGCCTACACTGCGCCCTACCCTTTTTGAATTCTTGGCCTATCGAGCCTTGGAAATCCAGCCCTCAACAACCATTTATAACGCATTAATCGCTTTTCAAAATCAGCAGCATCACACGCAAGCGGCATTACTAACCGAGTTGGATCAGTTGCGCTTCTTGCGAGAGAAGGGGGAATGCTCTTTGGCAGAACAGCAAGCCGCTTTAGAGGCACTCTATCGGGAGCAAAAGTCGTTGCCTCATGCGGCAGAGATTGTGATCGCCCTGTATGAAGTGTTGCAGGAACAGACCTATCGCCTCGCACCAGAGGCACAAGATAGCTTGCGCAGTGAACAGGTTCGTCTTTGCCGAGAGGGTATCCAACAGTATAAGGACTATCCTCGTACGGCCATCTTACGCAATTATTTAGCCGAATTAGAGCGAAGTACGCTTCAAGTGACAACCGATCCGACCACCTATCCGGGCAAAGAGGCAGTACTACAACTCTCTTATAAGCATATCGAACGGCTGACCGTGCACCTCTACGAGAGCAAACGCACGCCGGTGGAGGTAGCGGCACAATCCTATTCCTCCGCTACGGACAACCGCACCTTGGGACGTTTGGTGCAGACCGAGACCTTCGATCTGCGCTGTCCGAACAGTTAT
The DNA here is from genome assembly GCA_022775005.1 of Parabacteroides sp. Classification (GTDB taxonomy): domain Bacteria; phylum Bacteroidota; class Bacteroidia; order Bacteroidales; family Tannerellaceae; genus Parabacteroides. The sequence goes on from JALFJR010000066.1 coordinate 70,167, forward strand.
ACCCAACTCGACACCCTTTTGCGCATCCGTATCGCCACACCCGGGCTTTACGAGTGCCGAGTAACTGCCCAAGGAGGTCTGAGTACGACCCTCCCGATCCATGTCAGCCGATTGATCGCCCACCATCGAGATCTGCCGACCAAGCAACGAGAAGTGTGGGTAACGGATTGGGAAACAGGAAAGCCGGTGCCCCATGCGGAGGTAGTCTATTATGGCGGACAACGCCATCAGCTGCAACGCAAAGGTAGCTTGACGACCGATGCACAGGGATTGGCCCTGCTGCCAGCAGATAAGAACCTGTTAGCCATACAAGCGATCCTGCCCAACGATACAAAAGGACGCATCGTTCCTTTATATCCAATCTATACCTCCCGGTCATCCGTACAGCCGACTACTCGATTAACACTTTTTACAGACCGAGGTCTTTATCGTCCGGGGCAGACACTCTATTTCAAAGGTATTGCCTACACCGATGATTGGGAGAACGCCCATACGATCGAAGGTGAAGGGGTCCCTGTCATCCTCTATGACGCCAATCACCAAGAGGTAGCCAAACAGCGGTTCACGACCAATGCTTTTGGCTCGTTCCACGGTTCGTTCACTTTGCCGCAGCAGGGATTGAGTGGCACCTATCAGTTGGTGGCTGGCAAACATACCTATACTTTCCGGGTAGAGGAATACAAACGACCTACCTTCCATGCGGATATTCAGCCATTACAAGAAGAGGTAGCGTTTGGCGACACGGTGACGCTGACCGGACAGGCCCAGAGCTTCGCCGGTGTGCGATTGACAGAAGGCCAAGTAACCTGGCGCATCTTGCGTCGTCCCTTCTGGGGATGGCGAGGGACGGAAGGAGAGAGCCAAGTGGCAGAGGGTACTACCTCGCTAAATGCCGAAGGACGTTTCCAAATGCGTTTCTGCCCGACTAAACGTCAGCAAGCCCCCTTTTGGAGCAGCTGTGAACGCTACGAGCTTCAGGCTATTGTGACCGATAGCAAAGGAGAGTCGCAAGAGACCACCTATGCCTTCAGTGTAGGCGAAAGTAGCTTGGTCTTGCTGCCTCAGTTATCAGAGCAGGTGGAGAAGGAGCAGGCTAAGATCAGCATCGCTATTCGTACGTTGAATGGAGAGAGCTATGCAGGTACCGGCCGTTACCAACTTAAAGCCCTTCAAGTCATGGATCCGACAGCCGAAACAATCACTTTCCAAGAGGGAGAGACAGTCTTATCTGGCACCTTCACCGGCGATCAACCTTTAGAGACCTCGCTTTTGGCCCAATTGCCTTCAGGACGTTATCGCCTTTGCGCCGAAGCAACCGATCGCCAAAGACGCACGAGCCGAAACCAAAGCGATTTCACGCTGTACAGCCGGACGGACAAACGCCCGCCCTACTTCCTGCATACTTGGTTACTCAAGACAAAAACAGAATGTCTGCCGGGAGAAAATGCGGAACTTGTTTTCGGTACTTCTGACGCTCCTTCCTATCTATTATATGAATGGTTCCAAGCGGATCAACGCATCCATCAAGAGCTGATCAAGCTCAATCAAGAGAACCGCACCTTCCGCATCCCGTTCAAAGCGGATTATGGAGAGGGGTTGATGGTCTCCTTCACCCTGGTGCACCAAGGGAAGCTCTATGTTGAGCAGGTACCCATCACCCGTCGTATGCCCAATCGACAGTTGACCATCAAACCAATCACTTTCCGAGATCACCTGCAACCGGGTAGCCAAGAGCATTGGCGTTTCCGGCTGACGGATGCCGACTCCTTGACCGTAGAGGCCGAAGCGTTAGCCAGCCTCTATGATGCCTCTTTGGATCAGATTTTACCGTTTGCATGGAGCCGATTACCCATACAGGTACCACGAGTCAAGGCGCCCCGCTTCACAACTACGGTACACCGCTACAGTGATTATACCCAACAGGAGATCCGCTATGCAGAGGTACCCACCTATGCCTATGACGCACTAAACTGGTTCGGGTTATTGGAGGCCACTTGGGCAAACGGTCCTCGCAATGGACTCTTCCGCTTGGGCAACGCACGGATGATGAAATCGGCTGCTGCGGCACCGGCTATGGCCGATGGCTTAATGGAGACAGAAGAGATGGCCGTGGCTGAGGATCAAATAGAAGCGGATGTAGCAACCGGAGAGCCTACACATACTTTACGGACAGACTTTGCAGAGACGGCTTTCTTCTATCCGGCGTTGCAAACCGACTCCCTCGGTGATCTGTGGATTGATTTTACCCTGCCGGACAGCCATACAACGTGGAAGCTCCAGTTGCTCAGCCATACGAAAACGCTGCAACAGCAGCTGTTCACGCAAGAGATCGTCAGCAGTAAGCCATTGATGGTGACGCCAAACCTGCCTCGCTTCGTGCGTAAAGGAGACCAGGTGACCCTCAGCGCACAGATCGCCAATCAATCGAACGCACCCATAGAGGGACGTGCGGCCATTGAGCTGTTCGATCCGGCGACCAATCAACCGGTGATTTGCCTGAGCAAGGCGCAACATCCCTTCCTGCTGCAACCCGACAGTGTGCAGACGGTCAGCTGGCACTTCACGGTGCCCTCAGCGACAAACCTGTTAGGGGTACGCATCGTAGCGGATAGCGAGATCGCCACAGATGGCGAACAGCATCTGCTTCCCATCCTCAGCGATCAATTGTTGCTCACCGAGAGTCAACCCATCTATCTGTTGGATAGCGGCGAACAGCAACTGCCAATACCCGGTTTCCGCAAGGGACAAACGCCCTACCGGTTGACCTTGGAGTTGACCGCTAATCCAATTTGGTATGCGGTGCAGGCACTCTCCACTATGGAGGTAACAGCATCTGCTAACTGCTTCGACCAGGTGGCCAGCTATTATACGCACACCTTGGCGACGCTGTTGGTGCAGAGTCATCCCATGATTCGGCAACTCATTACCCAATGGCAAGCAGAAGGAGGCAATGTGGAGACCTTGCATGCTGCGTTGAATCGCAATGCCGAGTTGAAGAACATCCTGTTGGAAGAGACACCTTGGGTGATGGAGGCACAAGACGAGGCTGTACGCAAACAGCGGCTGAGCCTACTGTTTGACCTGAACCGGGCTAACAACCAACGTCAGTTGGCGATGCGCCAATTGCAGAAGCTGCAAAACGAGAATGGCGGCTTCAGTTGGTTCGAAGGTTTCCCGGCCAGTCGAGACATCACCGTAGCGGTGTTGGAATTCTTGGCACAGCTGACGCAACTCAATGCTGTCGAATACAACCAAACAGAGCGAGAGATGATTATCCAGGCCCTGCGCTATTTGGATCAACAAATCGAACAGGATTATGAATGGCTTCGTCGTCATAATACGCAATGGAGCAAAGCCTTGCCAACGAGCAGACAGATTGACTACCTCTATGTACGCAGCCTCTATCGGGATGTGCCGGAGATGGGTAACGCCCTGGAGGCATCCAAGTTCTTCACCCGACAGGCCTTCGCTAACTGGAAAAAGTATGGACTGCTCCACAAGGCGGAGATCGTCCTTTTAGCTCATCGCAACGGCGAAACCGCCCGCACGACAGAGATCCTGAATTGGCTGAAGAAAACGGCCTCTGCTTCCAAAGAAAAGGGCATGTATTGGGCCAATAACCGTAGGGAAACCATGGGCTTCGTATCGCCTATCTGGACACATTGCCGGTTGATGGAGCTATTCCAAACTGTGGAGCCAGACGTGCAGCAGATGAATCAGCTGAAGCAATGGCTACTCAACCAAAAACGGGTACAGGATTGGGAGAGTACACCGGCCACGCTCAACGCCGTGCACATGCTTTTGTTGACCGGCTCCGACTGGCTCGGCACCACCAACCGCTGTGTGGCCATTTGGGGAGACCAACAGTATGACACCGCAGCGGGAGAGACCGCCACGGGCTATCTGAAAACCAACCTGCCGTTGCAAGCCACCCAACAACCCCCATCAGCGCTGGCCTTACGCAAAGAGGGAGAGGCTCCGGCTTGGGGTGCGCTCTATACGCAATACTTCCAGTCGATGGATCAGGTAGAAGCAAAAGGCCAAGGACTGCAGGTCGAGCGCAAACTGTTTGTCGAGACTTTAGAGCAGGGTTCTAAACAACTCCGTCCGCTCACCGAGGAACAACCGTTACAGGTAGGCGACAAGGTCATCGTGCGATTGGTCATCCGGAGTGATCAAGATTACCAATATGTCTGCCTCAAAGATACCCGTGCCGGTTGCATGGAACCAACGCAAACCCGTTCTGGTTACGTTTGGAGAGAGGGCATCGGCTATTACCACGTGGCGAAAGATGCGTCCGAGCAATTCTTTTTCGAGCAGCTGCCACAAGGCACATACGTGGTAGAATACGGAGCCTATGTCACTCGCTCAGGCGATTACGCAGGTGGAGTCAGCTCGTTGCAATGCCTCTATGCGCCGGAATTTGTCGCCCATTCAGCCGATCAACGGATAAAGGTGAACTAAAGAATGCATGCAGCTTACCGATTGTTTTGTACTTTTGCAACTTCATAACAAGCAATTTGTCGCAAATGAAGCAAGACACAGCGAATGCTACATACAATACCTATGCCGATCTGATCCGTGAGGCGGAGCTACCCGCCTTCCCGCAGGAGTCAGCCGAGGGAGTACGCCCTTTGACGATGCTCTCCCTGTTCTCTGGCTGTGGCGGGATGGATCTGGGCTTTGAGGGCGGCTTCATCTGCCACCAGCAATCGGTAGGCGCACATTCTCCCTGGATCGAACGCCCCATCAACGACCAATGGGTATTGCTCAAGCGAAACCGCTTCCGTACGGTATTCGCCAACGATATCCTGAAAGAGGCCTTTGTCGCTTGGCGTAACTACATGGCTCGCTTTCACTACGCCCCCTCCATCTACCATCAAGAGAGCATTGTCGATTTGGTGAAGGCGCATCAGCAAGGAGCAAAAGTCTTTCCAGAGGAGGTCGATATCGTCACCGGAGGCTTTCCTTGCCAAGACTTCAGCGTGGCGGGAAAGCGCATGGGCTTCAAGTCCGACAAGGCGCACGATGGGAAGAAACGCGACGAGGAGATTCCCACTGAGGAGAGCCGCGGCAAACTCTACTATTGGATGAAGCAGGTGATCGACATCACAAAGCCCAAGATCTTCATCGCCGAGAATGTAAAGGGCTTGGTCAGCTTAGGCGACGTGCGCCACATCATCCAGCAAGATTTCGCACAAGCGGCGGATGATGGCTACATCGTATTGCCGCCACAGGTGCTTCACGCAGGCAACTATGGCGTACCGGAAACCCGTGAGCGTGTGATCTTCATCGGGATTCGCCGCAACGCATTGACCGCAGAGGCCAGGGCAAACTTGGAACAGGAGATCATCCCAGCTGCCTATAACCCCTACCCTGCTCCTACCCACCATTTCACACCGGAGACCGATGTGACGTTATTGCCTCCGGTTACCTGCCGAGCCATCTTCGAAGGACTAAAAGAGCCGGAAGAGAGTCTTGATCTCTCGCAACGCCGCTACTCCAAGGCCCGCTATTTAGGTGCCCATTGGCAGGGACAAATCGAGATCCATTTGGATGGTCTCGCCCCTACCATCCGCTCCGAGCACCATGGCAACATCGAATATCGCCGCCTCTCGAAGGAACATGGAGGTCTTCTCGAAGAGGAATTAGCCAAAGGATGGGTAGAGCGAAGGCTCACCCCGCGGGAGTGCGCCTTAATCCAGACCTTCCCGCCCGACTATCCTTTCGTGGCCTACAAAGTCGACTGCAAACGCTTTCAGCTCAATCCTTCGGGCGCTTATCGAGTGATAGGCAACGCCGTCCCACCCCTGTTAGCCTATAACATAGCGAGAAGAATCCAAGAATTGTGGGCATGCTATTTCGAGTGCAAGTAAAAGCTTGCGGATAAATCATAGGCATAAAAAAACGGGTGATTCCCTGAAGGAGTCACCCGGCTTTTGGTTATACTTGGATAATGTTTTACTTTCTGATACCCAACTCTTGGATAATCGAACGGTAACGCTCGATATCTACACGGATCAAATAATCCAACATACGGCGACGCTTACCTACCAACATCTTCAAGGCTCTCTCTGTTGCGAAGTCCTTGTGATTCTTCTTCAAGTGCTCAGTCAAGTGAGCGATACGGAAGGTGAACAACGCAATCTGGCTCTCAGGTGAACCGGTGTTGGTTGCTGAGTTACCATACTTCTCGAATAATTCTTTTTTCTTTGCTGAATCCAAATACATGATTCTTGTTACTTTAATAAATGAATACTATGTTATCTAAGCGGCTGCAAAGGTAGCTATTCCTTTTGGATTGACCATATTTTTACTCGCATTTTTCTGTGTTTCGTGCCGTTTTAACGTCCTTGTATCCCCTTTTTTCTAACTTTATTTGTAATTTCGCGCCCAATAAATTAGTCTTAGATGCAGAAGATAAGAAACATCGCGATTATCGCGCACGTTGACCACGGCAAAACGACGCTCGTGGATAAGATGTTATTAGCCGGTAAACTTTTCCGCGAGGGACAAGCGGAGCCCGACCAGTTCTTGGACAACAATGACCTGGAGCGGGAGCGAGGGATCACGATCCTGGCGAAGAATGTGTCCATTAATTACAAAGGGTATAAGATCAATATTATCGACACTCCGGGGCACGCCGATTTCGGAGGCGAGGTGGAGCGTGTCTTAAACATGGCTGACGGCTGCTTGCTGTTGGTGGATGCGTTCGAGGGGCCGATGCCGCAAACTCGTTTCGTATTGCAAAAGGCGATTCAGATCGGTTTGAAGCCGATCGTGGTGATCAATAAGGTGGATAAGCCGAACTGTCGTCCTTCAGAAGTGCAGGAGATGGTCTTCGACTTGATGTTCAGCTTGGACGCTACGGAAGAGCAGCTTGATTTCCCGACCATCTATGGTTCCGCTAAACAGGGCTGGATGTCTGAGGATTGGCAAAAGCCGACGACCGACATTACCGCCTTGCTTGATGCTATTATCCAGTATATCCCCGAGCCGCAAGTGCTGGAGGGAGCTTCGCAGATGTTGATTACTTCATTGGATTATTCGAAATATGTAGGCCGTATCGCTGTGGGCCGTGTGCACCGTGGCGAGTTGCGCGAGGGACAGGACATCATGCTCTGCAAGCGCGATGGCTCGATGGTGAAATCAAAGATCAAGGAGTTGGACGTGTTCGAGGGCTTGGGACGCACGAAAGTCGAGTCTGTCAAGTCCGGCGATATTTGTGCGGTGATCGGTGTGGAAGGCTTTGAGATTGGCGAGACCATCGCCGATGCCAATGAGCCGGAGGCCTTGCCGACAATCGCCATCGACGAGCCGACCATGTCTATGCTCTTTACCATCAATAACTCCCCCTTCTTTGGCAAGGATGGTAAGTATGTGACCTCCCGTCACATCCATGACCGCCTGATGAAGGAGTTAGACAAGAACTTGGCATTGCGCGTTCTCCCGACCGAATCAGCTGATTCTTGGTTAGTTTATGGCCGTGGTGTGTTGCACTTGTCTGTCTTGATTGAGACCATGCGCCGTGAGGGTTATGAGTTGCAGGTCGGTCAGCCACAGGTGATCATCAAAGAGATCAACGGAGAGAAGTGTGAGCCGATCGAGCAGTTGACGGTCAACCTGCCGGAGGAGTGCTCCAGCCGTATTATTGATATGGTGACCCGCCGTAAGGGCGAGATGACCATGATGGAGAGCAAGAACGGCCGTATGCACTTGGAGTTCAACATCCCCTCTCGGGGTATCATCGGTTTGAACAACGCAGTCTTGACAGCTTCCGCAGGAGAGGCGATCATGGCGCACCGTTTCTTGGAGTATCAACCTTGGAAGGGAGAGATCGAGCGCCGTGTGAATGGTTCGATCATCGCGATGGAGACAGGTCAGGCCTTTGCATACGCTTTGAATAACTTGCAGTCTCGCGGTCGTTTCTTCATCGCTCCGGGCGAGGAAGTCTATGCGGGTCAGGTCGTTGGCGAGCACACCAAAGACAATGACTTGGTGGTGAACGTAACGAAATCAAAGAAGCTGACCAATATGCGTGCTTCCGGATCGGACGAGAAGGTCTCTTTGGCTCCTCCCGTAGTCTTCAGCTTGGAGGATGCGTTGGAGTACATCAAGGGCGATGAGTATGTAGAGATCACGCCCAACAGCATGCGTATGCGTAAGATCATCTTGGATGAGTTGGAGCGCAAGCGTCAAGCGAGAAACTAACGGAAGCCTGTTGCTTCCATCCCATAAGTGGAGCGGTACTCAAATCGTGAGCACCGCTCTTTTTTATGCATTCGAAACGCCGCACGGCGTATCGTTGGCGAAATAGACACAAAAAAAGCCGCCAGGCTTTTTATATCCTGACGGCTCCTTTTTTGTGACTGCCTTTCGTCTCTCACGAGATTACTCCGCAATAAGAACTTTTGTTATTAACATATTACTAATTCTATTTCCCTGCTTGTTCACCCTCACAGGCTACTTGGCTCAACGCCGCGCAGGGAGATTATTTATTATGAATAAAATTCGTTTGTTCTTTTTACTTAACCACTACCTTCGTAGCCTCGCCTTCAACAGCAACTACGACTACACCTGCCGGAGCAGTGATCGTTACGTTGTCGGAAGCAGCTACCTGGTTAGCGATCGTCTGACCCAAGATGTTGGCTACCGTAATCACCTTACCAGCAGCACCCTGTACAGTCACAGCGCCCTGGCCACCGATTACCTGAACACCTGTTGCCTCGATTGCCTCGTTAGCAGTCGGAGCCTCTTCAGTTTCAGCCAATACGAATACTTCAGCCTCAGAAGCCTCCTTTGTTACAACCGGAATACCGTTGTGGAACTTCACATAACCCTTAGTTGAACCCATCAACTCTCCAACGTTTTCTGCTCTACCTTCCAATACATCATTTGCGTCTGCAACGTCAGCTTTATAAGCAGTTTCACTAGTGTCCACTAAATAAATTTAAGACTTAATTCTCTTACAGTTTGTAACTTCTCGGCAGGTTCGCTTTTGCCGAGCAAATCTACGAGAGGGGTTCTGTCCAACAATGAGACAGATAAAATTCTTAACAAATCATACATTTCCATATTCAATTTCATTTTTCGTTCAACAATCGCAACCAAGCAATATGCAATGATTGCACTATACAATTGTATCTTTACAGCATTTTCGGTTGTGCCATAGAATTCCTTGACATGAAGATGTTGCTTCATCCATTTGAAGAACAACTCTACCCTCCAACGATATTTGTAAGCCAATGCAATATCCTCTGCAGAGAGGATGGAGTTATTGGTATAAAACACAAAGGTTCTGTTTCCCTCCTTATCATAAAAGGTGATTCTTCTCATTGGGGAAGAGTATTGCTTTCGTGTTTTATATCCACTAAACTGTATCGTTTGATCAGCCATCACTCCCGTTATAGGGTTGTTATATTGTTTGTCTTCAATCACTGTATATGACATACGACGTTTCTCACGAACAACAAAGAACGCCTTTATCGTATTGATGATGGTGAGTTGCTCCGTGTCCATATATGCTCTATCAAATATGTATAAAGCATCAGGCTCATAAGGTATCTCGTTCATTACCTTGGAATCATGTAAATCCGCATTGGTTATAAGAAAGAATGATGGTATGTCTGTCTTTACATCATATAAGGTATGCATCTTTACACCACCTTTGTCATGATGAAGTTTACTCCACCAAAACACATTTAGGCAAAGTGAGATGGTTGTTGAGTCAAAAGCATAGACATTACCTTCATAGAAGAAGTCTTTGTCAACTAATCCTATGCGTAAGTCTCTTGCGGTCTTGACCATATGATACGCCATGTCTTCAAATATTTTAGCCTCTCTTTGCTCATTAGCTTTGGAAAGATTACTTCTGGTAACAGATGTGCCAAATCCAAGCCTGTTGAACTTAGTCTTATGCGCATTGAGCGTAGCTATCAAGTCTCGAAGACTCTCTCGATGGGTCAACTGAGCGAATATCATCACTAGCAAATGATTCCAACAAGTGAACTTCTTAACATATTTGTTTCCTTGATATTTTTTTACGAACCAATCGAACTGGTTTTTGGGAAGGAAATCACATATTTGACTGAATATATACTTACCTTGATTCATGAGTCTAAACTAACTTACAGATTGTAATTTTCTGCAAAGATAGTCATTTCTAACCCATAGAGTCATTTTTT
>JALFJR010000073.1 GCA_022775005.1 Parabacteroides sp.
GCCATCCACGAACAGCCGCTGGAAGAGATTCCTTCCGATATAGCCTTTGTCCGCGATCAATTTGCCATAGATGAGCCCGATGAATTTCTCGTATTCCAAAGGTTTCCTGTCATCCACGTCACCTGGGAAATGTTTCAGGCAACGGTAGCCTGAGTCATGGAACAGTATCATGATGAGCATGACTTCTGCCTTGCAAAGGGTTGAGTCGCGGTGGTAACGCCGCTTCTTAGCTGATCTCAACGTATACTTCGCCATTCACCAACTTTTCAATCAATTATAATTCGTCGAACTCACGTTTTGTTAGTGCCGTGAAAATAATCCTAAGGCCTACGTGAACCAGCTGTGGGATTTACTTGTTTTATTCATAACTATTCATCTTTAAATCTACAGGCTATATGGAAGACAAATTAGTAACATTAGCGATTCACACCTACGAGAAGGCGGTGATCCTCAGATCTATTCTTGAGACAGATGGAATAGAGGTTTACATCCAGAATGTGAACCAGATACAGCCGGTTGTTTCGGCTGGTGTGCGTGTTCGGATCAAGGAGAGCGATTTGCCTCATGCGCTGCGGGTGATTGAGGATAACGCCTGGCAAGCGGATCCCAAACCTGAGCGGAAAGAGCGTCCCAAAAGGGTGCTGATTCCTATTGATTTCTCCGATTATTCATTGAAAGCCTGTGAGATAGGTGTCAGTTATGCGCATAAGATAGGGGCAGAGGTCATGCTTTTCCATGCCTACTTCAATCCCTATTTCCCCTCAGCGATTCCATTGGGTGAGACATTAGCCTATCGAATGAACGAGAACGATTCGATTGAGCAACTGTTGGGTCGTGTACATGAGGATCTGGATGCGTTGTGCGGACGGATTGATCAACAAATAGCTTCGGGTGCGTTGCCGAAGGTGGACTATCAAGTCACGCTGCGGGAGGGCCTTCCTGAGGAGGAGATCGTGACCTTCAGCAAAGAGTATCGCCCCACGTTGATCGTGATGGGTACGAGAGGCAAGAACCAGAAAGAGATGGATCTGATTGGTAGTGTGACGGGTGAAGTGATCGAGGCAGGCAAGGTACCCATCTTGGCGATTCCGGAGAATGTGCCTTTCCAGGATTTAGCCTCCGTGAAGCATATTGCTTTCGCCACCTCGTTCAACCAACGAGATTTGGTAGCGTTCGACAAGTTTATGGCATTGATCAAAGGCTATCCCTTCCATATCCATTTGTTCAATATCTCGACCAGTCGAAATGAGTGGAATGAGATCCGGCTCAGTGGCGTAAGGGAATACTTCCGCAAGCAATACCCGGAGGCGAACATCACCTATACGGTTTTAGCCGATGGCGACCTCCTCTTAGCGATTGAGAAGTTCGTGCGTGATGAGCAGATTGACGTGATTGCCTTGAGCACCTATCGCCGTTCCCTGCTCGCACGGATGTTTAACCCCTCTATTGCACGGAAGATGCTCTTCCATACCGATGTACCGATCTTGGTGATCGATAGTCATAAGTAATGAGCTTTGAAGCCTTGTCTTTGTCACTTCCCGTTATTTTTATCGGCGTGGGGATGGGAAGCGATGAAGATAAGGCTTCTTTATGCCCTGTTGTGGGCTATCATAAGGTTTCCGCACGCTGTCAAACGATCGACTGACAGCTATCAGGCGATTGACTGACAGCTATCAAACGATCGTTTAATGCCGTCCGGACGATCTCTGAAGCATTGTTTCCTTTAACAACAAATTTTAGCTCATGTTTTTTGCCTTTCCATGTTGTGAAACATGTTTTGGACAACTAATCGCCATGTTTATGAAGCTTATGTCTACATAGGGCTTTCGTTATACTTAAACCTTCCTATATAATAATAGCGACTGTCACCATGAACCTAATGGTTGCGGTCGCCATTGTTTTGTTAAACCTATATGTTGAAGTTTGGGCTAACTGCCGGATCCCGCGGTTTGTCGGGTCAACACGCCGGATGTAGCGACTTCCATTTGCGCGGCAGCAGAGAGAGCGGTTCCTCATGAGTGGCCTTTTGTTCAATAAAAAGGCTATACATGGCACTCCTTACGCTGTGCCCTAAGTCGTCGGAGTCTCTGTCCCGGGTCTTCCTGGATGCCCTCGACCATCATTACCAGGTCACGCCATTCCATGGGGTAGCTGCTTGACTCAGGATTGTATTCCGGTAGCTTGAAGCGCCCCGCCTCCAGCCGTTTGACGTACATCACCATACCACTGTCTTCTGCGTGAAGCAGCTTCATGGGCTTACGGCTGGACCCGACAAAGATGAACACGTCGCCGTTCCTCTCCTCGTTCCTCATCCTCTCGTGGACCAGCCCGCACGGCGGGCTGATGCCCTTGCGCATATCCGTCTCGCCCGGGCACAGGAAGTAGCGCATCGTATCGTTCAGGCTAAACATGGCCGCCTTTGAGACTAAGGGTTAACAGTTCCAGCAACAGTTTCTCGGATCCACACCCGAAGTGGGCACGGAGTCCGTTGGGGAACAACAAGCACACGCCCGCCGGTACTTGCTCTCCTAAGGTCAGTTCCGTGGCTGGTCGTTTGAGACTGATCGGAGCTAACCCCTGCTTGAGACTCTCTTTTTCGATAGCATATTTTTTGCGCCAGTAGTGATAGGTTGAATAACTTGCACCCATCTGTTGCAGGTACAACTTCAATGGCAGGCCACTTTGTTGAACCCGCAATGCTAATTCCTCAAATTCTGATTTGTTCATTACAATTAGGGTTTGATTGTTATTGCGAGCGCAAAACTACAACCAAACCCTAGGAGGTGCAATATGTATTTCTTCTAATGCTTACTTTCGGTCGTTGGCGGGTAATATTTCCCCAGTTGGCAAAAAATATCGCTCCAATTGACGAAAAAAATAGGCATCTCCAATCATCTCACAAACAGCGAGGAAGGGCTGTTTGTGGCGTGGCTCGGCAGGGATGCCTTTGAAAAAAAATCTCCGAAAAGTTTGGCGGAATAAAAAATAGGTGTACTTTTGCACCCGCAATCGAGAAACGACGATGATTGCGAAAGCGATCTTTGAGGATACTTACATAATACGACAAGTAGTACAAGAAACGGAATCGAGTATATCGATGAG
>JALFJR010000062.1 GCA_022775005.1 Parabacteroides sp.
ACAAATGGACCAAATGGTGCATAGATGCTCCGCAGGAAATGCCTTACCACGTAACCATCGATGCCACCAAGGCCATTACCCCCAAGGCCTACGGTCTGGTTACCGCCGAAGATACCCACTATTATCCCACGCGCAACCCCATTGCATGGAACGTGTATGGAAGCAATGACCTAAAGGAATGGACCCCGCTGGATAAAGTCAAATACGACCGGAGAATGCGTGACGAGAACGAGCAGACCTATCTCTTCAGAATCAAAGAGAGCAAGGCCTGGAGATACTACAAGTTTGAGTTCACCAGGATGACCGAAGGCACACGTCTGCAACTCTCCGAGATAGAACTCTACGAATGACGCCTGGCTCTAAGAAAGAGGAATCCTTTCGGGTAATCTCGGCACATCGTATGACAATTTCGGCAGAAGGCAAAAAAAAGCAGGCTGTCACTATCTGCATTTCAGAAAAAGCCTTTAATTTTGCTATTGGAAACGCAATACTCCTCTGCCACAGGAAGAGGAAAGCGTGAAGAATATACAGATTAACATTAAAATATTACGATTATGGCAACAAAGAAATGGGTATGCCCCGTATGTGGTTATGTTTATGAGGGAGAAAATCCTCCAGCAGAGTGTCCTCAATGTCACGTTCCTGGCTCTAAGTTCAAGGCTCTCGATGAGAACAAGGGACTGCAATTCGTAACTGAGCATGAACTGGGAGTAGCCAACAACATTCCCGATACAGAAGATGGCAAGTTTATCCAGCAGGGCCTGCATGACCACTTTATGGGCGAATGCACAGAAGTGGGTATGTATCTGGCCATGAGCCGCCAGGCTGATCGTGAAGGCTATCCCGAAATAGCAGAAGCATTCAAGCGCTATGCTCTTGAGGAGGCAGAACATGCAGCCAAGTTTGCTGAACTGCTGGGCGAAGTGGTTTGGGATACCAAGACCAACGTGGAGAAGCGCATGCTGGCAGAAGAAGGTGCTTGCGCCGGTAAGATGGAGATTGCCAAGAAGGCAAAGGCCCTGAACCTGGATGCCATCCACGACACCGTACATGAGATGGCAAAGGACGAGGCCCGTCATGGCGCAGGATTCCAGGGACTCTTCAACCGCTACTTCAAGAAGTAATCCATCCATAGAGAGGGTAAGAGATTCCTTACCCCTACATATCACCGCAGGGACTACGTCAAAAAAGGCATTGTCCCTGCTTTTTTGTAACCATCCGAAACAAGCTGGCTTGACATGGCCGAAAAATTAAAGGATTTCTCTTTGCCGTACGACACAGAGAAATCCTAATGACCGATTTGGGATAAATATAACCGGTGACAATATCTCCGGCTTCGCACGCTGTCTGCTGAAAGAATTGGCTTTTCACTTCCGACTCCAGATCCGTAATGCCATAGCCGTCACTCACCACGTTCTTGCGCAACGTCTGGAGCATAATATCTGATTCCATGCCATTCTCATAGATGCAACGGGTACGTCCATCCAACACTCGCCTGGCGGATTTATGGCTGTCCAACATCTTCTCAAACAACAGCAGCTGTCCACTCACGATGTAGTAATGCCCCTCTTTCAGGTTCGTAGTCTTGGCAATCCGCACAAGGCTCCGCTTACCCGATCGCAGCTCGTTGTGAATCTGTTTGAATCCGTCAACATAGCGATAGAAATCCTCACAGGGTTTGGGTTGTGCCACATAGTCCGCCTGTTTCTTGTGGATCACTTTTCGCATATCCGGAGGAAATCGGAACAATTCCACCTCTTTAGGGGAAATATCTCCCAAAAGCGGATCATCGAATAGTTTATCAAGCTCTTTTTCTATGTCCATACCGTCACGATTTTAGGATTGTTTTCGCAAGGCCGTGAGCCTTGCCCACATGCGTTTCTCCGTCAGGTCACCGTTGCGTTGCGGCTCACGTCCATGCTCCGCTATCCACGCATCCAATTCAGCGACCTGTTTGTCTTTTCGGTCACTAAAGGTTGGTGCGACTACCATCGGCCGCACATCGGCTAACAGCGGATCATCAAACAACTCTTTTAATTCCTTCGTCCATTCCATAGCGCATCATTTTTGATTTTTTCTTCTCATTCTAAACCCGCTAATACCCTTGCCTTCCAATTTCGGACTACCTGAAAGGCAACGGCTAATTCCCGCACTTTCGGATCGGGATCATCCAGCTTGGGCAATCGCCCCTCGTGTGCTGCGATGTATTGCTTCAACGGCCCTTTGAAAAGGATAACCGCCTGTTCGAGGGACAGATTGAATTTCTGTTCGGCTATTGTGTCTTGGATAATGCGCAACGTGGGGGCATCGACTGTTTTCGACAGCACCTCGTAAGCCCGCTGGAAGGGGTTGATGCTGTCGATCAAGTTGATGCTCAACTTATTGATATTCACAAATCGGTTGGCGAGCTTAATCAGTCGATTGCCTTCACTCTCACTATCTTGTTCAGGCTGTTCTCCCGGCTGGAGAGCAGTCTCGTCCATCACGATGTCACTACCTTTGATCAAGGTGTCAGCCACGAAATGCTCACGCACCATTTCCACTTCCTCTTCGTTCAGGTCGGGATAACGCTCACGGATCACCTTCGGAATCAAGTCTTTCGTGATGGTCTCTGCCGTTGTAGAGCCACTGATGGCACGCACAATCAAGTCATTGTTCAGCACATCGGCCTTCAGGTCATCGAGCTGTTCCTCCACGATCTGTCTGGCTCGGACACTGGTCAACGGCTTCAACCCTTCGATCACGATCGTATGCGAATCATGCTCCTCATGCTCCACGTCGCAAGCCGCTGTGCGGAAGTTCCAGTTGGGAGCCATCACCTGTTCCATAAGCAGCGAGGCTGTGATGGCTTTCAGGAAATCATTGACCGCCACCTTCACCTCCGCCTGCTCGGCATCGGGCATAGCAATCATGTTCACGAAGCGTGCCGTCTCCTTCCCCTCGCAATCACGGGTGCAGCGACCGATGATTTGGATCACCTCAGTCAACGACCCTCGCACACCTATGGTGAGGCACATCTCGCACCATTGCCAGTCGAATCCCTCCTTGGCAGTACCCAAGGCAATGATGATGTCCATATCCTCCTTGCGGTTCATCCGCTGCAGATAGGCCTGCACTCGGTTGCGCTCCTGGGTATCGTCTTCCACCAAGTCTGCCACCTTCAGCAGACGGCCATCCGGAGTTTGCAAGGTGTATATCCCGGTATCGTAGTCTTTGCTCACCTTCTTGCCGATCAGTTTCATGATCCGATCGGTCTCTTCATACTTGTTCCCCGTTGAAGCCCTGGAGTTGATGCTCGGTATGTGAATGATGGTCTTCTTCGTGGTGTCGAGCACCTCAGCGAGATGATCCAGATAACTCCCTTGGTAGAAATGGTAGCCAAGCAACAGGTTTTTCAAGTATCGGTAGCCATTGAGCTGCTCATAATAGTTGTAGGTGATCGGAAAGAAACGGGCCTCATCCTCCTGCCTCAACACGGGCAAACCGTCCCCCCGGAAATAGCTACCGGTCATGGCCACGATGTGTCCCGTGGAGTTGTTCATCACCCGTCGCACCACATCGCCCAGGTTCGACTGCGCATCTGCGCTGGTGTGGTGAAACTCGTCAATGGCCAATAGCGTATCATTAAACTCCTCGTCGTTCATTTCCTTCGTGGCGTTCCGCAAAGTGGCATGGGCACAAAGCAGAATCCTTGCCTTTGATTGACGGAAGAACTCGATGAAGCGTCCTTTTTTGTCCTGCTCATTCTTCACGTCAATCAGGTTATAATAAGGTGCCACGCTCCAGTCGGCAAAGAAACCATAGGGCTTCAAATGCGTGTCGAGGAAAGAGCGTCCGATGCTCTTTTCTGGCACAGCCACCACCACCCGCTTCAATCCTTGGTGCGCTAACTTGTCGAGCGCAATGAACATCAAGGCCCGGCTCTTGCCCGATGCGGGTGGAGCCTTGATCAATAGAAACCGTTTGTCTCGGGCAGCGTATGCCTTTGCCTGCATCTCCCGCATCCCCAGTTCGTTGGTGGCTGACGAACGCCCCGTCTGCTCATACTTTATGTTGACAATCTCGTTGGCTTGCTGTTTCATGGTAGGTATCATTTATTTGCGGTCATCTGTTCATAGAGCTTAAACAGGCACTCCAAGCGTGCCTCATCGTTGGCAAAAGGATAACCGGGATAACAGCTCTCCACAATATCGTCCAATCGCTCATGTGCCTCACGCAAGTCTTGTGGCATCTGGTCGGGATCATAGAGTTCAGCCAATGTCTTGCCGATATGAAATTCCCTTGTGACCAGCACCTCTTCCGCTGCTTCTGCAATCTCCTGCTTCTTGGCTTCGGAGATGGATGGGAAGGGGAAGGTGTTATAACAGATTGTATTTGAGTATTGCATGTCAGTCTTCATTCTCCCAGCAACTGTTCTTACCCATACCATGTGTATAAAAGAAGATAATACTCCAAATAAAACCATATCATAATCACCTACAAAATATACAATTCTGACTGCATTGGATAAAACTGTATATTCATCCGCAATACCCATAGGTAAATATTTTCTTCTTTCAGATCCGGTTTGAGGTACAACTAATGATTTTTGGCATTTATATTTCCTTTCAATGAAAGAGAAAGGCTTTGATGCATATTTTCTGGTCCCTTCTTTAGTGCTATTTAATCTAAATACTTTAACGGATTCAATTCTTGCATTTAAAGAAGAGCTTTGTCTAATAAGTTCTGGTAATATACTAAATTCAAATTCTTTGTTTATTGGAAACCATAGACAATATCTCGTTTTTCCATTAACAAATTCATCAGCTCCAACATACTTTTTTATATATTTTTCTATTTCTCCATTTTGTTCAATGAGAACACTTTTCTCAATTTCATCAATTATTAAATTTCCATTGTCCACAGGAGAACAACCTTTTATCATTTCAGGAAAAGATGAAATAGAGACATTCATAGGCTTGATAAATATCGTTTTTCCTTCAATTATATAAGGACTAATATTATCGACAATTTTATATCCGTTATTATCATATAGTTTTTTCTCCTTATCCCTCATTTTATCACACATACCAATTATTGTAACAGCTACCATTGCATTGTTTTTTGCGTTATTTTTCCACATAAATGATCTATATGCAAAAATAATCTGTTGTGTTTCCAATAATTTCTCCCAAAGAATTTGCACTTGTTCTCCTTGTGTTATAGAATTTGTCGTAACAAATGCGCTACTAACTTGATTCTTATTAAATAGTGAAGCTTTGACAAACCAACAGGAAATATAGTCAAGTTTGTTATGGTTATTTATAGATTTGCATGATAAATCAATGTCATCTTTTTGTGAACGACTTTGTTTGCTATATCCCAAATACGGTGGATTTCCAAACACAAAGACCTCTTCCTCGGCTGTATGGGGACACACCTCGTTCCAATCTAAACGGCAGGCATTACCACAAACAATCTGGGTGATGTTTTTCAAAGGGAGAGCATGGGTATTTACTCCAAAAGCCTCGTTGAGTTTCGTGTTCATTTGGTGCTCAGCCAACCAAAGGGAGAGCATCGCCACCTCATGCGGAAAGTCGAGCAACTCGATGCCGTAGAACTGATCGAGACGGATCACGCTGTTATCCACCAACAGCACACCGCTCTGTCCTTGACAAATCTGTTGCAGTTTCAAGATGTCCATCTCCAAGAAGCGGAGGGACTTGTAGGTAATGATCAAGAAGTTGCCACTGCCGCAAGCCGGATCAAAGAACTTCATGCGACTCATACGTTGCAGCAAGGCATCACCCTCTTTCACGATGGAACGGTACTCCTTGAATAGTTTCTCTTTGGGAATACCCCGTAGTTCCCATAGTTGCTTGGCATGGTCATAACGGGTTTTCAGTTGGTTGTAGGCATCCCGCAACTCATCGAGAAACAGCGGATTGATCACCTTCATGATATTGGGCACACTGGTGTAGTGCATCCCTTGGTTGGCTCGCTCCTCCGGATTTACCACCGCCTGAATCATAGAGCCAAAGATGTCCGGATTGATGTCTTTCCAATCCAACTCGCCACATTCAATGATGAGCTTCCTCGCCCTTGCTCCCATGCGAGGGATCTGGATCTGCTTGGCGAAGAGACCACCATTGACGTAAGGGAACTGGGTAACGATCTTCGGTATGTCACTGTTGCGTTGCGAGCGATCCATCACGTTGAACGACTCATCGAGGTAATCTGACAGGTCGCTGCCATCCTCCTTCGTATAGCGCCTGATGGAGGAGGTGAAGAGCCCCTCTTCGAAGATGCCGGTGTCTTCGGCAAAGAAGCAGAAGAGCAAGCGGGTGATGAAAATGTTCAGGTCGTGCAGGTCGCTATCGCTCCGAAAGTCATTGTAGGCACGCAACTCGTCATGCAGTTTGGCCAACTTCTCAGCGGCCTTGATGTCGGCCGGATTCTCCTCCACATAACGGACCCGCTCCACATCCATCAGGGGATAGAAGAAAGCGAAGTCGCAAGGCAGGCGATTGAGTGGGTTCTCGTAGGTCTCTTTCTCTCGCAAGTCATAGGCCAAAAGGCGTTGTCCGTCGCTGACGGCCACAATCTTGGGTGCCGCTTTTTGGACTTGGATGTCTCGCTTCAGCTGTTCCAATGTCTCGGTCAAACGGAAGGTAGCACTGTCTCGGAAGCCGAACAGCCCTTTGATCAGCAATCCATCAAAGGTCTTGAGGATGCCCTTACCCTCCTTGTAACGCTCGATGTCGCGTTCGCTTTTGCCAAAGGAGTAGAGCAGTTCATATCCCACCTCGTCAGCAGGAGTATAACTTTCCACGAACGCCTCCGTCAGGCGCTCCTCTATCTCCCTATAGCCAAGTTGTGTTTTCTTTGCCATGGGTGTCTCATAAGTTTTAGGGCAGAAGCACTTATCGGCGACTTACGGGCAAATGGAGCAGGGCCTCACGACAGGATAGAAAAAAGGCGCGTGCCTTTCCTACCATTATCGTGAGGCCCTGAGAATGCCCATAACACCTGATAAGTCATGCCCACGCCCTATGAGGCGCAGACATTAACAACTTATCCATCGGTGTTATAATCATTGAAATTTCTCAGGTTTCACGATAAACCGAATAACTGCTAATGCTGTTATTAATTTTCCACAAAAAAGTCATTGCCCTACGCTTAGGGCATTCAACTGAGCCACAAAGTTACAACAATTGCCGGAATGGTCAACGGAGAGGGGAAAGAAAAAGCGCTGTGTCTATTTCTGTCGAGTTTTATACTGACAATCAAAATAGAATAGCTATATTTGCAGCGGATTGATGGTCGCATCGGTAGCGAGGCTTCCCAAAAGGCAGCATATTGCGAGGTTCAACTCCTCAGCTAATCCACTTAGGGGCGATAAGCCCCTATTTTATTTCATAAACAAAGACACGTAGCCCGACTTTTCACAGACAGTTTGATTTAGTTAGAATAAGAGTACGCAGGTAGAGCGCATGATATTTTGGAACGGAGCGGCGGCGTAGTTAATACGTCGAGATGAGGGCGTCGATAACCCCGCCTGCGTATTCTCTCTATACCTTCATGTCCAATCTCTTTCTTGGGAGTTTTTTCTGCGTCTTCTTTACTATACCGTGAGTGACGATCACATAAGTGCCCAACTCCTTATCCCCAAAAGCGAACAAGCGATAACATCGGCTGAAGCTTAATAAACGCTTTCGCCTCGTCGCTCAACATGATTATTACAGACCGTCCGCTCATATCGTTTTCACTTTGTTCTCACAAAACTAACGTTTTGTTTCTATAATCGCCTACCTCGAGGAGAAAAAATTTTTTCCTCCCGAGGCAAAAAAGAAATGTTGCCTTGTTACCCGTTACCCGCCTAAATTTTGTATATACCCGGATTTTTCACCCTGCGCCGACCTCCCCCGATCTGTTTCCCCTCTATAGGCCTTTAGCGGAGGAGCCGATCGGGATTGGCCACCTCCACCCCACCTTTTCCTCTTTCTCTCTCTTCTTCTCTATCTATTCTTTAGGAAGGATATATACTTCTATATATATCGCGCGCACGATATACTGAAAGTAAGGTAATGGGTAACAAGGCAACATTTCCGCTCAACCGCCTTCAGGGATATATATGCAAAATTAATGCGGGTAACAGGTAACAAGGTAACATTTCAGCCTACGCCCAGGCTCATACAAACGGACTATATGAAGGGAAGCCCCATCTGCTGCCCGTCGTTGGCCACCTTCCGGATGACCCCGTATTCAATCAGGTAGAACTCGCCAAAAATCGTTTCGTTCCCATTTTCACCGAACAGGTAGGTACCATCAGGGAACACATAGAAACGGCTCCGGGAGGTCATGCTGTCGGGCATAGCTATGTCATCATACACCTTGAAGCCGTCCACGGTCAGGTCCTTGCATAAATAATAATGAGGAAGAATCTGCACATCAGTCAGTCCGAGCCCTGGCAGGAAACGGGCATATTCCTTGTCCACGGCCTCCCCTGGCTCTTCGGGCTGGGCATAGACCACCCGCGCACAATTCATGCTGCCCGCTGAAATGCCCAGCACCACCCCATCGAATCCCTTTATCAGACGCGGCATGTCCACATCGTGGAGGAAAGCGTTCTGCGTCGGCACGTGGCCTCCCCCGAAAATGATGAAATTACTTTGTGCCACCATCTCCTCCACATAAGGTGCTGTGCGACGATCGAGCAGGTCGTAGCGCTGGAACTCAAAGCCCACCTCCTCAAACGCCTGCCGCATGCAGCCGGAGCAATGCTCGCTGAACCCCACATCATCAGGTTGGGTCGTGACAAAAATACAACGAATGGGATAGGTAAGCGCCCCTCTCAAGTTCTCCAAAAAGCCGTTGGCTGGATTGATAGCTCCGTCCATGGCTACGCTGGGACTGCTTGTCAAGAAATACTTCATGGCAGAAATTTTCTGTAATTTATTATTCTCTTGTTAATATCTTGCAAAGTTATATTTTTTCGTTAGTTTTGCAAGCGATGAGAAATTAAAAACTACAACTAAGACAGCTTATATGAAAAATTTCGTTTTCATTTCGCCTAATTTCCCGGAGAAATACTGGCAGTTCTGCGATGAATTGCAGAAAAACGGGGTGAGGGTGCTCGGTATCGGAGATGCTCGTCAAGAGGAGTTATCCCAAGAGTTAAAACGTTCGCTAACTGAATATTATCATGTTAGCAGCATAGCCGACTACGACCAGATGTATCGGGCAGTAGGCTACTATGCCTGGAAGTACGGTCATATTGATTGGATTGAATCGAACAACGAGTTCTGGTTAGAGGTGGACGCACGGCTGCGCACGGACTTCAACGTGACAACGGGCGTGAAACTGGATGGAATCGAGGCATTTAAGGAAAAATCGGAAATGAAGAAATTCTATGCCAAGGGAGGTATCCGTACGGCTCGCCAGATCAAGACGTCCGAGGGTATAGAGGCCGTGAAACGCTTCTCGGTGGATGCCGGCTATCCGCTGTTCGCGAAACCGGATGTGGGTGTAGGTGCCGGCGGTGCCCACAAGATTGAGAACGAGAGCGAACTGGAAGCCTTCTTCTGGAACACGCCGCAGGTGGAGCACTATGTCATCGAGGAATTCGTCACTGGTGACATCTGCACCTACGATGCTGTCATCAACTCCAAAGGCGAGCCACTCGTGGAATCTATGTGTGTCTGCCCGCCGAGCATTGCCGACATCGTCAACCAGAACCTGGACTCAACCTACTACGTGGAGAAGAACATGTCGGAGAATCTGCGCTTCTGGGGACGGCGCACCGTGGAGGCGTTCGGCGTGAAGTCACGGTTCGTCCACTTGGAGTTCTTCCGCCTGAACAAGGCTCACCGAGGACTGGGAGAAGTGGGCGACTTCGTGGCACTGGAAGTGAACATGCGCCCGGGAGGCGGCTATACACCCGACATGATCAACTATGCCCACAACATCTCCATGTTCAAGATCTGGGCGGACATGATTGCCTTCGACTACCGTACGAGCCCCGACCCACATGACGACTACTACTGCGTCTTTGCCGGACGGCGTGACAATGCCCAGTATGTCATGGATCACCAGGCCCTCCTGAACAAATACGGTTATGCCATGATGATGACTCCCCGTATCGCCAAGGCCCTTTCGGGAGCTATGGGTGACCAGGCCTACATCGCCCGGTTCCGGACCGCGGAAGAACGAGATGCCTTCCTCTTCGATACATGCAACCGGAAATGAACGGAATATCTCCATTAATACCATATAATAGTTAGGAAAAAAGACATGCATATAGAATACCACAAATGGTGGAGCCAGAACCTCCACCGCAATATGGAATACAAGGTGTTCGGCCACGACGGACAGGCTCTCCTCGCCTTCCCTTGCCAGGACGGACGATACTTCGACTGGGAGAACTACGGCATGATTGGAGTCCTGGCTCCCTTCATCGACGCCGGACGCATACGAATTATCTGTGTGGACGGTATCGACTGGGAAACCTGGTCGAACAAGGGCGGTGACAAACGCTGGAGAATCGAACAGCACGAACGTTGGTTCAGATATGTCACCGACGAACTGCTACCGAACATCAAACACAACGACCAGCAGATGTTCATCACGACGGGATGCTCCATGGGAGGGTTCCATGCTGCCAATTTCTTCTTCCGCCGCCCTGACCTGTTCAACGGCATGGTGGCCCTGAGCGGCCTTTATCATGCCGCCTACGGCTTCGACGGCTACATGGATGGACTGGTGTACGAGAACTCTCCGCAGGACTTCCTACAGCAGATGCCCTCGGACCATCCGTGGATGCAAGCGTACAGAGAGCGGAAGATTATTTTCTGTGTGGGCCAGGGACGCTGGGAAGACGACCTGCTGTGGAGCACTCGAGAAATGGACCGCATCCTGAAGGAAAAGGGAGTGAACAATGCCTGGTTTGACTACTGGGGATTCGATGTGGATCACGACTGGCCGTTCTGGAGAAGACAGCTGCCTTATTTTGTGGACAAACTGCTGCAATAGTTCTTTCTTCGTTTCGCGCTCACTTTCGTTTCTTTGTTGTATCTTTGTCCCTAAATAACAAATCAATCAAAATAGAACAAATGGGAAGAGTTTTAGTGATTGGCGCAGGTGGAGTGGCCACCGTAGCCGTCAAGAAAATAGCGATGAACGCAGACGTGTTCACAGACATCATGGTAGCCAGCCGTACCAAGAGTAAATGCAACAAGATCGCAGCTGACATCAAGAACGTAAAGGTGCAAACCGCTCAGGTAGATGCGGACAATGTGGCAGAATTGGTCGCGCTGTTTAACGAGTTCAAGCCGGACTTGGTCGTGAATTTAGCATTGCCCTACCAAGACTTGCACATCATGGATGCCTGCTTGGAATATGGCGTTAGCTACCTCGACACAGCTAACTATGAGCCGTTAGACGAGGCCAAATATCAATATAGCTGGCAATGGGCTTATAAGGATCGCTTTGAGCAAGCTGGCCTGACCGCAATCCTGGGTTGTGGCTTTGACCCGGGTGTGACGGGTGTGTACACAGCCTATGCCGCAAAGCATCACTTTGACGAGATCCAGTATTTGGACATCGTGGATTGCAACGCCGGTGATCACCACAAAGCTTTCGCTACGAATTTCAATCCGGAGATCAATATCCGCGAGATCACTCAGCGAGGCAAATACTGGGAGGATGGCGAGTGGAAAGAGACCGATCCGCTGACTGTGCACAAAGCACTTAACTATCCCAACGTAGGTCCGAGAGAATCTTACTTAATGTATCACGAAGAGTTGGAGAGCTTAACAAAGCATTACCCGACAATCAAGCGTGCGCGCTTCTGGATGACCTTCGGACAAGAGTATCTGACACACTTGCGCGTGATCCAGAATATTGGTATGGCTCGTATCGACCCGATTATGTACAATGGTCAGGAGATCGTTCCTATTCAGTTCCTGAAGGCGGTGTTGCCAAATCCGGGAGACCTGGGTGAGAACTACACGGGTGAGACCTCTATCGGTTGCCGCATTCGTGGTTTGAAGGATGGCAAGGAGCAGACCTATTATGTCTATAACAACTGTAGCCACCATGCCGCTTATTTGGAGACAGGCGCACAGGGCGTAAGTTATACAACCGGTGTACCGGCCATGATCGGTGCCAAGCTGTTCATGCAGGGCCTCTGGAAACGTCCGGGCGTTTGGAACGTGGAGGAGTTTGATCCCGATCCTTTCATGAAGGAGTTGAATGAGCAAGGCTTGCCTTGGCATGAGTTGTTCAACATCGATTTAGAGTTGTAATTTACGGCAAATCAAGACCGATTGGCAACCGATGAGCAACATTTATCACATACTCAAACTAGCCACGCAAGTTAAAAGTAGGAGACTGAAATTATTTGGCCTCTGGCTTTTTCACATCACAGGCAAACGCTACATCGGCATCTTCTTAGATCCGGTGTTGGCGTGCAACCTGCGCTGCAAGATGTGTTATTTCAGTGATGAAGAAAAGCGGAAGAGCTATAAAGGCACCTTGCCGTATGAAGACATCGAGATCATTGCCAGTCGGTTATTTCACAGAGCCTTAAAATTACAAATTGGCTGTGGGGCAGAACCAACGATACATAAAGATTTAGTCCGGATCATTGCTTTAGGGAAACGGTATCATGTCCCCTATGTTTCTTTAACTACCAACGGCCAGTTATTAACCAAAGAGCTATTGTTTGCGGCGGTAGAGCATGGATTGGACGAGTTGACACTCTCTACGCATGGATTTACGCCATCCACGTATGAGCATTTAATGACCAATGCTCGTTTTGATCTTTTTCTACGATTATTAGCTGATGTCGCCGAAGTAAAAAAGAGATTCCCTGCATTCCGCCTACGGATCAACTACACTATCAATCGTGACAATCTCAAAGAATTGATTCACCTGTGGGATGTGGTAGGTGATACCGCAGACATTATTCAACTTCGACCTATACAGAGAATTGGGGATAGTGAATACAAGGATTTCAATTTGACGACACTCTACGAGCAATACGACGAGATCATCACTCCATTGATACAGCAATGTGCAGAAAGACACATTACTTGTTTAGCTCCTAACAAGGAGAATATCCTTGTATTGGAGAAGAATAATGCCGAAGATAATAGCATCGAGCGTTTTACCTATTGCTACGTTTCGGCGCAAGGTTGTTGGCAGGAGGACTTCGATTATCATACGGATACATTCGAGTCGTATGCCACCACGCATCAATGGGGAAAACAGATTTTGGCCAAAGCTTTTGGTAAAGCCCAAAAGAAAAAGGCCTGTGTAACCAGAAAAATGAATTATAATATTAAATGACTATGGCTATCGCAATCGGAGATCGAGTACCCGATCTGTTGGGTACGGACCAAGAGGGTAAGGAGGTTCGCATGAGCGACTACCAAGGAAAGAAGGTGGCACTCTACTTCTACCCGAAAGATAACACCAGCGGTTGTACCGCTGAGGCTTGTAGCCTTCGAGATGGCTACGAGGCGCTTCAGGCCAAAGGGTATGAGATTATTGGCGTCAGCAAAGACAGCGCCAAGTCGCACCAAGGCTTCATTCAGAAGCAGAATCTGCCTTTCCGCTTGATTGCTGACACGGAGACTACCCTGCAACAAACTTTCGGGGTGTGGGCAGAGAAGAAGCTCTACGGACGTACCTACATGGGGACGCTCCGCATGACCTTTATTATTGATGAGCAGGGCGTGGTGACCCATATCTTTGGGCCGAAAGAGGTAAAGACCAAAGAACACGCACAGCAAATTTTAAGTTTATAAAGCACACGAATATGGCAAAAGAAGAGAATTTATTCGACAATACAACCCAAAATAGCAAACCCGCAGCTAACGCAGAGAAGCTGAAAGCCCTGCGTGCGGCGATGGATAAGATCGAGAAAAACTATGGAAAAGGCTCGATCATGAAATTGGGAGATGAGCAGATTGAGGACATCGATGTGATCCCAACCGGCTCTGTATCGTTAGATGTGGCATTGGGCGTAGGTGGCTATCCGAAAGGACGTATCATCGAGATTTATGGCCCGGAATCTTCCGGTAAGACTACCCTGGCTATCCATGCGATTGCAGAGGCTCAGAAGACGGGTGGCATTGCAGCTTTTATTGACGCAGAACATGCTTTCGACCGCTTCTACGCCCAGAAATTAGGTGTGGATGTAGATAATCTGTTCATCTCCCAGCCCGACAATGGCGAGCAGGCCTTAGAGATTGCCGAGCAATTGATTCGCTCCTCCGCAATCGACATCATCGTGATCGACTCTGTCGCTGCTTTGACACCCAAGTCAGAGATCGAGGGCGAGATGGGTGAGAAACAAATGGGTTTGCAGGCTCGTTTGATGTCGCAGGCTTTACGCAAGATGACAGCCGCCATCAATAAGACCAACACGACCTGTATCTTCATCAACCAGCTGCGCGATAAGATCGGTGTGATCTATGGCAGCCCCGAGACCACCACAGGTGGTAACGCCCTGAAATTCTATGCCTCAGTCCGTTTGGATATTCGCCCGATTGGCAAGATCAAGGACGGTGACGAGATCAAGGGTAATCAGGTACGCGTGAAAGTGGTCAAGAACAAAGTGGCTCCTCCTTTCAGCAAAGCGGAATTCGACATCATCTTTGGCGAGGGTATCTCTCGCACAGGTGAGATCGTTGATTTGGGTGCCGACATGAACATCATCAAGAAGAGTGGATCATGGTACAGCTACAACGACACCAAGCTCGCCCAAGGTCGTGAAGCCGCTAAACAGTGCATTAAAGACAATCCGGAGTTGGCCGAAGAGCTGTCTGGATTGATCATGGAAGAGCTGAAAAAAAGAAAATAAACAGATCATTTTGAGTTTTTTGAGATTTGAGTTTTGAATTTTGAGTTGTCCTGACTCTGCAAAATTCAAATCTCAAAATTCAAAACTTAATCCCTGCTCAACTTGTCCTCTCCAAAAGAAACATACCATCAATTGTGCCTAAGGGAATCCTCCATTCCAATATTCGCAAGGGATTGGTGGCTCGATATGGCATGTGGCCCAGATCGTTGGGAAGTCCTTATCATCGAGATGAATGGACAAGTCAAAGCAGCAATGCCGCTTTATCGACCGGTGAACGGTGTCATATCTATGCCGCCTTTCACCCAAACTATGGGGCCTTGGTTCCCACCAGATAGTGCGGACACCAAATACACGACCCGACTTGGACAGCGGCAAGCCTTCTGCCGACAATTGATCGAGCAGCTAATACCCTATCGGGTCTTCCTGCAAAATTTCCATTATGCCATTACGGATTGGCTCCCCTTCTATTGGGCAGGCTATAAGCAAACCACTCGCTATACCTATCTGTTAGCAGGGATCAACGAACCCGACCGCCTTTGGGAACAGATGAGTGCCAATATTCGACGGAATATCCAGAAGGCACGAGATAAACACCAACTGACTATCCGTAAAGGAATCCCCGTCGATGCTTTCCTTCAGGTACAAGCACAAACCTTCGCTCGACAAGGGTTACGCCAAAAGCAAGATGTCCATGTTTTACGTCGGTTGATTAAGGTCAGCCAGGAAAGGCAACAAGGCGACCTATGGGGAGCCTATGACGCCACCGGACAGCTGCATGCCGCTGCTTTTGTGGTGTGGCAAGCCCAATCAGCCTATTACATCGCAGGGGGAGGCAATCCGGCCTTGCGAGACTCGGGTGCTCACAGCCTCGTCTTATGGGAGGCGATACGCTATGTGTCAGCATACACAGATCGTTTTGATTTCGAAGGATCCATGCTTCCAGGCGTAGAACGTTTCTTTCGGGAATTTGGCGCACGGCAAACCCCTTATTTCACAATAACCAAAGGAAAACTGAGTTTATTGGATAGAGCACGCATCAAATTGAACAGGTGGATATGAAAAATCGTACACTACATTACCTCATCCGATTTTTGGTGGGCGAGGATGCCCCCAGCGAGATTGTCGAGTCCATTGGCTACACCAATGATCCCAATCGATTCGATAAATACAATGTGGTCATCATACCCTCAGGCTTTTTCGACGAGCATGTGTATGGTACCCCAGCCTCTATGCCTCAGCTTCCCTTGAGAGAGGTACAGGGCATTCCCTTACTGTTCGGCTCCCCGAAAGAGGAGTGGGTAGGCGATACCTGGGTTGTTCATGCGGACATCATCGCCAGCACCTATTTCTTAGTCTCACGTTATGAAGAGATGATGCGTCGTGACGTACGTGATGCGCATGGCCGTTTCCCCGGACGGGAGTCCTTACCCTACCGAGCCGGTTTCCTTCATCGTCCAATCGTAGATGAGTACCGCCTGTTGCTCCATCGCTGGATTCGGCAATCCCGACTACGGGTGCCAGAGATCAAGAACCGGATCCGTAAGGTCTATCTCACGCACGATGTGGATACACCTACGCTCTTTCGGACGTGGAAAGGACTCGTCCGGTCCCTTCTTGCTCAACGAGGCCTATTTACCTCGCTGAAAGGGAAGTTTGGCTCACTGGAACAAGATCCCTATTATACTTTTCCTTGGCTCTTCCGGCAAAACAGCCTGCTGCAAGATGCACTCGGTCCGATCGGATGCCAAGCGATCCTATTCCTGCGGTGTGGGGGAAACACCTCTTTCGACAAACCCTTCTACACCCCATCGGACGCAGACATACGTCGTCTGCTGAAAAGCGCTTATGATCACGGTATGCAGATTGGGCTGCATAGCAGTTACCAAGCAGGAAAAGAGCCTACCTTAATCCGCAAAGAGAAAGAGGCATTGGAGACTCACCTGAAAAAAGCTGTACGCTTCAATCGACACCATTTCTTGGCCTGCCGAGAGCCTGAGGATATGGAGCAGATCGAGGCTTCGGGCATCATTGAAGACTTTACGATGGGCTATGCAGATGTGGCTGGTTTCCGCTTGGGTACCTGCTATCCAGTGCGTTGGATCAACCCGATCACCCGTCGCCTCTCCCCGCTCTTATTGCATCCGCTGATTATCATGGATTGCAGCCTCGACAATCCCACGTATATGGGACTGACCTACGGGCAAGCCAAGGCCTACTGCCTGAAATTACTGGAACAAGTCAGCCACGTAGGAGGCGAGTTGGTCTTGCTTTGGCACAACCAGAGTTTCGCTGAAGGCACAGCGAGCTACCAACGTAAACTTTATAGCGAACTATTGCATGAACTGGCTAAGGGAGGAAAGGCATGAAGCGCTTACTGATACTGTGTGATATGTTTCCCCCAGCTTTCGCCCCTCGCATGGGTTACCTCTGCAAATATCTGCAGCGTGCGGGCTGGGAGACGCATGTGGTCAGCGAGCAAATCGACGACCATACCTT
This sequence comes from Parabacteroides sp., assembly GCA_022775005.1. Taxonomy (GTDB): domain Bacteria; phylum Bacteroidota; class Bacteroidia; order Bacteroidales; family Tannerellaceae; genus Parabacteroides. The sequence continues at coordinate 17,345 of JALFJR010000062.1, forward strand.
CGCTTTTCTCGAAGGGTATGCGGACAGTGTGCATTATGTCTCTTTTTATTCCGCTTGCCACCCACTGCTTCGCAAATTGCAATGGATAGTCGTGATGTTGCTGGATTTATTATTCCACTACAAGGATCGAAAAATGTGCCAAGTTGCCTCAAAGGTGTTGCGCCAACAGGATTGTCAAGCTATCATAGGCTGTACTTATCGCACCTTCCCCCTTCCGGCAGCGGCTCGATTGGCGCAACAGTTTAAGTTGCCCTTCATTGCTGATCTGAGAGATATTGTCGAGCAATATGCAGCCGAAGAGTTTATCGCACACCCTTTGCCACTGCCTCGTTGGCTCAATCGTCCCATCCATGCTGGTTTCCGCAGGCGTTTACTGCATGATCGGAATAAAGCCTTACGACAAGCGACGGCCGTCACGACTGTCTCGCCCTGGCATGTGCAGACTTTGAAGGCTTTCAATCCAAATGTACACTTGATTTACAATGGCTATGACCCGGAGCTGTTTTATCCGCAAGCAACGCCAACAAAGCCATTCACCATTACCTATACGGGTAGAGTACATAGCATAGCGTTACAAGATCCCACATTGCTTTTCAAGGCGATAAAGGCTATGAACGATGCCGGACTCATTCAGCCAGCTGATTTCCGTGTGGTCTGGTACACGGACGCTCGCTCGCAAAATATCATCGAGGAGGAGGCTATCCGTCTGGACGTGAGCAAATATATGGTTTACAAAAGCTATGTACCCGCCGCTGAGATACCTGTCATCCTTAACCAAAGTGCTATACTCCTGCTCCTGACCAACAAGTCTGGTAACGGAGGACCAAACGGTATCTTAACCACTAAGTTCTTTGAGTATATGGCTGTAGAGAAACCGATTCTCTGTGTGCGCAGTGATGAGGCCTGTTTAGCGGAAACCATCCAGAGAACGCACTCAGGATTAGCAGCCACACAGGTAGAAGAGGTATGCGACTTCTTGAAACAGCATTATCAAGAATGGCAGACCAAAGGATATACCACTTCCATGGTGGACCACAATCAGCTCAGGCAGTTCTCCCGCCAGGAACAAGCTAACCAATTTATAAAACTCATCAATCACTGCATGTATTATGGATAAATTTCTCAATGTAATCTCACTCAATGTACCCTATCCCGCCAATTATGGAGGCGTGATCGACATCTATTATAAGTTAGTGGCGTTACACCAAAACGGCGTACGTATTGTGCTGCATTGCTTTGAGTATGAGCGTCCACATGCACCAGAGTTGGAAGAGGTATGCCTGAAGGTTTACTATTACAAACGACACACGGGGCTGCTGCGCAACCTCTCTTCGTTGCCCTACAATGTGTATAGCCGTAAGGATCCAACCCTGCTTAAAAACCTGCTGAGCAACGATTATCCCATTCTCTTCGAGGGATTACACTCTTGCTATTACCTCAACCACCCCAAGCTGCAGCAACGTTTCAAGATCGTACGGATGTGTAACATCGAGCATGACTATTACCGTTACTTGGCTGAATCAGAGTCCAAAGCCATCCATCGGCTCTTTTTCCAGATTGAAGCGTTCCGCTTTGAACGCTATCTGCCAGTCATTCGCCATGCGAATTTAGTGTTGGCGGTCTCGCTATCAGACACCCACTACTTGAAGCAAGCCTTTCCGAAAGTCCGCATAGAATTTATGCCCTGCTTCCATGCCAATGAACGGATCACCGCTCTTCCCGGCCAATCGGATTACATCCTTTATCACGGCAAGCTCTCCGTCGTTGAGAATGAACGAGCAGTACTCTATTTAGTGGAGCATGTCTTTTCACGGCTGCCCTATCGTTGTGTCATTGCTGGCATGGGGCCCTCTCCAACCCTTCGCAAAGCAATCGCACCCTATCCCCATATATCGCTTATCGCCAATCCGGACCAAGCGACTATGGATCGGTTGATTCATGAGGCACAGATCCACATGCTCATCACCTTTCAACCTACCGGGCTTAAGCTCAAGTTGCTGAACAGCCTCTTTGCCGGACGGCACACCCTTGTGAACCATGCCATGTTGGCTGGAAGTGGATTAGATGCCCTCTGCCACATTGCCGACACCCCAGAGGAGATGATAGCCGCTTGCCATCAACTGATGCAACAGCCCCTCAATGCAGAAAGCCTTCGTCAACGAGAGCTTGGCCTCCTCCCCGCCTTTTCCAATAAGGCACAAGGGCTGCGCCTCAAGGAGTTTTTGCCTTAAAAACAGGCCTATCGCAGATAAGCAATCAGCTTTTCAAGGATAAAACGGGCAGCATGGCCATCGCCAAAAAGCGGGGGAAAGTCGAAACGGGTATCAAGCAGCGTGTCACATGCCGACAAGATACGTGCGTAATCGGCATCAGCCAACAAACCGGCATGATGGGTGACGATCTCCGTCCACTCCGTCTCCGGCCGTAGGATGACCGAAGGCTTGCCGAAGAAAAAGGCCTCCTTTTGCACGCCCCCACTATCAGTCATCACCAAGCGGGCGTTGCGTTCCAGCTCGATCATCTCGAAGAAGGAGGCAGGGGGCAATAGCGTTATGAAAGAAGAGGAGGTGAACCGCCGCAGCACATCGGCCTCCACCTGCTGATGCATCAGTTTCGCTGTGCGGGGATGCAAAGGCAGCACGACCCGTATCTGGCGGCTCTCTGCCACCTCAGTGATAGCTCGGAAGATAGCCGTGAGCCGAACGGAATCATCCGTGTTGCTATCACGATGGATTGTTGCCAAGATATATCCGGCTTTCTGCAGACCATTCCGCGCAATAATATCAGTGTGCGCAGCCGAAACAGTCGCATAGTGCAGGCTATTATCGAGCATGATGTCGCCACTCAAATAGACCTCCTGTCTCCTCCCCTTCGCAAAGGTCACCGGGCGGGAGCCAAAACCCTCTGCCCGTAGATTACGCATGGCGGTCTCGGTCGGGGCAAACAAACTCCTCACGGATAGCCCGCGAAATCGCCGCAGACTTGATAAATTGCGGACGCGCACCCACCACTGTCAATAATCGTATCATGTTCACGCCAAAATAACTCTGTTTGCTGTGCAAAGATAGTGCAAACCGAGCGCAAAAGCATCAAGCCTGCTTGAATTTCATCGTTTATAAGAGATGCCCTCGGCCCACGTCATCAGGCATTTTGGGCGACGCACCGAGGCCAACTTTGCATAGGAAGTCCAGTACGATTCCCGATGGTCTATCGTATGCCCTAGCTCATTCTCATGCGAGGTCAACACTAATTTAGGATCAAAGCCATCAATTACCTCATACAAGCTATTGGCCCAGCAATTAATCATTAACACATCTAACGAACCAATCTGAGTATGCACATTGAGCAACCAATCTAAATCCTCCTTATGATATTGATCACCTGTCTGAGCAAAGGTATAGCCCTCCGGACTTTTCACTACATAGATATTGTTCTGCAACGCATCTTGATGCCCCGGTAAAATCTGCACGCGCAGCTGTCCATTCCGCACCGGGAAAGAGCGCTCTATGATCCTTTCCTCACGAATGTGCTTCACCTGTTTGTTCGCAGGCAAGACCTCATCAGGAGCTACCACAGACTTCCCTTCCTGCAAAAAATAGTCCACCACCACTGGGTCAACATGATCCGAATGGTTATGCGAAAGGAACAAGATATCGCATTGTTTCACCAGCTCCCGCATCACCTCATCCGAGATCAACGAAGGAGACTCCTTCATCGCCGCACCTCGATACAGATCGTAGGCCACTGTCACCGAAGGCGTACGCACGATATAACTCGCATTATAAAGTTTATAGATACGCATTCCCTCAGCCAATGGTTGCCCCAGTTCCGTTATAATCATTTTTATACGTGCGTCAATAAAGTCCGTATAAACACTATTTCCATCCAAGCGGGTATCATGCAGTACCCCGTCCAACAGCATTAAAGCTGAGCGACGTGCCAAAGAAGGAGCTTCGGTGGAAGGTGGATTCTCCTCCAACAACTGGTTCACCAACTCAAATGTCTTGACAGTCTGATTCTTCAAATAGACCTCCTGCTTCCCCCAAAAGGGAGAAGTTTTCTCCTGGGCGTGCGCAATGCATAAAAAGCCAAGCAAACCACACACTATCCAAACATATCGTCTCATAATAAAATAACAAATTAATAATCAATCAGATTAGGATGGACACGGCTCACGCCGCATCCATCTTTATCCTTCTTCAGTTAACCCATTTTAAAAAGCACTACCAGCCGGTATTTTGATCCAGATTCGTATTTCGATCCATCTCGACCAGCGGAATCGGCCATATCTCATGCCTCGGCTGATAACTCCGCTCGTACATCAACTCACCAAAAATATCAGTCGCATTCTTGACA
>JALFJR010000098.1 GCA_022775005.1 Parabacteroides sp.
TACAAGCCAAAATAGAACTTCATATCGTACTTATCTGCCAAACGCAGATACATATCAATCAGATCCACTGATGGCATATAGCAACCGAAGGTTTTCATGAGATACTCCGAAGGATAGGTGATGAATTTCCGATAACCCGAGCGGATCACGATCACGGTGTCGATACCGATCGCCTTCATGTGCGCAAAGTCACGATCCCACTCCTGCTCACCCCAATTCTGGTGCACAATGTCGTGTGAGATCTCATCGAGGAATGTACCTGTGATCTTCAAGCCCTGTGCTTTGGGCACGATCAATGGATTGGTATTTGTAGAGACGTGCGCCACATCTCTACCATCACTCGACGCCGTACAAGCGGAAAGCGATCCTGCTGCCAACGCTGCGCTGCTAACTGACAATTGCTTGATAAAATTTCTTCTGCTGTTCGTCATGGTTTCCAATTTTTATAATTACAACGGCAGCAAAGATACATATTTTTTAGAGGAGAAAAGTGGACGCCTCCACATTAGAATGCGAGGCACCTCCGCATTGGGCAGCGGCAATGCCTCGCATTAGGCAGTAAGTCGGTATTACCTTAGAAGGTAAGAGCGCATTACCTTAGGGAGTAAGACATCATTACCTTAGAAAGTAAGGCATCGTTACCTTAGAAAGGGAGATAGACTATCGTGTGCCTCCAGCCCACCAAACCGGTTCGCTATAGACAAAGGAGCCGTCGCCCTGTGCCGCATAGACATTCGGGTTGGTCGTGGTGTCGCCCGAACCATAAGCGCAACGCAAGGGGAAATGTCCCTTCGGGTATTCCGTGGTCGCAGCGTTCAATGGATTAACCAGCTTAATGAACGACTCACCCAAATAGGTCATACGCCGATAATCCGAGAAAGCCTCCGGAGATTCACCTTGGCTGCCAAAGAAGGCCAAATACTTCTCAATCATCACCTCCTGCAACGGATTCGCATTGTAGAGCGGACGGACATGTGCCTCGAAGTGCTCATCCGCCATGGCCGCCGACAGGGTGCATTCGCCATCAACCTTCTTCTTAAAAGTGGAGTTGATCGCTGCCTTCACGCCCGTGGCTAAATTCACATAGGCCGCCGATATCGCCGCTTTCAATGTTTCGGACGCATCCAGTCCTAAACGCGCCTGCGCTTCTGCCTTCAAGAAGAGCAACTCATGATAGCTCAGCAACTGCGTGGGGCCCGTCTCCGCCCAATCCGTAGCGGCCTCGCTGTAAAGTTCTGGCTCTTCTCGCCCTCACCATTAGGCAGCGGATAGTAGGTCGGATCGGAAGGAGTAATCAATTTCATATCGCTATTGATCGCAATTTGGTTCGCACGTGGATCCTGACGGCTGATCAACTTATCCATCAAACTTTTACTCAAACCACACGCATCACGGCTACGAGCCAAGACATAGGTGGGATTGTAAGTGCTCGCCCCATCATATTTATCCAGTTTCATCTCCTCGTCTGCAGAGGTGAAAGATTTAGATACATAGTCGAGAATCTTGTTGAGGTCTCCCGTGCGATCCGCACTCCGCCCCAAAAGACGCATCGTATAGCGCGCCTTCAAGGCGTAAACCGCTTTCGTCCATTTGGCCGCATCCCCTTTATAATAGAGGTCTGCCGCTCCCAATGTCGTCGCATTTCCTTGCGCTAAATCATTCAATGCCTCATCCAAAAGTTTCATCACATCCTGATAAATAGCCTCCTGCTTATCAAGGTTAGGCGTCATAAACTCGCGGAAGTTAAGCGCCTCACTCCAGGGCACATCCCCGTGCATGTCAGTCAAGAAAGCCAAATTGTAAGCCATCATCGTACGAGCGATTCCCCGATTGACATGGTTGTTGACCTCCACACCCTCTGCTGAACAGGCATTGATCACATCCTGACAAGCATTAAGGTTGTTGTAGATATAGCCCCAACAGTTGCCCCAGTTGCTGGCATCCTCCATTTGGAACAGTCTGTGATCCGCTTCATAAAGCTGCTCCACAGTTCCTCCCTCATGCTCCATGATGACGGAAAGAAAAGCACTGTAATCTCCACCCGTCACGCTGAACGCCGTTGACATTTGCACCTCGGTGATCAGGAAAGAGGTATTCACGCTGGTCGGGTGGTTAATGTCTTGGTTGATCTCATCCATTTTGTCCTCCGAGCATCCCGTCGGCAACACCAATGTGCCTAAACCCGCGCATACGTAGAGGAATGTCTTATATAATGTAGTCTTCATTGTCATATTCTCGATTTATCTGTCCTTAAAATTTGAAATTCAAGCCTAAACCATAGCTGCTGGTCTGCGGAAGAGAGAAACGTTCCATCGCACCAGACATATTGCCGTTACCCTGCGAAGTTTCCGGGTCAATGTTCTTCACCTTGCTCCACAATAAGATATTGCGGGCGAAGAGACTCACATTCACCTCCATCCAATTACTCTTGAACACCGGATAGGCCAACGAGATCTCGCGCAATTTCACGAAGTCATTGTCCGACACGCGGCTCTCCCAGATGCTGGATCGACTGGTATAGAACTTCTCTATCTTATCGGCTGGGATCTGGATGGTCTTCACGTCACTATAGATCGGATTGCCATTACTGTCTGTGCCGGTCTGCACTACACCGGTTGATTCCGCATAACCCCGATCGCGGTCGATACCGCTCTGTTTGCTCACGCCATAGTAGTCCAACTCACCATTCGTACCCGCTAAGATCTGTCCGCCTTTGTGCCAATCAAAAGTCGCAGAAAGACGAGCTTTGTAAACCGTAAGCGAAGTGTTAAAGCCTAATGTGAAATCAGGGCTGACACGGGCGATGACTCCCTCGCCACCGGCCACCGGCATACCCTCCTCCGTAATCACGATGTTACCCTTGTCATCACGCTTAAAGCAGGGACCCCAGACAACCGGATACTTCTCACCAGCCATCGCACGCACATTCGGAGAGGTGTAGCCTCCCAATTGAATACTGGAAACACCCTCAGCCAACTCATCCACAAAGTTGTTAATCTTCGAGAAATTGAAGGTCATGTCCCAATTGATGTTCTTTCGGCGGATTGGATTGAGCGTCAACGAAAACTCATGCGCATCGGTATGCACCTTACCACCGTTTGTGTAGTAAGAGGAAGCTCCAGTGGATCGAGGCAAGGGGATAGAGAAGATCTGATCCTTCACATTCTGACGAGAATAAGTATAGCTGAGGCTCACCAAGCCATCCAAGAAAGTCAAGTCCGGACCAAGCTCATAGGAGCGTGTGTTCTGCGGCTTCAAGTTGGGGTCATAGACCGTTGTGCTACGGCGATAACCCATCTGTCCATCAATCGGATATGCAATGCTGACTCCTGAGATAAACCCACCACCGAAGCTACCCTTCGTGTAGTAGTCGGGATAGTACTGCCCGGCCATACCCACCTCTGCATAGGAAGCACGGATCTTACCAAAGGTCAGGATTTCGTTCTTCAACGGTTCCAATTCCGTGAAGATGAATCCAACAGAGACGGAGGGATAGAAGAAAGTACGATTGCCACGGGGCATGGTAGATACCTTATCGACACGTCCCGTCGCATTCAAATAGAGCATACGCTTATAGGAGAGCGAAAGATTACCAAAGAAACCCATCGTACGTTTCTGTGTGTAAGACTCTGAGTTGTTATACACAGCGGCATTATTCATGTGGTTCCAGCCCGCAAAGTTGTAATCTGTTCCAGTATCTGAATAAAGTTTGTTCGTACTGTGGATAAACTCATTTCCTAACAAGGCATTGAAATCCAGATCCTCCGTAATCTGCCAATCGTAGTTGGCGGTCAATAGGGAATTGAGCGCCACCTTGGTATAGCCTCGGTGATTGATCGAGCCTTGACCATCACGGAAACCGTAGGCGTTAAGGTTCGTGTAGTTGGTTTGGTAAGCATCTGTACCCAACGTATATTTCACGTTCAACGTGTGATTCTGCGTGCCAAAGTTAGTCTTGAAGTTCAAATAGGTATTTCCAAAGAAACGAATGTTCTTCTCATAGTAAGCACAGTTTCCCGAGATCCAATAAGGATTTCCCCAACGAGCCACGGTACGATAGCTCACCTGCGTATAGGGATCGCCATAAGCGTGATTAGGAATGCCATTCAAATTATAAGAGGGAGGAGCCAAGAAAACACTGGCCACAATACCATCGTTCGCGCCCTGTTGCTTGTCGATGCGCGAATAGGTGAAGTTACCCGTAAATCCTGTCGTAAAATGGGAGTTCAACGCGGTCTCAGCCGCCAACTTGGCGTTGTAGCGTTCCATGCCTGTGGACGGTACGATACCTTTCTGTTTAGCGTTACCCAAAGAGAAAGAGTAATGCCCTTTATCATTCGCCTGCTGCACGTTCAGCGAGTTATTCCATACATAACCTGTCTGAAAGAAATCTCCCGTATTGTCATAAGATTGGGGGATCACCCAATTAGCCTCGTCTTCCATACCGGTGCCGTTGGCCTTGCCCAATTGCTGCACATAGTATTTGCCCGGATGGCCGTTTGCATTGCCTCCATAAGTCGGGTCATTAGCCAACTCCGAGATCAACGGTCCCCAAGAGGATTGTCCAGTAGGTTGATACTTACCACCTGAACCTTGGGCATAAGTTGATTGCAACTCCGGCTTGCGTGACATTTTGTCCATACTCAACGAGGTAGAGAAAGAAATCTGTGGCTTACCTTTCTTAGCGTTCTTGCCGCTCTTTGTCGTAATAATAACCACACCATTAGAAGCCCGCATACCATAAAGCGCAGAGGCTGCCTGGCCCTTCAATATATTGATACTCTCGATGTCATTCGGATCAATATCGAAGGAACGGTTGGCATTATCCGCTCCAGAGGTAGAGTTACCTGTATCATAATCAGACGTAGAAGCGATTGGCATACCATCCACTACATAGAGCGGTGTATTGTCACCCGTAAACGAACGTGAGCCACGAATCGTCATCTTAGAAGAGGCACCCGGCATACCACTGGAAGGCGTAAAGTCAATACCAGAAACCTTTCCCTGCAAGGCACCCGTCAATGAAGTATTAGCACCCTGCGTTAACTGCTCTCCCTTTACATCCTGCACGGCATAGCCCAAGGCCTTTTTCTCCTTCGAGATACCCATCGCCGTTACCACCACCTCGTCGAGGTTCTGCGTGTCCGCCATTAGCCGCACCTGCAGAGTAGGTTTGATCGCTACCTCCTGCGAGCGCATACCGATGTAAGAAATCATCAATGTCTTAGCTGATTGAGGAACATCCAACGAGAATGTTCCATCGAAATTGGTCACTGTGCCAGTTGTAGTCCCCTTCACGATGATGGAGGCGCCGATAATCGGCTCTCCATCTTCTGCAGAAAGGACGGTACCCGTGATGCGTGTGTTCTGCGCATTGGCTATGCTCGCACCCGAAAGCAACGTCAGCACTACGTAAGATAACCTTCTCATAACTCTTTTCTTGTCAAATTAAACAAACTTTTCACCTTAAAGATCTCTATCTATTCACCCTTTCGAGTGTCATCGAAATATCAAAAAGAAATTTTTTCGATGCGAATATAATCATTATATTTTTATATAATCTATTTTTAAAGAAAAATGATTCATATTTGTCAAATAATACAAACTTAAAGCACACATAAATAATATTCAAAGAATGTTTAGTTCATTAACAAAAGGAAAGAACATATATATATGTAAGTATCCTATAAAGTACACATCGTAGAGTCAAGATCTCTTTAGTTACTTTACGCACAAGAAACATGAAACATATAATGGCTAAAGAAAGAAAGTCGGTTCAATCTGCGCTGCCCTCTTTTATGTATAAAGATATTTCAGGTCAACTATATCTATAAATGCCCCACCACAATAAGTCTAAAGACACAAGAAGCCTATTTCATAATACGTCCGCACGCCGTCAAACGATCGACTGACCTATATCAAACGATCGACTGACGACTATCAAACGATCGTTTGACATCATCCGAACGTCCTATAAAATTATGAATAAAGAGGCATTGGAACGCTATACAGTAAGCAGTTCATTTACCTTATCCATTTACGATTGTTCTCATAAAGGATATCAACTCATCTGCCATACGTTCATGTTGCTGTCGACTGGGATGCCATCCAGCAGCATAGCCCAGATCTCCAGTCTGAGGTGTAAAATCGAATCGATACATACATTTGTCACCAGCAGTTTTAGATTCTTGAACAACTTCGTCCAAAACAGATTGTAGATCCTCTAAAGGTTTTCCATGTAACATACATCCCGTCATCCAAATGATTTTTGCATCAGGATAAATAGAACGAAGCTTTTGACTAAACTTCACAAAAGCGTCTTTCAAAAGATGTATAGAGTAGCCTTCTAATACACAATCATTTGTACCCAAGTTTACACAGACAATATCTGGAATATAACGAGAGAAGTCCCATACTTCTGTTGTGTCTCCATATAAGGTATAGTCATACAAATTTGGTAAACAATCTACACTTCCTTCCACAGGACCTCCATAATTCCGATAAACACCTATTCCACTACGGGCAACAACTACATATTGTGCATTTAATCCTTTTGATACCAAAGCAGGGTAAGCATAGTAGTGATTCTCTGTCTCCTTAGAAAAGGTATCAGATGGATTATTACTTTCTATCCCATAACCACAAGTCATTGAGTTACCCACAAACTCCAGCCGCAGGGAGTACTGCCGCTCTTTGGCCTGTAAATGACAATCTTGATCTAACAAAAATCCTCTAAATTCCGAAACTGGCAGAAAGGATTCTATACAATTCATGATAAAAACCTCATGAATTCCATCTGGCAACTGTGAGGCTAAAGTAATTACCGAATCTTGCTCATTCGCAAAAGCAACTTTAAATGGATCATTATCATCTATCCTCACCATAAAAAAACCACTCATTGGTTTTGCTATCATATTAAGCGATGTCCCTTCAAAAAGAGCAGATATACTCACTCCAGGATAAGTGAATCGAGGGGCATCCGGATTAGCAAAACTTATTCTACCCACATATTCAATATGAGGATCTGAGGGCAGAATAAATGTAGCATTTTCAGGGATAAAATGAGAGACTTCTTGAACCTGCGCTCTATTGTCCACTTCATCGCAAGCCACAAAGCAAAAACAAAGTATTATATAAACCATAAAACATCTACACATGACGGTTCTAATTAATTCCAATACTATCTAAATCAGCAATAACTAAATCCGTCCGCAATCGTCTTCCTTCCGCAGACAAATGATAAGCCGTATTCCAAAACAACGTATCATTCAAAGCATAACGAGCAGGTGACACTACAAATGGCACAGAATCAATTTCTAACGTAGAAGCAATCTCATCAATATACGACTTCGACATATTGAAACTCGTGAGAGCGTACGATGGAGGAAGCAATATGACCTTAATCCCCCTTTCCCTTAATTGTTTTACTTCATTGGTAAAAATATGGATTTGGTCAACCTTTGGACGCTCAGTAAGTGGCAAACAAGGAAATACCCGCCTTGGTTGATCCAAATGAAGTATATAATCACCAAACTCATTAAAACCTTTTGGATTATCCGCATACTCATCAACAACCTTTCGTTTTAATAATGAAGGTGTAAATACTTTCGAACATAAATAGGACGGATAAGTAGTCCATTCCTTATACATAAGGCAGTTATTCCATTGTTTCGTTTGGATGAACAAATCTGCTAAGGCTGATGAGCCATAGTAATTAATAAACTGATTGTACTCCGGAACAAGCACAACTACGTCACCCGTATTCACATATAAATTAATCTCATACAGCATGTAATTCATACCAAGTCCAGCATGTAATCCCATGTTTGCTACAGGCATGCCAAAGTACTCTTGCACACGATAGCTATCCAATCCATACGATAGATTTGACCCCCCCACAAAGCAAATTTTTCTACCACTTAGCGATGCTATATGGGCTTGCTTTTCCTGATCTACCAATACAATCTCATTCCAAGAGCCTATTAAATGCATCATCATAAACATTGACAAACTCGCTAACAATAGAAAGATGCATGAAACACATAAGAACTTACGAAGAAAACGTATCATATCTCTTAAAATTGAAAATAAATAAAAGATTCCTGTACACCCATGAAAAACAGAATCAACCAAGCGAAACCACAATATACACCAAGACGTAACAAAGGAGATCTTATCCAATCTATATCCAATCCATGCTTCTTTTCCCGTTGAATCCATTCCACAAACAAAAGAATAAATACGAACAAAAAACACCCCAAAACTATCGAATTGCCTAATCCCAACATCAAAGTGTTAGGCACATTAAACACACTTAACGAGCACATACGCTTCAAATAATCAAAAGCAAAAATGAGATTTGGCGATCGAAAAACGACCCATCCCAACATAGCCAAGAAAAAGGTACTTATCATTTGAAGCAATTCTCGCACAGAAGGCATCCAACGCCCCTTAGCCACGACATCTATATGTTGTTTTGTCTTACCTAATAGCAGCAACGGCAAGAACAACAACCCGTGATAAATACCCCACATAATATATGTCCAATTTGCGCCATGCCATAATCCACTTACAAAAAAAACCGCCAACGTATTCCTGAGTGTCTGCCATTTACCTCTACGATTTCCTCCTAACGGAATATAGACATAATCCACAAACCAAGTATTGAGAGATATATGCCAACGCCGCCAAAATTCAGCAATACTCCGAGAAAAATAGGGAACATTGAAATTGCGAACCAAATCAAAATTAAACAGATGAGCAGTACCTACAGCAATATCAGAATATCCGGAGAAATCACCATATATCTGAAACGAAAACATAATAGCCCCTAACAACAAGGAAGATGGCGTTGCCGATTCCATATTCAAGAAAACGGCATTCGCCACTATTGCACAGTTATCCGCAACAACCACTTTCTTAAATAATCCCCACAGAATTTGTCTTAAACCATCTACAGCCTCTTTATAGCAGAAATGCCTGGATTCACAAAACTGTGGGAGCAAATGAGAAGCCCGTTCAATCGGGCCAGCTACCAATTGCAGGAAAAAACTTACAAAAGCAAAGAAAGCCAATATATCAGAAGTAGGTTCCATCTTGCGCCTATACACATCAATCGTATAACTCAAGGCCTGAAATGTATAAAAACTAATTCCAACCGGCAGTACTACATTCAAAGAGGAACGATGCAAGGTAATTCCAAATAGCCCAAACAAATCTATGAAATTATCAATGAAAAAATTCGCATACTTGAAATAGGCTAATATGGCAAGGTTGAGCACAATATTGATTATCATGACTCCTCTACAATAGTGGTCTGAGACAGTATCTCCCATGTCACAAACGCTACGTTTTTTACGAATTAATAGGCCACTCAACCAACTGCATAAAGTCGTAAACGCAATCAAAGATAAAAAACGCCAGTCCCACCAACCATAAAAGAGATAGCTAACCGACACAACAAATAAATTCCTTAGACGGATACTCCTACTAAATACATACCAATACAACAAGAACACAATTGGCAAGAACAACAAAAACGCAAATGAATTAAACAACATTTCGAGAAGTCCTAATTTGTAATTTTATATGAGTACGCAAAGGTATGAAAATTTCTTCCTTCCAAACTCAACAGGAAACAAAAAGATCACAGCTCCGACAAAGAGCAAACTGAGGGGTATAGGTTTCAAAAATATGTAGTATCTTTGGAGCATTTTAAAAGAGACATTGACTGTGTCAATACATACGGGAATATGACTTTACAAAAATTTGCGAATAAATATCTCTATTATTTGTTTGTTTTCACGTTGCTTTTTGGTATCGTGTTTTACGACATAATAGGCTTTAATTCCATTGATGAAATTTGCGGAATGCTATTATTAATACTTTTCGCTCGTAATATGTTCAAGGAAAAAGATTGGCCTATTAACAAGTTTTTTTTCACTACAATTTGTGTCTTTCTATTTTATACAGTTTACTCTTTTTATATTGGGAGTAATACCAAAAAGGCTATCTTCATGGATCTTATCATACAGATGAAGCCCTATCTTGCTTTCTTTTGTATTTACCAGATGATGCCTCAATTCGATGAAAATCAAAAGAAAACTCTAAAAGATCTATGCCTCGTTTTATGGTGTATTTTTCTTCCTATCGGATTATATGGTTTCCTTGATATACGTATTTTTAACCGAATCATGGGACATCCTTCCTGCTATGCAGCTATAGTCACAGCCCTATCATTGACTTACCTATATTGTGGCAACTATAGTAAAAAAGAAAAGACCATATTCTTGATAATGCTATTTGTGGGAATCGCATCAGGGAGATCAAAATTCTATGGCTTTTACGCTTTATCCATCTTTATGGTCTTTTACCTCGGCAAGATTGAAAATCTAAAATTTGATTTCAAGAATACAACAGCACTTCTTTTACTCATAGCGGCCATGGCCTTTGTAGCCCGAGAAAAACTTGACCTCTATTTCGTGCAAGGACTCTCAGAAACTGAATCTGAAGAAAAAGATTTACTGGCAAGATTTGTTTTATACGCAACTTCTTTCAAGTTGTTAGCGGATTATGTACCCTTCGGCACTGGATTAGCCAGCTTTGGTACACATGCATCAGGTGTCTATTATTCCAATATCTATACAAAATATGGCATTGATTCTGTCTGGGGTCTTAGCAAGTCTTTCAATAAGTTTATCGCAGACACCTACTACCCATCTTTAGCTCAGTTTGGAATAATGGGAGTTATTTTATTCTTTCTGTTTTGGGTCTATATTATTTTAAAATCTATACGAAACAGCCAAATAACACAAGATTCTAAATTGTTTACGATTACATGTCTTATTATTGGATATCTTCTTATTGAAAACATAGCCGATGCCTCTTTTACAAGTAATAGAGGATTATTCATGATGATGTTTTTAGGCTTAGTCGCTGCCAATCAAAAAGCGGAAGCCAAGAGAATTATTCAGACAACTCAGATACAAGGAATTAAAAATGATTGATTATAACAGCTTATTTCCTGATAGTCGGGACTCAGGAGATACCGTACTTCGTCAAGCCCAATTGGTCATGCTTCGTATGTTCAAAATCATTGACCACATCTGCAGACAGCACGGGCTACATTATTGGATGTGCTCAGGCACTTTGCTTGGAGCTGTTCGCCACCACGGATTTATTCCATGGGATGATGATCTGGATATCTGTATGATTAGGGAAGACTACGAACGCTTTTTAGAAATCGCTCAAAAAGAATTACCCGATGACCTCTTTCTTCAAACAAGAGAAAACGACCCCTATTATGGCTATCTGGCTTTGCCATGCAAAATCAGAGACAAAAAAAGCTTGATTATTTCTAATGGGATCGAGAAGAAGCACTACAATATGGGCATTTTTATCGATATATTCCCTGCAGATCGTTATCATACAGATCCACGCCAGTTTAAGAACGAGAAACTCAAAAAGAACTATTTCTACTATCTCTGCAAGGCGTTGGATGCGGAGTTAGACAAGCAGCATTCTGTCAAGAAGCGGATCGTATCTTACTTCAAGCCCTTGTTCCGCCTTTTAGCCAAGCATTATTTGCGCATGGCTAATAGATATATTGATGACAATAGATCCTTAGGAGATCATTGTTACATTGGTCATGGGTTTGACACGCCATGGAGGCGTTACTTCTCTTACGATGAGATATTCCCATTAAAAGAATACATTTTTGAAGAACATGCTTTCTTGGGTCCCAACGATGCTAATGCCTATTTAACACAACTATATGGAGCGAATTATATGACTCCACCTCCTATGGAAAAGAGGGAACAAAAGCATGCTGCGATTTTAAAACCCATCATCAATTAAACCTATGCGCTATTTCTTCTCATTCATAATGATACTCTCATTGCTAACATGCAATCTTTCTTGTGACAAAGAAGAGTTTTTTATCACTTGGGAGCAGGAGCGCATTGAGACCAGTTTATCAATTGGCAGCGAGTTATATGCTGTGGTTGGTGATACACTAAGAATCTATTTCCAAAGCATATTGATTAACTCGAATAGCAATTATATTTTGGGTTTACAATGCGAAAAGGGTAGCAACTATACAAATTATTGGCAATATATTCCCAAAGCCCAAGATGTGGGAGAATGTCCTATGTACTTATCTATCTATAATATAGATGGATCGATAATTGCAGAAAAAGCGGTTACACTAACGACCAAGATAGCGAGCAACCCATCTAAACGAACAAATTTACTGTGTATTGGCAACAGCCTCATGGAAGGAGGACAGACCCCAATTGAATTAAGCAGACGACTAAAAGGCACATCAGGATTCTATCAGACTCCCCAAAGCCTCTTCTTATCCAACTATTATTTGACAGGAAGATTGCAGAATCAAGAAAAAACTGTAGGCTGGGAAGGTACAGGAGGTTGGACTTGGTATAAATATATTCAAACACTTAACATACAAAACTATGTTTCCCAATATTGCGATGGGAATATTGATTGTATCTATCTTCAATTAGGAATCAATGAACTTCTTTCTTTGTCTCCTTTTGAAGATCAAACAAGTATAATCGACAACGCTAAAAAGCTAATTAGTAACATACATAAAGCCTACCCACAATGCAAAGTATTATTAGGTAGCGTTCTCCTACCCTCTCAAAATGGTGGATTAGGAGCAAACTATCCAGCGAATGAAGTTTCTGGTATCTATGGAGAAAGGGGCTTCAACCTAAAAGTGCACAAACTTAATCAAGCGTACGATTCGTTAGCACATAGTGAAGAATTAGCCTCCTTCACCTATTTTATTGACAACAATGCACAGTTTGATTGTTTACATGCCTACCCAACCCAAGAAATTCCCGCAGGGAATTATGAGGAAGGAGTGGAAATTATCGGGACAAATGGCGTACATCCAACAAATGTAGGATATGCCCAAATTGCCGCTGGGATATTCAGAGCAATCGTCTGTTTAACTCAATGAGTAAAACTACGAGCTATGTAATACTTTTTTTGCGCCCCCATTTAATCTGAATGATTTTCCAAACATATACTGGATTATAAATGACATAACGTTTCCAGGTATGTCTGGGATCACTGACCAAGCGTCCAAACCATTCCAATCCCAATCGAATC
The DNA here is from genome assembly GCA_022775005.1 of Parabacteroides sp. Lineage (GTDB taxonomy): Bacteria > Bacteroidota > Bacteroidia > Bacteroidales > Tannerellaceae > Parabacteroides. The sequence goes on from JALFJR010000098.1 coordinate 13,135, forward strand.
ATCCATTGGGGTGGTCGCTGTTTTACCCCCGCATAAAAATCGAAGACAGCACCAATGGAACCAATTAGATGCGTCTGTAAAGATTCTGCATTTTCCAATACCCATTTTTCTTGTTTAGGTGCAGTCATGCCCACAAAGAGCGCATCCGGTTGAAAAGCATTTACAGCTTCAATCATATTGCGATTATCCTCTTCAGAAAAAACCGGTTTATAGGGTGGACTATAGGTTTCTACGGAAATATGCGGATATTCCTGCTTTAGCCGCTCTCGAATCTTGTTCAAGGTAGAATCAGAAGCACCTAAATAAAAGCATTTACCAGCCTTAGCCTCCAACAAGTCTAATACAGCTTTATGCAAATCAGCCCCAGCCACCTTACGAATTTTAATCCCCAACAAGAAACGAACGGCCCAAACAACACCAACGCCATCAGGCAATAGCCAATCCCCTGTCATCAAGGCACGCCGAAAAAGAGGGTCTTTATCTGCCATCACCCACGAATAGGCATTTATCGTATTGACTATTGTACGTTTATTAGGCAATTCCTTCAAACGAAAGTCAGACACAATTGCATAATCTGAAAGCAAAACCGTTTCCATATCAATTCGTTGTTAAACAGATCTCGTATAAGGCCTCTATCTGTGAATTAATTGTTTGGATACTAAACAGTCCTTTTGATAATGCCAAAGATGCCGATGAGAGCCGTTTTCTGCATGTAGCATCAGACAGAACCTGTATGAATTTTTCAGCCAACATATCCACATCACCCGGCTGGAATAATAGGGCATTTTCATTATCCTTTAAGACATCGGGTAATCCACCAACTGGAGTTGAAACTACAGGAATCCCATAAGACCAAGCATCTAAAACAGCCATAGGAAAGCCCTCCGCATAACTCGATAAACAAAAAACAGAAGCCTCCCTAAACAGTTGCTCTTTCTTACTATCCGTTACCCAACCGGCAAAAACGACTTGATGCTCAATACCTAAATCTTTCACTAATTGTTGTGCTTGTTCCAGTTCTCCATTTCCTGCTAATACCAAGCGCCAATCAGGAAACTGAATCGCTATTTTGGCAAAAGCCTTAATTAGAACAGCATAGCCTTTGTTTTGATTTAAAGTTCCAGCAAACAGGATATACTTATGCTGATCTGAGTAATGCACATTCGAAACAATAGAACAAGGATTATAAATAACATGAACTTTCTCTCCAACCCCAAAATAAGCAGAAATCTTCGTCCGAATAGATTGAGATAGGACAATAATAGCATCCGCCCCTTCTAACAACTCTCTGCATAGCTTATTATCTCTATATCCATCCAACTGATTACCAATATGTAAATGGATCACAACCTTTTTCCGACAAAATTTCGCAAGCTTAAAGAATATAAACTTTCTTTTGATAGATGGGAGTTCACCAACATGAATATGGACTAAATCATAAAAGCCTATACAGCAAATATAGCTTAGCAATGCTTTTACCGCAAACAACCACTTCTGACACTGTGATCTATCAATATGAGTACCTATCCAGCGCACATGATACTCGTTCCAGAAAGAAAGTCTGGTATACGTATTAAGTACTGCAGCAATACCACCACGAGTCTTCCTCGATGTCGCCAAAAAAAGCACCTTTCGATTACCCATATTACCTTTGATCCTATTTAGGTTTCAGCCAGCCGCTTATCTTCCGCATATAGTTGGGATTCATGCTCTCGTATTTGCTCAGGTGTAAATCTATATTTCAACACCTTGGCGGGTACTCCACCAACTATCGCATAAGGAGGTACATCCTTAACGACCAATGCTCCGGCAGCCACCACGGCTCCTCGACCAACAGTAACCCCTTTTAATACGGTCACATTCGTACCTATCCAAACATCGTCTTCAATATGCACATCCTGATCATCTTCCGGACGCTTATCCAACACATCGTAGATAAATCGTCCAATATCAGTTATACGATGATCTCCTCCTATAATCGTAACATGGGGGCCAAAAAGAACTTTACTACCAATAAAAATCTGGCTCTCCGTACATAAGAATAAGGCATGAGGGCCTATATATACATCATCACCGATTGTTATGTTTCGATAGGTAAAATCAGATGTTAGCGCAGAAAAACGGACATTACAACCACACCCTCTCATCATCTTCTTATAGAAGAGAGAGAGGAATCGGTTAATACAACCTCTTACCGCATAAATTGTATAATATAGCAATGTCGCAACCAAACGCATGTAACAACTATTTTTGTCTCTGACGCTTAAACTCCTCCAGCAAAGAACCAGTTTGCTCTTTCACGAATAAATAAACCACTGGAATCACTAAAGTTAGCAATAGCATTCCGATGGTCGCATAAAGCTTACGGGGAGCTATGGGCTTACTCTTCACATACGCAGTATCAAGAATACGAGCCTTGTCTTGCTGCTGACCCAATACCAAGGCCGTCTCTTCACGCTTCTGCAACAGAATCAAATACACCCCTTGAACGATCTCTTGCTGGCGTTTCAATTCCACATAAGTACGTTCAGCCTGTGGATAAACATTCATTTTATTATAAAGCTGTTGCTCTTTCGCCTTAATGTCTGCAATGGAGATGCCCAAGCCCTCACGCGCATTATTAATCGTCTGATAAACACCATTTCGCAATTCATCCGCCTGCTTTGTCAAAGTTCCTACTAACGGGTTATTCATACTGGAATTCTGTATAACTCGCGCACGCTCCAATAAGACCTCATTGTAGGTCGCGATAGCCGCACCCTTCTCACCATCTTGCGCATTCAATAAAGAGGGCACGATATTGTATTTATTCGCTGGATCTTTCACATAAGCATCCATCATATCTATCACATTCATTTGAGCCTGCAACTCTATTAAACGTGTTTGCAACTCCTTCATCTGCTCCACGTAAAATTGCACATCATGCTCAATATCCATTAACTGATGCTGACTTTTATAACGCTCTATCTTCTGCTCAACATCAGCCAAATCCTGGATTACTTCTTGTATTCTACCATCATAAAAGGACAAACTGGTACGTGCTTGGCCTTTCTTATACGCATCTGCCTGCATATTATACAATCGCATCAAAGTGTTCAGCATATCCACGCCGCGCCTACGCTCATAATCCGTACACCCTAATTCTATCACGTTGGATGTTTTTGAATTATCCTCAATTAGAAACTCATCCGCCAAATCTTCAGCGACCCAACCCGAAGGGCGATAGGTCATAATCCATTTTGTCTCATCTGACTGGTTCTCTGTAGAGGACAAAACAAAGTCTCCCACCGGTAATTTCATCACAGCCGGCAAAGAAGAAAAGGAGAAATGTTGATCATCAAATGTACGGCCCTCAACCTTTACATCGAACTTATTTGTAGTTTTTTTCACCGTAAATTCAATACTCTCGGTCAAACGGGCATCTGTTGCCGAATCCGTCCTCAATCGAAAAGGATTCCGCTCGTAAACCCTATAAAAAGAGAATGGTTTCTTATAATCCACATTGACACCCAACTCAAAGGCCATTTCACGTAAAAGCTTATTTGAGGAGAGTATCATCAACTCATCCTCAATATTAACAGCTCCTCCTCCAGCACTTCCTAATCCAAAAGATTTCATTAAGCCCGCAGCCTCGCCCAAGCCAAAGCTACCTCCTCCTAAATCTTTATCTTCTTGAATCTGGATCCGAGCCGCAATCTCATAAGTACGAGGATAAATCAATAAATAAAGGACAGCAGGGATAAAAGACACCAAAAACACCCCAATAAACAATCTCCAATGCAAGAGGTAGCCGACCAATATTGACTTTAATCCGATTACTTCATTATCTTGTTCTTCCATGACAACTCATTTATTTCGTGATTGCTAAAATAACTGTAGTGATCACTGAGATCGCACTCAACACAGACGAGAAAACAGTTACGCTATACTGTTGAGCCGTGCTATAACGCGAATTTCTCTTCTTGGCATTATTCGGCTCCACATAAACTAAATCGTTCTGTTGGAGATAGAAATAGGGAGATGTAAAAATATCGGGACGCGTAATATCCAATCGAGCAAACTCCTTTTTCCCGTGATTCTCCCTAACCACTAAAATATTCTTACGGTTCGCATTAATGCTTAAATCACCAACCGATCCGAGTGCATCCAAAATGGAAAGGCGCTCATTAGGAACGGTAAGACGACCCGGACGGGCTACCTCTCCCAAAATCGTCACTTTATAGTTAATGATTTGAATATTCACTAAAGCATCTGCTACATACACGCGTATCTTCTCTTGCAATAGATCACGCAATTGCTGTTTGGTCAAACCTTCCGCATGGATTTTCCCCAATACAGGGAAATTAATGTTGCCGTCTGTATCCACCAAATAAGTTTGTAATTGCGTATTTGAAGCTATTCTGACCTGATCTGTCTCTTGAGCAAATGAGAATGCAGGAGGATTAAAAGGTGTGACTACCGTAGGATCCCATGCCGTTACTGTGATTGTCAGCATATCATCCGTACAGATTTTGGCCGTATATGTTTGGCTCATCTGCTCAATCTGTTCTGCAGTTGCATTATCTATACCTTGAAAATAGACCACATCTTTAGGCACAGAACATGCATTCAAGATCCACATGAACAAAGCTACTACTGATACAAATTTCAATTTCATCATCTTATTTTCTTCAAAGGAGTTGCAAAGATACTATTTTTTCATGGAACAGAAGGGACTACCATCCTCTTCATCTTCCAAATTACATTTATAACGATACATCCTATCAGATATTGCTGCATCTTTTCTTGATTTTTTCACTCGATTTTACTTATTTTGCCCACAAATGAATATAAGAATATGGTGAACGTAGGAAAATACAATACATTAAAAGTCATCAAGGCCGTCGATTTCGGTTTGTACTTAGATGGTGGCGAGGGTAAGGAGATATTGCTTCCCACTCGTTATGTGCCGAAAGAGGCGAAAGTGGGTGACGAGATAGAGGTGTTCATCTATCATGACAATGAGGGGCGCTTGATTGCTACAACAGCACGCCCTTATGCGACTGTGGGCGAGTTTCAGTTTATGGAAGTGAAAGATGTAAACAAGACTGGTGCCTTCCTGAATTGGGGGATCATGAAAGACTTATTAGTACCTTTCAAGGAACAAAAAAAGGCGATGAGACCCGGTAAATGGTATTTGGTATATATTCGTCTTGATCATGTTACAGGACGCATCATGGCCTCTGCTCGCATTGAGAAGTTCTTGAACAACACCTTACCTCAATATGAACGGGGAGAGGAGGTGGATCTATTAGTCGCAGACGAAACAGAATTAGGCTATAAAGTGATCATCAATAATCAACACACGGGATTGGTCTATTACGACGAGACCTTCCAGCGGTTAGAGAAGGGTGAGCATATCAAAGGATACATCAAAGAGGTTCGTGAGGATGAGAAAATAGATGTAAGCTTAATGCCATTGGGTTATCAGAAGGTGGAGGGTATAGCAGGTACTATCCTGACAGCCTTGAAAGCGCAAGGTGGCTATATTGCCGTACATGACAAAAGTGAACCAGATGTGATCTATGCGCTTTTCCGTTGCAGCAAGAAGGCGTTCAAACAGGCTATTGGTGCGCTTTACAAGCAGCACCTCATCACCTTAGAGGAAAAAGGAATCAGGTTGACTTCGTCAAATTAGGAATTTGGAGTTAGGAATGAGGAATTAAAAGTCTTAACTCCTCAATCCTAATTCTACCCTATAATTAGTCTAATTTCAATACCGCTAAGAAGGCCTTCTGAGGCACCTCTACCGTACCGATTTGTTTCATACGTTTCTTTCCCTCTTTCTGCTTCTCCAACAATTTACGTTTACGAGAGATATCACCACCATAACACTTGGCCGTCACATCCTTACGTACGGCTTTTACGGTCTCACGGGCAATAATCTTCGCACCTATGGCTGCCTGAATCGCAATATCAAACTGTTGACGAGGGATCAACTCCTTTAATTTTTCACACATACGACGTCCGAAAGAGACACTGTTATCCACATGCGTCAAGGTGGAAAGCGCATCCACAGGCTCACCATTCAGCAGGATATCCAATTTCACCAACTTACTGGGACGATAATCATGCAGGTGATAATCGAAAGAGGCATACCCTTTCGAGATGCTCTTCAGTTTATCATAGAAGTCGATCACGATCTCGCCCAAAGGCAGGTCGTAGAAGATCTCCACACGGTCGCCTGAGATATACTCCTGTTTGATCAGCACCCCTCGTTTGCCCAAGCAAAGGGTCATGATGGGGCCAATATACGTGGTATTGGTGATCACCGATGCCCGAATGAAAGGCTCGTCAATGTGATCTATCAACGTGGGATCAGGCAATCCACCGGGGTTATGTACCTCAATCGCCTCTCCTTTCTTGGTATGCACGATATAGGAAACGTTGGGCACCGTAGTGATCACGTCCATATTAAACTCACGATCGAGACGTTCCTGCACAATCTCCATGTGCAGCAATCCCAAGAAGCCGCAACGGAAACCGAAACCCAATGCCGCGGAGCTCTCTGGCTGGAACGTCAACGATGCATCGTTCAGCTGCAACTTCTCCAACGAGGCACGCAGGTTCTCAAAATCTTCGCTATCTATCGGATAAACACCCGCGAATACCATCGGTTTCACCTCCTCAAAACCAGCGATACCCTCCGCTGCAGGACGGGCCACATGGGTAATCGTATCGCCTACTCGCACCTCCCGAGAGGTCTTGATACCAGAAATGATATACCCCACATCGCCTGTCCGAATCTCATTTCGAGGCGACATGGTCAGCTTCAACACACCTACCTCATCCGCATCATACTCCTTCTCTGTCGCAATGAACTTCACCCGATCTCCTTGGTGAATCACCCCATTCTCTACCTTAAAGTAAGCAATGATGCCACGGAAAGGATTGAACACCGAGTCGAAAATCAAGCATTGCAACGGAGCCTCCGGATCTCCTTTAGGCGCAGGCACCTTCTCCACAATGGTATCCAGGATTTGTATCACGCCTTCACCCGTCTTTCCACTCGCACGCAGGATATCCTCTCTTGGACAACCTAACAGCTCCACAATTTGGTCTTCCACCTCATCAGGCATCGCACTCGGCAGGTCAATCTTATTCATCACAGGAATAATCTCCAGGTCATTCTCAATGGCCATATAGAGGTTAGAGATCGTTTGCGCCTGAATGCCCTGTGCCGCATCCACGATCAATAAAGCGCCCTCACAAGCCGCAATAGAACGTGATACCTCATACGAAAAATCGACATGCCCCGGAGTGTCAATCAGGTTTAGAATATAGTTCTCTCCTTTATAGGAATAATTCATCTGTATCGCATGGCTCTTGATCGTGATGCCACGCTCGCGCTCAAGGTCCATGTCATCGAGCACCTGAGCCTGCATATCCTTGCCTTCCACCGTTTTGGTATATTCCAAAAGACGGTCGGCCAAGGTACTTTTACCGTGATCAATATGGGCAATAATACAAAAATTGCGAATATTCTTCATCTAAAAACTTATTTTTTGTGGGCAAAGATACAGATTAAAGCCGAAATTAGGTTACTTTTGGCTTCTCATTTATACAGTGCGATATGATGACTTTACAAGAGATAAACAAGACATACAACCGGATTATTGGCTTATTAGACGCAAAGGAGCTGAAAGAGGCTTTTGAGCAGACACAAAGCCTGATTGCCGGCATTCGTGATTACTCGTTCATGGATCAGCTGAATGAATTGCAAGACACCTATAAATATATGTTACGCTATCGACTGGAGGGAGCTAAAGACCCGATGGAGGATCAGATCTACCATAACGTGATCGCCTCGACCTATCAGTTAGCGGATCAGGTGCGCAACAAAGCCTTGATCGTGGAATCGCCTCTGACCTATTATAGTTACCGCCGTTCTTTGCGGAAGCAACCGATTCCATCTTACACGCAATTACACAAGGAATTGCAAGAAATGGCAGCGTACCAGTCAGAAGCTGGAGATACTGTAGTGGGGGTCAGTCGTAAAATTGAAGCAGCCACTGAACAACTCTTCAATAAATTATGGACAGCCGATCCACTGAGTACGGAAGAAGTAGTTGATTTGCGAGCCCTCTTGAGAGACAAAAATCTTCCTTTCGAGGTGGCATGCCAAGTCATATCCGCCTTATTATTAGCTTTACAAACCTCATTCGACATTGCCAAACTCTCATTGCTTTTTGATGCTGCGGAACTAGATCATGAGGAGATCCGATGCAGGGCACTGATTTGCATCTTGTTAACGCTGTCCTTTTATCGTGAGCGAACTGCTGTTTATCCAGAGATCGACCGCAGGTTAGCAGCCTTGGCCGACTTTATCCCCGACTTCACTTCTTTGCTGAGACAAATCACCTTGCGCTTCATTTTGGCTCGTGAGACAGAGAAGATCAATCAAAAATTGCAGAACGAGATCTTGCCACAGTTGTTGAAAAACAACCCAATTCTCAACCAAAAAATTCAAGCGGAAGAAATTTCACCAGAGCTGTTCAGTGAAGGAATGAATCCCGAATGGGAAGCTTATTTGTCGAGTCAGCAGACAGAGAAGCAGATGGAGGCCTTTGCCGAGATGCAGCGAGAAGGAGCCGATATGATGCACTCCTCATTCGTGCACCTCAAGCATTACCCCTTCTTTCGAGAAGTAGGCAATTGGTTTTTACCGTTTAGCATGTCTCATTCCGCTATTCAAGCCATTCTTGATGGAGCAGACAAAGCAACCACCTTACTGAATCTCCTCACGCAGAACAGGAATATATGCAACTCTGACAAGTATTCACTCTACCTCAGCATGACAGATATTCCCAAGCAACTGCGTCAAATGATGAGTCAAAAAATGGGAGATGAGATGATCGGATTAATAAAGAAGTCCACATCCAATCTGCAATCTCCCCAGAAACAGCGTGAATTGATCATTGGTCAATATGTCCAAGATCTGTATCGCTTTTTCAAACTTTACCCAAGTCATTTGGATTTCGAAGATGTCTTCACCTATCCGTTAGACTTCCATAACCTGACACTTTTGAAGCCCTACATGGCTGATAAAGAAACATTAAGCACTATCGGAGAGTATTACCTACGAAAAAACTATTTCGCTGACGCTTTGACTGTGTTTAATCAACTCAGCGAAATTGACGAAGAGAATGGCGAGCTATTCCAGAAGAAAGGGTATTGCAAACAGATGATGGGGCAAACAGAAGAGGCCTTGCAAACCTATTTGCGAGCAGATTTGACTCATACGGACAGTAAATGGCTGAATCGTCGTATTGCCTCTTGTTATCGCAACCTGAAACAACCAGAAAAGGCGCTCATTTACTACCGACGTTTAGAGGCAAAGCAACCGAACGATATGAACTTGCAAATTAATATCGGTCATTGCTATCTGGAATTAAGAAATTTCAGCGAAGCCCTGAAATACTTCTTCAAGGTAGATTATTTAGACAATCAATCCACCAAAGCCTGGAGACCGATTGCCTGGTGCAGTTTCCTCATTGGCAAATATGATCAAGCACGCAATTACTACCGCAAGATCTTGGCAAATAAGCCAACCACACAAGATTACCTGAACGCCGGCCACACAGAATGGGCGCTGCAACAGCTAAAACAGGCTGTTAGTTATTATAAAGAGGCTGTCCGTTGTGAGCAAGGCCATTTCGACACCTTCTTGGAAGCCTTCCGACAAGACATTCCAGACTTAATGCAAGCCGGAATTGAGGAAAAGGAGATTCCTCTTATGTTAGATCAAGTGCGTTACGTTTCTTCCGACTGAAAATTCATCGTACAAGGGATGGCCCATTCTTAGGCCATCCTCTCTTTTTTAGTTTCTCCCAACACTTTATTCTTTGCGATGGTTGCCTGAAACTCCTTCAAATAGAAGGGCTCAAAATAGGCTACATTCTCAAATCGCTTCTCAGTAAAAGCCTTTGCAGAAAGTGGAGCCATCTCCGCAGCCAATGGATATACATCAGGAAGGAAGTATGCATTCGCATCCGTAATAACCGACTGGCATTTAGCCGCTCCGTCACCAAAGAAACAAACCTTTCCCCTCTCCAGATAGTTCGCATAAGTCTGTGCATCAACAATATCTGCCATAGCGGTACGAATAGGTTGAAGCGAAGCATCAAAAAGCTCCGCATATACCTCCATACGGCGAGCATCAATCATTGAACAATACTGATAATCAACTGCTCCCTGCATCTTACGAACTGCGGAAGAAGCCAACAAAGAAAGAGTTGACACACTGATCAATGGGATATCCGCACCGAAACACAACCCCTTAGCGACTGACACACCGATACGCAATCCCGTATAAGAACCAGGGCCACTACTAACCGCTACCGCATCCAGCTGGCGACCTTGACTCTTTACCCATTGGATCATTTTTTCCACATATACTCCCAATAAAGAGGCATGCGAAGGTCCCTCAAACGAGTGTTGCTCAAAAAGCACCTTCTCCCCTTCTGTCAACGCAGCCGAACAAACAGCTGTCGAAGTCTCGATATTCAATATCAATGCCATACTATAGCTTTCTTTTTTGATTATGCAGGCACAAAGGTAAAGATATAATTTCTATCTTTGCGAAAATTTTATAGATTAAGGATGATACAATCAATGACCGGATTTGGAAAGGCAACCGTAGAGTTACCTTCCAAAAAAGTAACTATCGAGATTAAAGCATTGAATAGCAAGCAACTTGATCTCTCCACTCGTATCCCTTCTATTTATAGGGAGAACGAGATGGAAGTACGTAATCTCCTCCTCCAGAAATTAGAAAGAGGGAAAGTTGACTTTAGTATCTTTATTGAATATATCGGCAAAGACGTTCCCACTCAAATCAATGTGGCCGCCATAGAGAATTATTATCTTCAAATAAAAGCGATTGCCGAGCGCCTACACCTTCCGGAACCTACGGATTGGTTTCAGTCTCTGTTGCGCCTTCCGGACGCTATTCATACCGACCAACCAGAAGCAGATGAGAGCGAATGGGAAACTGTGAGAGCAACCATTGAAGAGGCCATTCAGCATCTATGTGACTTTCGTATCCAAGAGGGTGCAATGTTGCAACAACTATTTGAACAGAAAATTGCCAACATTGCTCGTTTATTGAAAGAAGTTGCAGTGTATGAATCAGAACGTGTAGCCAAGATTAAGGCACGTATCCTTGATAACTTACAAAAAGTGGCAGAGCAAGATTACGACAAGAATCGTTTCGAACAAGAAATGATCTATTATATTGAGAAACTGGATATCAACGAAGAAAAGAATCGCCTGGATAATCACCTCAAGTATTTCCTCACTACAATGGAAAAAGGACTTGGCCAAGGGAAAAAGTTAGGTTTTATCGCTCAAGAAATGGGACGCGAGATCAACACATTAGGATCCAAGAGCAACCATGCGGAGATGCAAAAAATCGTCGTTCAAATGAAAGACGAATTAGAGCAAATCAAGGAACAGGTATTAAACGTACTATAATATATTAAGGTAGGCTATGGCAGGCAAACTGATCATTTTCTCGGCTCCTTCCGGATCCGGCAAATCGACTATCATCAATTATTTGCTACAGCAATCGTTACGTTTACGCTTTTCTATCTCGGCGACCAGCCGTGCACCACGAGGAACGGAGCAGAATGGCGTAGAATACTACTTTCTTACCCCTGAGGAGTTTAAGGCTCGTATTGCCAAAGGAGATTTCTTAGAATACGAGGAGGTTTATACTGACAAGTTTTATGGAACACTGAAGAGTGAGGTTGAACGCATTCTCGATGAAGGAGACAATGTGATCTTTGATGTAGATGTAGTGGGTGGTTGCAACATCAAACATTATTATGGCGAACGAGCGCTCTCCGTATTCATTCAACCACCCAGCATCGAGGAGTTACGCAAACGGTTGGTTGGGCGAGGCACCGACACGCCAGAGGTGATCGAAAGCCGCATCGCTAAAGCGGAGTATGAGTTAAGCTTTGCAGATAAATTTGATACGGTCGTGATCAACGACGACCTGGAAACAGCCAAGGCAAACGCTTTGCAGGTCATCCGGACCTTTTTAGCGAAATAACAACGATGGCAGCAAAGATTGGTATCTTCAGTGGCTCTTTCAATCCAATCCACATTGGTCATCTGGCCTTAGCCAACTGGCTCTGCGCTTACGAGGAATTAGACGAGGTGTGGTTTGTCATCACACCTCATAATCCCTTGAAGCAGAAAGAGCATTTGATGGATGACTATTTGCGTTTAGAAATGGCTCAAGCCGCTATCCAAGGCTATCCAAAGTTCAAAGTAAGCGATGTGGAGTTTCATCTGCCTCAACCCTCCTACTCCATTGACACGCTGCGTGCCTTACATCAAGCTCATCCGGATAAGTCATTCTATTTCATCATTGGAGCGGATAACTGGCAACTCTTTCCCCGCTGGAAGGCGCATGAGGAGATTTTGCGAGATTACAACCTGCTGATCTATCCCCGCAAAGGTTATACTATTTCTATTCCCGACTCTTGCCCCAATGTCCATACGGCAAACGCCCCTTTATTAGAGATCTCCTCGACCTTTATCCGGGAAGCCCATGCCGCAGGCAAGGATGTACGTTTTTTCCTGCCTGAAGGGGTTAGACCTTACTTCTATTAACTCCCATCATTCAAACTTATTCAACGGGAAACTATCTGTTTGCAGTTAGGCAATCGAAATATTTTGTATTTTTGCGCCGATTATACAAAATATTGGCATAATGAATCTATTAGAACTGAGCGAACAGGAAATCATCCGACGCAATAGCATGAACCAACTGCGTCAAATGGGGATAGAGCCTTATCCCGCAGCCGAGTATGTAACCAACGCATTTTCCAAAGAGATAAAAGCATCTTTCAAAGACGATGATGCACCACGAACCGTACGTATCGCAGGTCGTATCATGAGCCGACGCATCATGGGTAAAGCCTCTTTCATGGAGTTGCAAGATTCAGAAGGCCGCGTTCAGGTCTATATCTCACGCGATGATATTTGCCCGGAGGAGAACAAGGATCTTTACAATGTCGTATTCAAGAAATTGTTGGATATTGGCGATTTCGTAGGCATCGAAGGATTCGTGTTCCGTACACAGATGGGCGAGATTTCTGTACATGCCCAGACGCTGACTGTACTTTCCAAGTCATTACGACCGCTGCCAATCGTAAAATACAAAGATGGTGTGGCTTACGACGGATTCAATGATCCGGAGTTACGCTACCGTGGTCGATATATCGACTTGGTGGTGAATGACGGTGTAAAAGATATTTTCTTGAAGCGTGCCAAGGTGATCAAGACCATGCGCAACGCATTGGATGAGGCTGGTTATACAGAGGTGGAGACACCTATCCTGCAATCCATCCCAGGTGGTGCCAGCGCACGTCCGTTCATCACGCACCATAACTCTTTGGATATTGATCTTTATCTGCGTATCGCTACCGAGCTCTATCTGAAGCGCTTGATTGTGGGTGGCTTCGAGGGTGTCTATGAGATCGGCAAGAACTTCCGTAACGAGGGTATGGACCGCACACACAACCCAGAGTTCACCTGCATGGAGCTTTATGTACAGTATAAAGACTATAACTGGATGATGCGTTTCACCGAGCAGCTGTTGGAGCGTATCTGCATCGCCGTGAATGGTACGAGCGAGAGTGTGGTAGATGGTCAAACCATTAGCTTCAAGGCTCCCTACCGCCGCTTACCGATCTTGGAGGCGATCCAAGAGAAGACAGGTTACGACTTGACAGGCAAGAGCGAGGAGGAGATCCGAGCTATCTGCAAGGAGTTGAAAATGGAGATCGACGACACGATGGGTAAAGGCAAGTTGATCGACGAGATCTTCGGTGAGTTCTGTGAAGGCACATTCATCCAGCCAACTTTCATCATCGACTATCCGGTAGAGATGAGCCCGTTGACCAAGATGCACCGGAGCAAACCGGGATTGACAGAGCGCTTCGAGTTGATGGTCAATGGTAAGGAGTTAGCCAATGCCTATAGCGAGTTGAACGACCCGATTGACCAAGAGGAGCGTTTCAAGGAGCAGTTGCGCTTGAGCGAGAAGGGTGATGACGAGGCCATGTTCATCGACCAAGATTTCTTGAAAGCACTGCAATATGGTATGCCTCCTACATCAGGCATCGGTATCGGTATCGACCGTTTAGTGATGTTGATGACAGGCCAGACAACGATTCAGGAGGTTTTGCTTTTCCCACAAATGCGTCCGGAGAAGACCGTGAAACGTGATGCCACTGAGAAATATACCGCTGTAGGTATTGCCGAAGAGTGGGTTCCTGCCTTGCAAAAAGCCGGCTACCTGACCGTTGAGTCGTTGAAAGAGGCCAATCCGAATAAACTCAGACAAGCTTTGTGCGAACTGAATAAGAAATACAAGTTAGAGTTGACCAATCCTTCCGCAGAAGAGATTGAAGGTTGGATCAACAACTGCAATCAATAAAAACCGGCAAACATGAATTTACCGGGTCAAATCGCAGTCATGGGAGGCGGCAGCTGGGCTACCGCCTTAGCCAAGATTGCGCTATCTACACAGGAGCGTATCCATTGGTACATGCGTAGGCCGGAACAGATCGAGGAATTTAAGCAACTGGAGCATAACCCCAGTTACTTGACGTCGGTCCGTTTTGATACCTCTCGCATCCAGTTCTATTCCGACATCAATCGGGCCATCGAGGAATCAGATACCCTGATTTTCGCCACGCCCTCCCCTTTCTTGAAGCAGCATCTTCAAAAGGTGCAGACTTCCTTGAAGGAGAAGTTTATCATCTCTGCCATCAAAGGGATTGTGCCGGATGAGAACCTATTGATCACCGACTACTTCACCCAGTATTATGGGGTACCGGCCTCGCAGATCGCAATCATCGGAGGGCCTTGCCATGCGGAGGAAATTGCCTTAGAACGTCTCTCCTACATCACATTGGCATGCCCCGACCTGAAACAAGCTCAAGCAATCGCTCCGATTTTCCGTAACAACTACTTAAAGAACAGCGTCAGCCAAGATGTAACGGGCATTGAATATGCAGCTGTATTGAAGAATGTCTATGCCATTGCCGCTGGCATCTGCCACGGCATGAAGTTTGGAGACAATTTCTTGGCTGTCTTTATCTCCAATGCGATTGACGAGATGCGTCGCTTTGTGGATGCGGTTCATGGATTGGAACGAGCCATTACCGACTCCGCCTACTTAGGCGATCTATTGGTAACTGCCTACTCCCGATTCAGTCGCAACCGCACTTTTGGCACCATGATTGGTAAAGGTTACTCCATCAAGACCGCACAAATCGAGATGGAAATGATCGCAGAGGGTTATTACGGCACCAAATGTATGCATGAGATCAATGAACGGTACAAAGTGAACATGCCGATCCTTGATGCGATGTATAGCATTTTGTACGAACGTCAATCGCCGTTCACAGTGATTCGTCAATTAACAGAAACGTTTAAATAAATAAGGATATGAAAAACATTGGTTTAAACATCGAAAAGGCCCTGGGTACAGTCTCTAAGGAGCAGGTTAATGCCCTCGCGCCGAAAGCAATGGAAAGCATTGCGACATTAGAGAATGGTACAGGTGCCGGCAACGACTTCTTGGGCTGGTTGCACCTCCCGACAGCGATCAGCGAGGCAGAGTTGGCTGAGATCGAAGAGACAGCTAACGTATTGCGTGCGCGTTGTGAGGTAGTGGTTGCAGTCGGCATCGGCGGCAGCTACTTGGGCACTAAGGCAGTGGTTGAGGCTTTGAACAATAGCTTCGACTGGTTGCAAACAGAACGTAAGAATCCGGTGATTGTGTATGCCGGAAACAACATTGGCGAGGACTATCTCTATGAGTTGAGCGCCATGTTGCAGGGCAAACAATTCGGTATCATCAATATCTCTAAGTCTGGTACGACCACAGAGCCGGCTTTGGCTTTCCGTATCTTGAAGAAACAATTGGAAGATGCGGTTGGTAAAGAGGAGGCTAAACACCGTATCGTAGCCATCACGGATGCCAAGAAGGGTGCTTTGCGTACGTTGGCAAACCAAGAGGGTTACAAGACTTTCGTGATCCCCGACAACGTAGGTGGTCGTTTCTCTGTCTTGACCCCGGTAGGTTTGCTGCCGATCGCTGTAGCAGGTATCAGCATCCGTGACTTGGTAGCAGGTGCCGTTTCTATGGAGAAGGCTACAGCAGGTGAGGTTCCGTTTGAGGAGAACTTGGCCGCTATCTATGCCGCTACACGTAACGCACTTTATCAGAGCGGTAAGAAGATCGAGATCTTGGCTAACTTCCATCCGAAGTTGCACTTCATCGCAGAGTGGTGGAAACAGCTCTACGGTGAGAGCGAGGGTAAGGATGGCAAGGGTATCTTCCCGGCCTCTGTGGATTTGACAACAGACTTGCACTCTATGGGTCAGTGGATCCAGGATGGTGAGCGTACGATCTTCGAGACCGTGATCTCTGTTGAGAAACCCGATCACGAGGTAGTCGTTCCGACCGACGAGGCTAACTTGGATGGCTTGAACTTCTTGGCTGGCAAGCGTGTGGATGAGGTCAACAAGATGGCAGAGCTCGGTACACAGCTGGCTCACGTGGACGGTGGCGTTCCTAACCTAAAGATCACGATGCCGGAGGTAAGTGCTTACTACATTGGTCAGCTCTTCTACTTCTTCGAGAAGGCTTGCGGTATCAGCGGTTACATCTTGGATGTGAATCCGTTCAACCAACCGGGTGTTGAGGCATACAAGAAGAACATGTTCGCTCTGCTCAACAAGCCTGGTTATGAGGCTGAATCAGAGGCTATCAAAGCAAGACTGTAATTCCTTTACCTATAAGTTATGAGGGTGTGTCAATCGATACACCCTCATATTTTTTAATTCCTAATTCTTCTTTTTGAAATGAGCGACCAATCGCTATCCGAAGCTATTCACCTTTACGAGCAAAAGCACGGCCAGCCGTTCCAACCTAAAGCTGTGCTGTTTGATATGGATGGGGTGCTTTATGACTCCATGCGTTTTCATGCCCAGTCTTGGCAGGAAGTAGCAGATCTCCATCACTTGAAAGCCACCCCCGAAGATTTCTACCTATTCGAAGGAAGGACCGGCAACAGCACCATCAATGAGTTGTTCCTACGCACTTTCGGCCGAGAGGCTACCGAAGAGGAGAAACAAACCATCTACCAAGAGAAAGCCGCTCTTTTCAACCGCTATAACGATGGAGCACCCATGCACGGAGCCGCAGCTGTGTTAGCCGCGGTACAAGCAAAAGGCTGGCAACGATTAGTTGTTACCGGCAGTGGACAACATACCCTCATCGACAAACTGAACCATACCTATCCCGGACACTTCCAACGAGATAAGATGGTCACCGCCTATGATGTGAAATACGGCAAACCACATCCCGAGCCCTATCTCATGGGCTTACAAAAAGCCGGTGTCGCTGCCAACGAAGCGATCGTGATCGAGAATGCCCCCATGGGCGTTGAGGCTGGTGTAGCAGCAGGCATCTTCACCATCGCCGTTAATACGGGTCCCCTTCCCGATCAGGTATTAGTCGATCGAGGAGCCAACCTTCTTTTTCCAGACATGGCCACGCTGGCTACATTCATCGCTCACAGTTTATGATTATAATCATCAGGAACACATTCTGATTTATTCTGAGGATTATCCCTTGAACAGTGATAACCTCACAAACATATTTCTCCAGTTAGGGAAAAATATTTCGCTAACTGGAGATATTTTTTTGCCTAACTAATGATTCGTTACTTCATCGTCTCTTAATAACGAATGTTAAACCCTCTTTTTCCATTGCATAGCCCAATGATTGTTCGTTATTTTACGAACAGAAAAGAAACAGTCTATGGCAACGTTGCAGCAAGGCTGTTTTTTATTTGAACCACATGTTCGTCTATTTACGAATATACAGAAACTAAAAACAAAAGAAGTATGAAAAAGATAGAAATTTTCGACCCGGCCATGTGTTGTCCGACGGGGCTTTGTGGAACCAATATCAACCCGGAGTTGATGCGCATTGCGGTAATGATTGAGACATTGAAGAAACAAGGTGTCGTTGTTACCCGTCATAATTTACGTGACGAACCACAAGTGTATGTAAGTAACAAAACGATCAACGAGTATCTGCAGCAGCATGGAGCAGAAGCCTTGCCAATCACCTTGGTGGATGGCGAAGTGGCTGTCACGAAAGGGTACCCAACCACCAAGCAGATGAGCGAATGGACCGGCATCCGTTTGGATTTTATGCCGATGAGATAAGTATCATGCAAACAATCAGTAAGCAATGAAAACATTCAGTTTATCAGAGATAGATTTGACAAAGTACCTTTTCTTCACCGGAAAGGGCGGCGTGGGGAAAACCTCCATCGCCTGTGCGACGGCAGTGAGCCTGGCAGACGAGGGGAAGCGTATCCTATTGATTAGTACAGATCCAGCCTCCAATTTGCAAGATGTTTTCGGGCAATCGTTGAATGGCCATGGCAAGGAAATCGCAGAGGTACCCGGATTGACAGTGGTGAACCTCGATCCGGAACAGGCCGCTGCCGAATATAGAGAAAGTGTTATTGCGCCTTACCGTGGGAAACTGCCCGAAAATGTAATTCAGAATATGGAAGAACAGCTTTCAGGCTCTTGCACAGTAGAAATAGCGGCTTTCAACCAGTTTTCCGATTTTATCACGGATGCCGATAAAGCAAAGGAATATGACCATATTATCTTCGACACAGCCCCCACGGGACACACCTTGCGCATGTTGCAACTCCCTTCGGCCTGGAGCACCTTTATCAGCGAGAGTACGCACGGCGCCTCTTGCTTAGGTCAATTATCCGGTTTGGAAGAACGAAAAGGGATTTATAAGCAGGCCGTGGAGACACTGGCTGATGCCCACTTGACCCGCTTGGTATTGGTAAGCCGTCCGGAGATCGCACCTTTGAAAGAGGCCGCCCGTTCTTCCCATGAATTGCAATTATTAGGAATTAAGAACCAGCTATTGGTCATCAACGGCCTTTTGCTGCAAGTAGATGAAGCCGACAGCGTATCGAAACAGCTCTACGACAGACAGCAAAACGCCTTGAAACAGACTCCTGCGGAACTGCTGGAATATCCCTCTTATTATGTGCCTTTACGGTCATACAATTTATCTAATATTGCGAATATCCGCCGGATGCTACACAATGAGGAATCCATTGTAGCTCCTTCATATCAACCCATTACAGATGCCAAAGGGATAGATGAATTGGTCGATGATCTCTATCATTCAGGTAAGCGGGTGATATTCACCATGGGAAAAGGCGGAGTGGGCAAGACTACGTTGGCTACTGAGATCGCCTTAGGCCTACATCAACGTGGCGCACAGGTACATCTTACTACCACCGATCCCGCCAATCACTTGAACTACGCCTTAGCACAGGCAGCAGGTCTCTCCGTCAGCCGAATTGACGAGGCTGAGGTATTGGAAGCCTATAAAAACGAGGTGCGCAGCAAAGCCGCCACGGCTATGACTGCCGAAGATATGGAATATATAGAGGAAGACCTGCGTTCACCATGCACGCAAGAAATCGCTGTCTTCCGGACTTTCGCCGAGATTGTCGATAAAGCGGAAAATGAGATCGTAGTGATTGACACCGCACCAACCGGACATACGTTGTTATTGCTCGATGCCACGGAAAGTTACCATAAAGAGGTGCAACGTACACATGGTGACCCCCCCGCTTCGGTCAGAAAACTGCTACCTCGCTTGCGGAACCAACAGGAGACAGAAGTCGTTATTGTGACCCAACCCGAAGCAACCCCCGTATTTGAAGCGGAGCGTCTGCAAAAGGATTTGCAACGTGCCGGGATTCATAATAAATGGTGGGTAGTGAATGCTTGCCTGTCATTGACTGACACCGAAAATGCTTTCTTGCGGGCAAAGGCACAAAATGAATTAGTTTGGATTCAGAAGGTAGAAGATTTGTCAAAGGGAAATGCTGCCCTGATAGTTTGGAAAAATAAGTAAAATCATGAGGATATTAATTCTTTGTACAGGAAATAGCTGCCGTAGCCAAATGGCACATGGCTTTTTGCAATCATTTGACGATAAACTGGATGTCTTTTCAGCAGGAACAAAACCTGCTGAAAAGGTTAATCCGATGGCAGTAAAGGTGATGGATGAAATGGGGATTGATTTATCCCACCATACCCCCAAAAGTGTAAACCTCTATATAGGACAGGAATGGGACTATGTGATTACGGTCTGTGGTGGGGCAAACGAAAGTTGTCCGATGTTCACGGGTAAAGTAAGAAACAGGCTGCATATCGGATTTGACGACCCCTCAGAAGCAACCGGGACACCGGAGTTTATTCATAGTGAATTTCATCGGGTACGGGATGAAATAAAAGCTCGTTTCTATGACTTCTATCTGAAAGAATTAAAACCACAAATAAGCTAAATAGTAGTTGTTATGGATAAGAAACAAGGAATTGGATTTTTTGAAAAATACCTGACTATCTGGGTTGCCTTGTGTATCATCATTGGGATTGCTGTGGGGCAATGGCTGCCAATCATCCCGCAAACATTAAGCAAATTTGAATATGCCAACGTGTCTATACCCGTGGCATTTCTGATTTGGTTAATGATCTATCCGATGATGTTGAAGGTGGATTTTCAAAGCGTATTGAATGTGGGCAAACGACCTAAAGGAATTGTGGTAACCTGCGTGACCAACTGGCTGATCAAGCCCTTCACGATGTTTGGAATCGCCTATCTCTTCTTTTTTATCCTATTCAAGGGATGGATTTCCGAACAGTTGGCAGAGGAGTATTTAGCTGGGGCGGTATTATTGGGAGCTGCCCCTTGTACAGCAATGGTCTTCGTATGGAGTTACCTCACCCGAGGAAACGCCGCCTACACATTGGTGCAGGTAGCTGTCAACGATTTGATCCTATTGGTAGCGTTTGCCCCTATCGTTGCTTTTCTGTTGGGAGTTGGCGGCGTATCTATCCCGTGGGACACGTTATTACTCTCGGTTGGCTTGTTTGTCGTTATCCCTTTAGGAGCCGGCATCCTCACACGACAGGCAGTTATCCGCCATAAAGGTATCGACTATTTCAATCAAGTATTCGTCAAGCGTTTTGACCGTTATACCATCGGAGGTTTACTGCTGACATTGGTGATCCTGTTCTCGTTTCAGGGAGAGACGATCCTGCAGAATCCTCTGCATATCCTGTTGATAGCCATTCCGCTGATTGTACAGACCTTCTTCGTCTTTTTCGTAGCCTATGGATGGGCCTACAAATGGCATCTGCCTCACGAAATAGCCGCTCCAGCGGGTATGATCGGTGCCAGCAACTTCTTTGAGTTAGCAGTGGCAGTGGCGATCTCCTTGTTTGGCTTACAATCCGGAGCGGCTTTAGCCACGGTTGTCGGTGTGTTGGTGGAGGTTCCGCTTATGCTGACCTTAGTGAAAATAGCCAATCGCACCAGATGGGATAACGTGGCCTAAGCCTGAAAAAAACGTTGCCCTTAGTGTAAAAAAACGATGGGCAATAAAAAGAAAAACATTGCCCGTAGTTTTAAATTTCTATGGGCAACGTTTTTCAAAACCATGGGCAACGAATTTTACGCCTATGGGCAACGTTATTTCACCACCTCACCGAACAGCGTAGCGGAGGAGGCTCTTGTGATCTTCACCTGGATAAACTGCCCGACATGGAAGTCCTGTTTATCGAAAATCACCACCTTGTTCTGGCTGGTGCGCCCAAACAGTTGCTCTCGGGAACGTTTCGAGAAGCCTTCAATCAACACCTCAAAGGTCTTTCCAATGTCTCGACGGTTGCTCTCCTCCGACAATTGGTTTTGCAGATCGATCATTCCTTGCAGACGACGAATCTTCTCCTCTTCCGGCACATCATCCGGCAAATGTTTGGAGGCATAGGTGCCCGGGCGCTCGGAATACTTGAAAAGAAAAGCACTGTCATAACCTACCTCTCGCATCAACGAGAGGGTCTGCTCGTAATCCGCTTCCGTCTCGGAATGGAAACCACAGAACAGGTCGGTCGAAATGGCACAGTCGGGCAAGATGCGACGAATCGCCGCAATGCGGTCTAAATACCAAGCACGGGTATATTTACGGTTCATCGCTTTCAAGATGCGGTCGCTACCCGACTGGGCTGGAAGATGAATCATCTTGCAGAGGTTATCATGGGCAGCAATCACCTCTAAGGTCTCGTCACTCATATCTTTGGGATGCGACGTGGTGAAACGTACACGCATCTGCGGTGCCTCCTCCGCCACCAAGGCCAACAGACGGGGGAATGTGATCACCTCATCATCCCGCTCAAAGCGATACGAATTGACATTCTGCCCCAGCAGGGTTACCTCCTTAAAACCTTTGTCACGCATATCCCGAATCTCGTTCAAGATACTCTCCACATCTCGGCTACGCTCCCGTCCACGGGTATAGGGCACAATGCAATAGGTACAGAAGTTGTTGCACCCCCGCATGATCGACACGAAACCGGAGATATGCACACCGGGCAACTTCAAGGGGATCACATCTTTATAGGTCTCCTGCGTAGAGAGCTCTACATTGATCGCCTTCTCTCCTCGCTCCACAGCACCCACTAAGTTGGGCAGGTCGAGGTAGGCATCCGGACCTACCACCAAGTCGGCATGGTGCACCTGAATCAACTCCTCCTTGACACGCTCGGCCATACAGCCCATCACACCGACAATCAAGTGTTTCTTCTTTTTACGCAACGATTGGAAGTATTGCAATCGCCCGTAAATCTTCTGCTCAGCGTTATCACGCACGGAGCAGGTGTTCACAAAGATCGCATCGGCCTCCTCGATCTTTTCCGTCAACGCATAGCCATCCATCTGCATGATAGAGGCCACCACCTCGCTATCCGCCACATTCATCTGGCAACCATACGTCTCGATAAATAACTTTTTCTCAGCCTTCTCGGCAGCAGATTTTAAGTCTGCGCCCTGATTTTCTGCTGTTGTCATGCTAAATTGTTTTAGTTTTCCACTATTCTGCTTAAATTTGGGGCAAAAATACGCAAATTATGGATAGCATCGGAGATTGGCTTTACATTGTTTTCTTGGTTATTGCCGGAATCAGCAGTATGCTCAATGCGGCCAAGAAGAAAAAGGAGGAGCAAAACGCACCGCAAGAGGAGCAAGTTCCACAGCCTCGCATGGAAAAGCGACAGGCCCGACGAACGAAGCGTTCCGCCAGACCTATGCCGTCGCAACAACCGATACCTGTCTATGCCGCAGAACAGGACCACACAGCCTCACCGACAGCCAATCCCTTCTTGACAGCGGAACAGGAAACCCCTGAGCACCTGATCACTGAGACAACGCCCCCCGTCGTGGAGGAGCCTGAGACGAGCGCACTCCCCTCATTCGACGATCGGGAAGAGTTGCGCAAAGCCATCCTTTATGCGGAGATCCTGCAACGAAAAGTATGAATTTCGGCATCCTATATCGTCCAATCAGCGGATTTTTTGTAAGTTTGCGTCGCATAAAAACAAGCAAGTGATTTATACCAAAAAAACATAAATACTAATTATCATGGCATTAAAATTCATTACAGCTGAAGAGGCTGCGTCGTACGTTCATAACGACGACAACGTAGGTTTCAGTGGTTTTACACCCGCCGGATGTCCGAAAGTAGTCCCTGGAGCAATCGCTCAAAAGGCAGAAGAAGAGCACAAAAAGGGTAATCCCTTCAAGATCGGCATGTTCACCGGTGCCTCCACCGGCGATAAGTTGGATGGTGTGTTAGCACGTGCGAATGCTATCAAGTTCCGTACGCCCTATCAATCCAGCAAGGACTTGCGTGCAGCGATCAACGCTGGCCAGGCTCCCTATTTCGATATGCACCTCTCTGAGTTGGCACAAGATTTGCGTTATGGCTTCTTAGGAAAGATTGATGTAGCGATTGTAGAGGCTGCCGACGTCACTGAGGATGGCGAGATCGTTCCGACCTCTGGTGTAGGTATCCTGCCGACTATCTGCCGTATGGCGGATCGCATCATCGTCGAGCTGAACTGCCGTCACCCGAAAGAAATTCGCGGTATGCACGATATCTATGAGCCAGCTGATCCTCCTTACCGTCGTGAAATTCCTATCTACACACCGTCTGACCGTATCGGTTCTGACTGCGTGAAGGTTGATCCGGCTAAGATCGTCGGTGTTGTCAAGACGGACGAGCCGAACGAGGGTAAACCGTTCGCTCCGCTGGATGACGTAACGTTGGCTATCGGTAAGAACGTAGCCGACTTCTTGGTAGGTGAGATCCGTGCGGGTCGTCTGCCGAAGGAGTTCGTTCCGTTGCAGAGTGGTGTAGGAAATGTGGCTAACGCCGTTTTAGGTTGCATGGGCGAGAACGAGGAGATCCCCGCATTCAATGTCTATACCGAGGTGATCCAGGATGCCGTGATCGGCTTGATGAAGCAGGGTCGTGTGAAATTCGCCAGCGGTTGCTCTCTCTCTGTCAGCAACGAGGTGATCCGTGAGATCTATGGCAACTTGGCCTTCTTCAAGGATAAGTTGTTACTCCGTCCGCAGGAGATCTCTAACAACCCGGAGGTTGCCCGTCGTTTAGGTTTGATCGCCATCAACACCGCTTTGGAGGCTGACATCTTCGGTAACATCAACTCTACACATGTGAGTGGTACGCGCATGATGAATGGTATTGGTGGTTCAGGTGACTTCACGCGTTCCGCTATGCTCTCTATCTTCACGACACCTTCTACAGCGAAGGAGGGTAAGATCAGCGCATTCGTTCCGATGGTTTCTCACCTCGATCACAGCGAGCACTCCGTGAAGATCATCATCACCGAGTATGGTGTAGCTGATTTGCGTGGCAAGTCACCGATCCAGCGTGCACGTTGCATCATCGACAACTGCGTTCACCCGGATTACCGTCCGTTGTTAAACGAGTACTTGGCGATGGGCATCAAGGGTCATACCCAGCAAAACTTGAAGTGCTGCTTCGCTTTCCACGAGGAGTTGGCCGCTTCAGGCGATATGCACAATGTAGATTGGAGCAAGTACAATAAATAATAGCTGTATCCATCATAAGAAAAGGGAGGTCAAAAGCCTCCCTTTTTCTTTGCTGTCCCTCCTTATTTCTTGAGATCCGGATAGCTGATACGCGTATGATACATCGTCTTTAACTTTTCAATAAACACCGCTTTCACCTCCTCAATATCCTTAAATGTCAACGGAGCATTACGCATCAAGCCATCAGCAATTTGACTGTCGATGATACGATTAACTAATCCCACAATATTCTCTTCTGTATGCTCTTTCAAGCTGCGCGATGCCGCCTCTACGGAATCAGCCATCATCAAGATAGCCGTCTCTTTGGTGAAGGGATTCGGCCCCGGATAGGTGAAGAGTTGATCATCTATGGGTTGATCCGGATACTTATTCCGATAAGAATTATAAAAATACTTGGTCTTTCCCCGTCCATGATGGGTACGGATGAAGTTGGTCACCGCTTTTGGCAAACCCTCCTTCTCTGCCATCTTCATTCCCTCCGTCACATGACCAATGATAATCTGTGCGCTCTGATCGAATGAGAGCTGACTGTGAGGATTTATATTCGTCTGGTTTTCAGTAAAGAAAATTGGATTCCACATCTTACCAATATCATGATAGAGCGCACCGGTACGCACTAACTGCGCATCGGCACCAATCTTAGCCGCTGCCTCCGAAGCCAGGATCGAGACTTGCAACGAGTGTTGGAAAGTGCCCGGACAGGTCTCACTCAATTTCTTCAGCAACGGACGGTTGATGTTGGAAAGCTCCACCAACGTGATGCTGGATACATAGCCGAAGGTCTTCTCCAGCATATAAACCAACACGTAGGTAAACATTAAGAGGATAAAGTTAATGCCGAAATAGAGCATCATCAGCCAATTGATCTTCTGCAAGCTGGCCTCCTGGAAAAGCACCAAACTGAGGTAACTGATCACGTAAGCCATAAATATAAAGAAAGCACTGCGGATCAACTGTGAACGTTCGCTCAACTCTTTCAAGCTAAAGGTGACCACCATGCCCGCGACAATCTGCAACAAGAGGAACTCATGCGGGAAAGGCACCATCAGCGAACAGATCAGCACGATGATCAGATGGATGAAAAGCGCCGTACGGGAGTCGAAGAAGGTACGTACCACAATGGGCACAATAGCATAAGGAATGATATAGACATTGAACAAGCCCATGCTGACACACAACTCCGTCAAGACACAGCAAACAAAGATACACAACACCATGAACAAATTGTTGCGCCGATTATAGAAGATCTTCAGCCGGAAAGACCAAAGATAGGTCCAGAAACAAAACATGAGGCCAAACACCAACACAAACTGTCCCGCCAAGATAATGCCCTGCGTCTGCGATCCGCCACTCTTCTGCTCGTGCACGATCTTCAAGGAGCGCAAAACATTATAGGTATGATTGTCGATGATCTCACCCCGATCGACGATGCGCTCACCGGCTTGCACCATGCCACTGGCGATAGGCACGCTCTGCAAAAGCGTGTTCTTCACCTTTTCCGACATATCCGCATCGTAGGTCACATTCTCTATCAAGTAATCGTTGATGTCGCACGACTGCAACTTCGCCCGATCCAACGAGGCCGGACAATTATTAATAATGAACTCATAAGCGGTACGCACGGTAAACAAATCGCTGACATAACGAGGCTGCGCCACCGCATTCTCTCTGACATTGATGCGCTGACGTTCCTCTTTGCGCAACTGATCCAAATCTTGGGTAGCAATGATACCATTTCCATACAGCTCAT
The DNA here is from genome assembly GCA_022775005.1 of Parabacteroides sp. Lineage (GTDB taxonomy): Bacteria > Bacteroidota > Bacteroidia > Bacteroidales > Tannerellaceae > Parabacteroides. The sequence goes on from JALFJR010000098.1 coordinate 39,990, forward strand.
GCAAACTCTTCTCGACATATTGCATGTAAGCACTCGATACTTTACCCCGCAACTTCTGATTATAATTGTTACGTAGCCGTTCCACTTCATTAGTAATTACCTCTGTATTTAGCCGGTAATAGGGTTCAAACGTACGCAACACACTATCTCGTTCGCTCTCCACCTCCTGATCCGTCTTATAGATCGGGAAATCGCTTGGAGCAGTCAACAAGCCATAGCGCCACGGCTTTCCCTCATAGAATTGATACCTGAACTTTCCTTCCCGCGGGAAGAAATAAGCGATAAGTAACGCAGCCACAACAAAATAGGCCGCCATTGGTATGTCTATATTCTTCTTTCCCATAGATCTCTCCATTTGGAGCCGAAATATACGCAAAAAAGTTCACGAACCGGAAAAAAAGCGGTACTTTTGCCGCAATATTTGAAACTTTATAGCATGATGACAGAAAGAAGAGTTAGAGTACGCTTCGCCCCCAGCCCTACGGGAGCGCTCCATATTGGAGGTGTTCGTACAGCTTTATACAACTATTTGTTTGCGAAACAACATGGTGGAGACTTGATTCTTCGCATTGAAGATACCGACTCTGGTCGTTTCGTCCCCGGAGCAGAAGATTACATCATCGAGGCATTGACTTGGCTCGGCATCAAGTTCGATGAGGGTGTCAGCTTTGGAGGCAACTATGGTCCCTACCGCCAAAGTGAGCGTCGTGAGATCTACAAGCAATATGTAGATCAACTACTTGCCGACGGGCACGCCTATATTGCTTTCGATACGCCAGCTGAACTGGAAGCCAAACGCAAGGAGATTGCCAACTTCCAGTACGACGCCTCTACCCGTATGCAGATGCGTAACTCTCTCACGCTGCCCGCTGAAGAGGTACAGCAGTTGATTGCCGACGGCCAACAGTACGTGGTACGCGCCAAGATCGAACCCAACGAAGACATTCATGTGCACGACTTGATCCGTGGTGAGGTAGTCATCAACTCCTCTATCTTAGATGATAAAGTATTATATAAATCAGCAGACCAACTGCCCACCTACCACTTGGCCAACATCGTGGATGACCATTTGATGGAGGTGACACACGTGATTCGTGGTGAGGAGTGGTTGCCCAGTGCACCGTTACACGTATTGCTTTATCGCTTCTTTGGCTGGGAAGAGACTATGCCACAATTCGCTCACCTCTCCCTGCTCTTGAAGCCGGAAGGCAATGGCAAACTGAGCAAACGCGATGGCGATCGCTTAGGCTTCCCCGTATTCCCCTTGGAGTGGCACGATCCAAAGACAGGCGATGTCTCTTCGGGGTATCGCGAGAGCGGCTACTTCCCCGAGGCAGTGATCAACTTCTTGGCGCTTTTAGGTTGGAATCCGGGGAACGATCAAGAGGTAATGAGCATGGACGACCTGATTCGCCTGTTCGACCTCTCTCGTTGCAGCAAGAGTGGAGCTCGTTTCGACTATGAGAAGGGCAAATGGTTCAACCACCACTACCTGTTGGAGAAGAGCAACACCGAAATCGCAGATCTCTTCTTGCCGATCGTGGAGAGCCACGGCATTCAGACCACACACGCTTACGTAGAGAAGGTGGTCGGGATGATGAAAGGCCGTGTCAATTTCGTGAAGGAGTTGTGGGATCTCTGTTCCTTCTTCTTTGTCGCTCCAACGGAGTATGAC
>JALFJR010000058.1 GCA_022775005.1 Parabacteroides sp.
GGAGGACAAAAGACAAGCACATCCTATATTTGGCCAGATCTCTAAAAACACGGCAATCATTTTTGTCTATATGGGAAAAATTAAAGGATTTCTCTTTGCCGTACGACACAGAGAAATCCTAATGACCGATTTGGGTTAAAGCAATTTCATTATGAAACGACATATCTTAATAGCATTAGGCGCAGCGAGTTTGCTGACCTTAGCTTCCTGCGGCGAGGACTTCCTCTACAAGGCACCTCAAGGCAGTATCGACCAAGCGGCCTTAACCAACGAGCAGGGTGTTGAGCTGCTCGTGACCAACGCATACGGTTACTTGACCGACACGGAAGGTTTTGAGAACATGTTCAACTGGGTGTTCGGTGGCCTCTACGGTGGTGACAATAACAAGGGTTCTGATACGAACGACCAGTCCGTATTGAACTCAGTGGAGACCTACTCCATCTCTCCCTCCAACGATTACCTGTTGGTAAAATGGCGTCAAACCTATTATGGCGCTAAACGTTGTAACTTGGCGATTCAGGTACTCAACGAAGCAGAGATCGACGCTACGCTTCGGTCCACACGCATCGCTGAGATGAAATTCCTCCGCACGATGTACTACTTCGAGGGCGTGAAGATGTTCTCATCCAAAGGCGTTCCCTACATCGACGAGACCATGGCCGCTGAAGACAATGACCCGAAGGTGCACAACGGTGTGGACATCTATCCGCAGCTGTTGGCTGACATCGACGAGGCTATCGCCGGCCTGCCCGAGACGCAATCCGAGGTAGGTCGCGCCAACAAGACAGCCGCCAAGGCGTTGAAGGCGAAGATGCTCATGCAGCAGGGTGATTTGGCATCCGCAAAACCGATCCTGAAAGACGTGATCGAGAACGGTCTCAGCCCGAAGGGTGAGCGCCTGGCCTTGCAGGACAACCTGAACAACAACTTCAATGCCCTTACTGAGAACGGTAAAGAGGGTATCTTCGAGGTTCAGTTCTCTGTCGGCGCCAACAACAACGGTAACTACGGTATGTGCTTGAACTACCCGCACAACTCCGGTCCCGGTGGATGCTGCGGTTTCGACCAGCCTTCCAACGAGTTGGCTAACTCCTTCCAAGTGGATGCCAATGGCTTGCCCTATTTGAACTTCGAGTATCGTCAGCATCCGGAGAAACCGGTTACTTACCGTAAAGATTCCGACAACGCCCTCTCCGAGAACGACAACAGCATCGCGGTCGATCCTCGTATCGACTTCACGATGGGTCGCTTCGGCATCCCCTACAAAGATTGGGGTCTGCCCAACAAAGACTGGGTGCGTGACGTGAACAACGGCGGTTTCTACATGCCGAAGAAACATGTCTATACGAAGGAGATGCAGGAGAATGGCTTGGCTGGTAGCTCCTACTCCGCAGGATGGGCACCCGGTTCGGCGATGAACTTGCAATACCTCTCCCTGCGTGACATGAAGTTGCTCTACGCAGAGTGTTTAGCAGACGCTGGCGACTTAGCAGGCGCGATGGCTCAGGTGAACGACATCCGTCGCCGTGCGGGTCTCGACGTGAACATCATCAAGTTGGAAGATGGAACGCCCGCAGCGAACTACAAGATCTCCGAGTATCCCGCTTCTCATGCCGCATTCTCCGACAAGGCAACCTGTATCAAGGCTGTCCGCATGGAGCGTAAGCTGGAGTTGGCGATGGAGGGTCAGCGCTTCTTCGACTTGGCTCGTTGGGGTGGCGATTATATGAACAGCGAGTTGAACGCCTACCTGGCTTACGAGCGTAACTTCTTGAACAAGTTCAACGGCGTGTCTGCTCCTCCCGCAGCGAAGACGATGTTCCCCATTCCGGAGACGCAGATCCAGACCATGGGTAATGACGAGAACGGTCAGCCCTACTTGGTTCAACCCGATCCTTGGAAATAAAGGGATCTTACATAAACCCTAATGAGCGAAGGGGTAGCGGTGGCTTCGGCCATCCTACCCCTTCTTTTTGCCCTCACTCCATTACATAAGCGCACCGGAAGAGAAACAATGCCCCGACATAATAGGAGAATCTGGAAAAAAAGCTACCTTTGCCGAAAACCAAAATACAAACTATATGAGATACTTGGATCCAAAAGCAGATTTAACCTTCAAGAAGGTTTTCGGTGAGCACCCCGACGTGGTGCGCAGTTTTTTGAACGCATTGCTTCCTCTCCCGGCCGACGCTGAGATTGAGGAGATCGAGTATTTACCCGCCGAGTTGGTGCCCGTCACTCCCCTGCGCAAGAATAGCATCGTGGATGTGCGCTGCAAAGACCAATTGGGCCGTCAATTCTTGGTGGAGATGCAGATGCTCTGGTCTCCTGAATTCAAGCAACGTGTTTTGTTTAATGCTTCCAAGGCATACGTGCGGCAATTGGATGTCAAAGAAAACTATAAACTCTTGCAACCGGTCTATTCCTTGAACCTGGTCAATGAGATCTTCGAGCCGGAATTACCTGAATACTATCACCACTACAAGGTGCTGCATGTCGAGCATAGCGACCGAGTGATCGAAGGCATCCAGCTCGTGTTCGTGGAATTGCCCAAGTTCACCCCCCACACCTTGGCTGAGAAACGGATGCAAGTGCTCTGGTTGCGTTTCCTGACCGAGGTCAACGAAAAGACATTGCAGGTCCCTCAAGAGTTATTGGCAGAGCCTGAAATCCAAAAAGCGGTCGATGTACTGGAAGAATCTGGCTTCACGCCCGCACAGCTGCAAGGCTACGATGACTTTTGGGATGCTGTGCGTGTTGAGCGCACGATCAGAGAGAGCGCCGAAGAGCGTGGCTATGCTGAAGGCATGGCCAAAGGCATGGCTAAAGGCATCGAAGAGGGCATGGCCAAAGGCATCGAAGAGGGCATGGCCAAAGGAGAATTACAAAGGAGCTTGGCTATTGCGCAAAAGATGAAACAGAGCGGCGTGAGCGATCCACAGATCATGGAGTTCACCGGCCTCACGTTGGAGCAAATAAAAAGCCTCGGAAAGTAACCGATAAAATGGATGGTTAATGTCAAAATATTCAGAAAGTAACCAGCAAAATTATTGGTTAACATCGAAACCTTCAGGAAGTAAACAATAAAATGGATGGTTAACATCAAAACTCCCGGAGAATAACCAGAAAAATTAACGGTTAACGTCAAAGCCCTCGGGAAGTAACCAGTAAAATTAATGGTTAACATCAAAACTCTCAGAGAGTAACCAATATTATTACCGGTTAACATCAAACGATTTTGGAAAGGGTATAACATCGAAAAACAGATAAAAACAGGAGGTAGAACGTATGGGAAACCGAAAAAACGTAAGAGCACGATGGTATGGCACATCGGAAAAGATCCGCAACATGCAGCGAAGGCCCTTCATAGGGACCCCACAGTTTAGTTTTGAATCGTTATTTATCTCCCCCTTCACGGAGGAGCGGCATTTCGACGAGCGTAACAACCCCTACTACGAGCCGCTACCGAAGAAAAACCTCTCTCCCAGCGGAGTCTGGGTTCTCGACGATTACATCCGCCATCTCTATACACAGAAAAGGAAGATTTGCGACTTCTGCGCACAATACAACATGACCGGAGAAGATTTGGACGGGCTGGTGTTTGCCCTGACCGGGCTTTCCAACCAGCAATTTCGCAGCCGCTGGATGACCGAAACGGCCGACCTTTGGCTGCGCTACACTGACCTGGAGATCCAGGAGATCGCACGCCGCAGCGGCATCGGCACACGGGTGAATTTCTACTATTTATATGAACGGGAATTTGATTGCTCGCCCTCCGACCGCCGGTTCCACCTCCGCCAAGAGGGCGACTTAGGGCGCTTCCGATGAGCCCAAGCGATAGGGCAACATCGCAGAGGTTATGCAACCGTTCCTCTATATTTTTTTCTCATTAGTCGGTCACCAATCCGAATAATTCCATAAATTTGTGCCATTTCAACAACGAATTTTTAAACATGTTGTACCATGAGCGATACGAAGGACACAATAGATAGGCAACAGCACACAAATGAAGCTCCGGCTCAGCAACCCAGCCAGGCACCGGCTCTTTCTGCGGATGACCAAATGGTTCAAGATGCGTTTAACGCATTGTTAGAGGACTACATGAAGTCTAACCATCGTCGCAAGGTGGATCGCATCACCAAGGCGTTTGAGTTTGCGAAACAGGCACATGCAGGCGTCAAGCGACGTTCGGGCGAGCCTTACATCATGCACCCTATCGCCGTGGCGCGCATCGTCTGCCGAGAAATGGGATTGGGCTCTACCTCTATCTGCTCCGCTTTGCTTCATGATGTAGTGGAAGACACGGAATACACCGTAGAGGACATGCGAAACATGTTTGGCGACAAGATCGCGCAGATCGTGGATGGATTAACAAAGATCTCAGGCGGCGTATTTGGCGAGAAGGCCTCCGCGCAGGCGGAGAATTTCCGCAAATTGCTGCTCACGATGAGCGATGACATCCGCGTGATTCTCATCAAAATAGCCGACCGCCTGCACAACATGCGCACGCTCGGCTCTATGCTCCCCGCCAAGCAATTCAAGATCGCAGGCGAAACACTTTATCTTTACGCCCCGCTGGCCCATCGCCTCGGGCTTTTCACGATCAAGACGGAATTAGAGGATTTAAGCTTCAAATATGAGCATCCCCAAGAATACGAGGCGATCAGCTCTAAGCTGCAAGCTACAGAAGAGTTGCGCAACCAGCTCTTTGAGCATTTCGCCGCCCCGGTTCACGAGAAATTGAAAGCGATGGGGCTACAGTATGAGATGCGTGCCCGCGTGAAATCAGTCTATTCCATCTGGAACAAGATGGAGACCAAAGGGGTTGCTTTCGAGGATGTCTATGATATTTACGCCGTCCGCATCATTTTCGACCCGCTGCCAGGCGTGGATGAGAAGAACCAATGTTGGGATATTTACTCCGCCATTACCGATATTTACCGCATTCGCCCGGATCGAATCCGCGACTGGGTGAGCCGTCCGAAAGCCAACGGGTATCAAGCCCTGCACCTGACCGTGATGGGGCCTGACGGTCAATGGGTGGAGATACAGATCCGCAGCCGCCGCATGGACGACATCGCCGAGAAGGGCTTCGCCGCCCATTGGAAATACAAGGAATCAAACGTGGAGGAGGACACGGAATTGGATAAATGGCTGCAAACCATCACGGAGATTCTGGAGAGCCCCAATCCCAATGCGCTCGATTTCCTCGACACCATCAAGTTAAACCTCTTTTCTTCAGAGATATTCGTATTTACCCCGAAAGGCGACATCAAGACGCTGCCACAAGGGGCAACAGCATTAGACTTCGCCTATGCGCTACACTCTGACATTGGCAACAAGTGTATCGGCGCCAAGGTCAATCACCGCCTTGTCCCATTGAGCCATCCACTCTCCAGCGGAGATCAGGTGGAAGTCTTGACCTCCCGCTCGCAAGAGCCACAGGCCGAATGGCTGAACTTCGTGACCACGGCTCGTGCCCGTGCGAAGATTGACAGCGCGTTGAAACGCAATCGCAAAGAGCAGGCCAAGTTGGGCGAACAGAAGGTGATGGAAGCCTTCCGCACCTCCGCTTGTGAGCCCTCAACCTCCAACCTCGACAAGCTCACCAACTATTTTGGTTTCTCCAAACGTGAGGATTTCTATTGCTCCGTAGAGAAGGGCGACGCTGTCCTGCCTGAGAACATCAAGAAATTGCTGCGCGAGAAGACCGACAATGTATTCTTTAAATATGTAAAGCAGGCTCTTGGTGTGGCGAACAAGGGTAAGTCACAACCTGAAGAGACACAAGAAACGACCCCAGAGAAACCGAAATATGACAAGAAAAAGCCCTATCTGTTGAAGGAAGAGGCTTACGAGCGCAACTATGTGATTGCTGACTGCTGCAAGCCGATCCCAGGTGATGAGACCTTGGGCTTTATCAACGATGATGGCAATGTGGTGGTGCATAAACGCTCGTGTCCCATCGCCATGCGCTTGAAAAGCAGTTTTGGCGAGCGTATCTTAAACACAGTTTGGAGTGGGCATAGCAGCTCCTCCTTTGAGGCAACCTTGGAGGTGAAGGGCATTGATTCTTTAGGTATGCTCAATGCCATTACTAAAACCATCTCCGAGGTATTCAATGTCAATATCATCCGCCTATTGATCGAAGCGAAGGATGGATTCTTCGAGGGTAAGATCAAGATGAAGGTGCACGACGTGGAAGACATCCAAAAAATGTGTGTCTCCCTGTCGAAGATACCCAATATCAAGTCAGTAGGTCGCGTAGCGGATTAGCCTAACGAGCAAAAGAAGGAGACCAGAAACGGGACGGAGAAATCCACTAAGATCCCGTGAAAGATGGATACGAATACCAGTTCATTACCGCAATAGCGGGTGATAATGGGCAAGGTCGTATCCATCGTGGTGGCTCCTCCGACACAGATAGGCGCCAACCGGCCGAAATAACGCACAAACAGAGGAGCGCCCAACAAAGCAATTAGTTCTCGCAGGATATTGGCGATCAAGGCGATCGTACCTAACTCAGCCGCCAATTGCGCTCCCAGCGTCGGCTCTTTCAACTGCGTAATCAAAATCGAAGAGAGCGAATAATAGGCAAAACCACTGCCTACCGCCAAGCAATCGAACACCCCCCAACGACTGAGCAATACACTGACTAAAGCGGTAAACGTCAAGGTACCCATAATCGTTGCTAATGGCACCAAAAGCAACTTCGGACGAAGGCTGCGAAGAATCTGCTTCAACTTGCTATCGCTGCCGATACTCAGTCCCACCTGAAACATCAACAGATAAAGCACATACACAGAGAGATCATGCTCTTGCAGAAAAGTGGGCAACCATCCGGTCCAACCTAACAAACACCCCAACACGAAACAGGCTACGACCAACAAACTACCTTTCATCTCTACTCCGTTCTTGAAAAAAACAACGATACACCATCCATGCCGCAACAAGGCTACCCATCGTGCCAGCCACAGCGATCAACAAAGCCTGCCCGCCTAATGAGGTCAAATTATCCACAATTTCACGATTGGCACCGACCACTGTTCCCAACAGGAAAAGCAACAAAAGAATGGTGTAAGAAATAGGGCGACCGATCTGTTGCAGCAACGTCACCCGTCGCAGGAGATAGCCGACAGCGATGCCAGCGAACATGATTCCAATAACTGTAAACATATATAGAGCAATTTTTCCGCAAAGATAGGGCTAATTTAGGCAATCATGCTAACTTTGCGACAAATGCTTGACAAGGCATACTAAACAAGTTATCACAAACTAATATCATCCATAACAGTGAAAAAGACGATTTTTCTTTTGCCAGCGGCCTGCTTAGCCCTTTGGACAGGATGCCAGCAGCCCTCCACCTCTCCCGTTTTGTTGGATGAGGCTCAATATGTAGATCCCTTTATTGGGACAGGTTTTCACGGGCACACCTTCCCTGGTGCTACACGGCCTCACGCCATGGTGCAGCTCAGTCCGGATACACACATCATGGGATGGGATGCCAGCAGTGGCTATCATTACGATGACAACCAGATTTACGGGTTTAGCCACACGCACCTATCTGGTACAGGTATTGGCGACTTAGGGGATGTAGCACTCCTTCCCTACTCCGGCGAGGACTCGATCAAACCAATCGCCACGTTCAAGAAAGAGACAGAGAAAGCGACTCCCGGATATTATGCCGTTCGTCTGGACAATTTCGGCATCAATGTGGAATTGACCTCTACCGATCGTGTAGGTTTCCACAAATACAGTTATGACAATCCGAAAGAGCGACGAGTCATGCTTGACTTAGGCCATATCCTACAGCCCAACTGGGGACATCGCTTGGTCAATAACGAATATCTTTTCGTAAATGACTCCATCGTGGAGGGTACGATCCAAACGCAAGGATGGGCCCATTTCCACACCGTTTCCTACCGCATCGCCTTCTCTGAGCCGATCGAGACCGTTTATCAGTATATCGGTGGGCAATTGCGTAGCGATTCGCTCTTCCTCCGGCTCAACACGGCAGAAGACCTGAAATTCCACTACAAGTTTGCAGAGAGCACCCAACCGCTATATGCGAAAGTGGCTCTTTCAGTTGTTGACACGGATGGCGCAGAGAAAAATTTAGCGGCAGAGCTTCCCGGTTGGGATTTTGAGGCCACTTGTAAGGCTTCCAAAGAGGTTTGGAATAAGGCATTGAATCGCATCCAAATCGAGGCAGAGCCAGAAGTGATGAAGAACTATTACACCGCATTGTACCATGCTTACATCGCCCCCTTCGTCTATCAAGATGTGGACGGACGTTATATAGGCATGGATAAAAAGGTGCACACCGCTCCGGCTGGCTATGTAAACTACTCCGTCTTCTCTTTGTGGGATACCTTCCGGGCACTACATCCGTTGATGACGCTTATCCAACCTGAGTTAGCAGCGGATTGGGGCGAGGTTTTGGTACAAGGTTACCGGGAAGGCGGTATTCTTCCCAAATGGCCGTTAGCATCCAGCTATACGGGATGTATGGTAGGTTATCCGGCGGTTTCAGTCTTGGCGGATCTGGTCGCAAAGAATCTGGTTTCCGACGATCTGAATGTTTGGGCGGAGGCCGGTGCTCGTTCCTCAGTTTATCGAGATGACTTAGCGGCCAAATTCAAAGGCACCCGCGAATTAGATCTGATCACGCATCATCCCTATTTCAAAGAGACGTTAGGGTTTGTGCCTGCGGATTCAGTAGCGGAGTCTGTCTCTTGGGGTGTGGAGATGGCCTACTATGATTGGTGTATCTCAGAAATAGCTCGTCAAGCAGGCAACCAAGAGTTAGCGGAAACCTATCGACTGAAAGGCGAGTACTATAAGCGTTACCTGGATCCGGAGACAAAGATGATGCGTCCGATTATGGCAGACGGTTCTTTCCGCACCCCGTTCAATCCTCGTTATTCCGCCCACATGAAGAGTGACTACACCGAGGGCAATGCGTTCCAGTGGAGTTTCTTTGTTCCCCATGATATGGATAACTTCATCGCTGCTATCGGAGGCAAGCAGGAGTTAGAGACTCGCCTGGATACGCTGTTCACTACCTCTTCTCAGATTGATGGCGCTGAAGCCTCAGGAGACATCACCGGCTTGATCGGCCAGTATGCACATGGTAATGAGCCAAGTCATCACATGGCTTATCTCTACAACTGGACAGACTCGCCTTGGAAGGGACAGGGCTACTTAGACTTTATCATGCGCAACTTCTATACCAACTTGCCTGACGGAATCATTGGCAACGAGGATTGTGGACAAATGTCCGCATGGTATGTATTAAGCGCAATCGGCCTCTATCAGGTCTGTCCGGGTATTCCGGTTTACGCTTTGGGACGTCCGATCGTAGAGAAAGCAACATTACCTATGCAAAAGGGCACATTAGAGATCCTGGTGCACAATAACACTGCAGCTAACAAATATGTGAAAGAGGTGAAATGGAACAGCAAACCACTCGACAAACCTTTTATCACACACGAGGAATTGATCCAAGGCGGTAAATTAGAGTTCACAATGAGTGATACACATCAATAATAAATAGAAATGGCTATGTTACTAACAACAACACCCAATATTCAAGGTAGAGAAATTACACAGTATTTTGGCATCGTCTCTGGCGAGACTATCATCGGGGCCAACCTGTTCAAAGATTTCTTCGCTGGCATCCGAGACATCGTTGGCGGACGTGCTAGCTCCTACGAAAGTGTACTCAGAGAGGCAAAAGAAAGTGCGCTACAAGAGATGAGCGATCAAGCGGCTCGCATGGGTGCCAATGCGGTCATAGGCATTGACCTCGATTATGAGACCGTTGGAGCCAATGGAAGCATGCTAATGGTAACAGCGGCAGGTACAGCTGTCCGTTATCAATAATAAAAGGAAGCCCGTATGTCCTTATCGAAAAAGAAAGACATACGGGCTTTCTTTATGCCCTAATCCTATGACACATCAATGATTCAAGATGTCAATCAAAATCGGCTTCACACCTCCCACAAAACACTCGACCGCAATCACCATCAAAATCAATCCCATTAAACGCATCATCACGTTATTGCCTGTCTCACCTATTACATGCACCAAACGTGTAGATAGCCGCAAGATAATATAGGTCAGCAAATAGACCAATGCAATCACTCCGACTAACGTCACTTTTAACGGCCATGTGTGCGCATCATCCATCAAAATAATACCATTGGCAATAGCTCCAGGTCCACACAACATCGGAATAGAAAGCGGAGTGATAGAAATATCATCTGCATAAGTCTTGATTTCCTCATCCTTTAATTTGGTATTCGTATAGCGTGCTTGCAACATATCATAGCCAATCTTTAAAATAATGATACCAGCAGCGATTCGGAATCCATTGGTGGAAATACCAAAGAATTTAAACAAAAACTGACCGCAAAAGGTAAAAGCCATCAAAATCACAAACGAAATAATAGTTGCACGCTTGACAATATGACGCCGTTCTTGATCCCCCAATCCATTAGTCATGGTTAGAAACACAGGCATTGTACCCAATGGATTTGTCAACGTAAAAAATGAAGTGAAACACAATAACGCAAAAGGAATAATTGTATCCATAACTCTACTAATATCAATTTGTATTTATTTAGGCTGCAAAAATAGGTATTCTACCGTTATAACCTAACATATAGACACAAAAAAGGGAGTCAATCTTTCGGACTGACTCCCTCCTAAAACGGCGGCTACCTACTCTCCCACTGTTACGCAGTACCATCGGCGTGACGAGGCTTAACTTCTCTGTTCGGAATGGGAAGAGGTGGATCCCTCGTGCCAT